>CACFWQ010000001.1 GCA_902570055.1 uncultured Pelagibacteraceae bacterium
CTCTAGCTTCATTTCTCTCATTAATTTTAGTTAGTATTTCTTTTTCAGATATCTCTGACTTGCTTTTTTTATGCTGTAGCCACTCATTTTTTGTTTGCATTAATAAGCCAACGAAATTGCAAGCTGATACGAAAATTTCCTTGTCATTTCTGTCACCTTTTTGTGTTTTTTCAAATAACTTATGAAGGTTTGCAATATAACTAGGAGTATTTAAATCATCATATAATGGAGCAAGATATTCTTCGGGAACTAGCCTAGGATTTTTTAAATCGACATAACTTTCATACCACTTGTTTAAAGTGTTTTGACATTGATTTACCAAATCGTCGTTCCAGTCTAAAGGTTGTCGATAATGAGAACTAATTAAAGCTAATCTTAAAATCTGGCCATTATTTTTTTTTCTTAATTCGTTTATTTTTAAAATATTCCCTTGGGATTTTGCCATTTTTTCATTTGACATTGTAATAAATCCATTATGAATCCAATAGTTTGCAAAAACTTCATTTTTGTTAGCACATCTTGACTGAGCAATTTCATTTTCATGATGAGGAAAGATTAAATCTCTACCCCCTCCGTGAATATCAAATTTATCACCCAGATATTTTTTTGACATTACTGAACACTCTAGATGCCAACCTGGTCTACCATTTCCCCAAGGAGATTCCCAAAAAGGCTCATTATCTTTTGAAGGTTTCCATAGAACAAAATCTTCAGGATTTTTTTTATTTTCCGATACTTCAACTCTAGACCCTGCAATTAATTCATTTAGGTTTTTATTGGACAATTTTCCATAATCTTCAAATTTTTTAACCTCAAAATATACATGTTGATTGTTTAAATAAGCATATTCATTGTGAATCAGTTTATTAATCATCTGAATCATTAAAGAAATATTTTCTGTAGCTTTTGGTTCAAAGGTAGGTTTTTCACAGCCTAAATAAATACAATCATCATGAAAGTTTTTTATGATTTCTTTTGTTAATTCTTTCGTTGATATTTTTTTTTCGTTAGATGATTGAATAATTTTATCATCAATATCTGTAATGTTTCTTACGTAAGTAACTGATTTTTCACCAAACTTACATTTTAATACCCTGTATAATATATCAAATACAACTAATGGTCTTGCATTGCCAATGTGTGGGTCGTCATAAACTGTAGGTCCGCAAACATACATGCCAATTTTTTTTTTGTTTATTGGTATAAATTTCTCTTTTTTATTGCCAAGACTATTAGATAAAAAAATATCTTTATTCATATTATTTTGGAATTTTGCATACTGGAATTGGTTCCATTTTATGTAAGTTCAATTTTCTTTTTTCAAGATATTTTGATCGATGGGGAGAATTTTGATTATTCATAGCATCTTCAAGTTCTTGATATGTGAGACCCAATTGTCCAACATCTGTCCTTCCGTCATCCCATAGGCCATCTGTTGGTTGAGCTTTAATTATTTCTTCTAATATATTCAGTTCTTTTCCTAGCTCCCAAACCTCTGTTTTAGTACAATCAGCAATAGGTGAAATATCAACTCCTCCGTCACCATATTTAGTATAAAAACCAACTCCAAAATCCTCTACTTTATTTCCTGTTCCAACAACTATTCCATTATTAGCTGCGGCAACTTGATAAAGTGTTGTCATTCTTATTCTTGCTCTTGAATTAGCAAAACCATGATCATTTTCAAAAGATGATAATTTTGTTTGAAAAGATTTAAATACTTCATCAAGTTCAATTGTATAAGACACAACATTTTTAAATTTATTTTTTAGCCATTTTTCATGTTTTAAACTCAAATCATGTTGTGAACTTATTTGTTTTATCGGCATAGTTAATACAATAGTTTGTATACCTGTCATTGCGCACAAGGTGCTTGTTACAGAAGAGTCAATGCCTCCGGATATACCAATAACTAAAGATTGTGCCTTCTTAGACATTGACTTTGTGTAGTTCAATATCCAATCTTTAATAAACAAAACTTTCTTACTTACTTCCATAAATCAAATATACTTTATTGGATTTCTTTAATAAAGCCTAAGATGCTGCTCTAATTCCACTTCTTGCATAAATGGAATTCTTTTTAATCTCGTCAGAAATCAAAAAAGCTAGTTCTAAAGCTTGGTTAGCATTTAATCTTGGATCACAATGAGTGTGATACCTGCTAGATAAATCTTGATCAGATATTTTTTGTGCGCCACCCGTACATTCTGTAACATTTTGACCTGTCATCTCTATGTGCAAACCTCCTGCATAAGATCCTTCGCTTTGATGAACGGCAAATACATTCTTAACCTCATTCAATACATTGTTAAATGGCCTAGTTTTAAAACCTGTTGCTGATTTAACTGTATTTCCATGCATCGGGTCACAAGACCAAATTACATTTAAACCTTCTTTTTTAATAGCCTTTATTAGCTTAGGTAAAAATTTTTCTACATTCTGATGTCCAAATCTTGAAATTAATGTAATTTTTCCTTTTTCATTTTTAGGATTTAAAACATTAACAATCTTTACAATTTCATCAGGTTTAGAAGTGGGTCCACATTTAATTCCAATTGGATTTTCTATACCTCTACAAAATTCAACATGCCCGCCATTTAATTGTCTAGTCCTATCACCTATCCAAACAAAATGTGCTGATGTATCATGGTATTCTCCAGTAGTTGAATCAACTCTTGTCATGCTTTCTTCAAAGGGTAACAATAACGCTTCGTGGGATGTCCAAAAATTTACTGTTTTAAGTCTTCTATTAAAGTCAGAATTTATTCCACATGCATCCATAAATGCTAAAGCATCTGCTATTTTATCTTCTAGTTCTTTAAATTTTTTTGCTTGAGGGGTTTTTTTAATGTAGCCTAAGTTCCAAAGATGTACTTTTTTAAGATCTGCAAATCCTCCGTGACAGAAAGCTCTTAATAAATTTAAAGTAGAAGCTGCTTGAGAATATGCTTTAAATAATCTTTTTGGATCAGGTTTTCGTGATTTTTCACTAAATTCAATTCCATTTATATTATCTCCTAAGTAACTTGGTAATTCTTTGTTTCCCTGTTTTTCTGTTGGAGAGGTTCGTGGCTTAGAAAATTGTCCAGCTATTCTTCCTAACTTAACAACTGGTAAAGAAGCAGAATAAGTCAAAACTAAAGACATTTGTAAAATAACTTTAAAATAATCTCTTATGTTGTCTGGATTAAATTCAGCAAAACTTTCGGCGCAGTCACCTCCTTGTAATAAGAAAGCTTTTCCATCAACAACATTAGCAAGTTGTTCTTTTAAATGTCTTGTTTCACCAGCAAAAACTAATGGGGGAAAATTTTTAATCTTCCCAAGAACCATATTTAGTTCTTTTCCATCCTCATACTTAGGAATGTGTTTTACAGGATAACTTCTCCAGGTGTTTATTTTCCACTTTTTCATAATTCAACTCTAAGATGTATATATAGATCAGATATAATAAAAGTAAATTTGTTTTTTTTTTAGTATTATTTACTCAACTGTTACTGATTTTGCTAAGTTTCTTGGCTTATCAATGTCACAATTTTTTAATAAAGCAACGTGATACGCTAAAAATTGAATTGGAATAGTTAATAAAAAAGAATTTAATGTAAAGTTTGTTTTTGGAATTTGAAATTTAAATCTTATATTCTCATTCATTGTTGTAGAAGTGTCATCAGTAATCATTATCACTTTGCCGCCTCGTGCTATAACCTCCTGCATATTTGAAATGGTTTTTTCAAAATATCTGTCTTTAGGCGCCAAAACAATTACTGGCATTCCATCTTCTATTAATGCAAGAGGTCCGTGTTTCATTTCACCTGCAGCGTAACCTTCTGCATGAATATATGCTAATTCTTTTAATTTTAGAGCTCCTTCCATTGCAATTGGATAAGAATAACCTCTGCCTAGATACATTGTTCCTTTAGCAGAAATAAAGTCTCTTGCCATTACCTGAATATCATTTTGTTTAGATAAAGTTTTTTTAAGAAATTCCGGTAATTTTTGTAAATCTAAAACTAGATCTTTATAACTTTTTAAATCAATATCATTTCTTTCTTTAGATATTTTTAAAGTTAGTAAATAAAGCACTAGCATTTGTCCTAAAAAAGCTTTGGTAGAGGCTACGCCTATTTCGGGACCAGCATGTATTGGCAAAACAAAATCAGCTAGTCTTGCTATTGAGCTTTCTACTACATTTACTATTCCGCAAGTTTTTACTTTATTTTTTTTACATTTTTCAAGCGCTGCATAGGTATCTGCTGTCTCTCCTGACTGAGATACAAAGATATATAAATCATTTAAATTTAATTTTACATTTCTATATCTAAATTCAGATGCAATATCAGCTTCAACATCAATTGAAGAAAATTCTTCAATCCAATATTTTGCTATTAAACAAGAATGATAAGCTGTACCACAGGCTATTAATCTTATTTTATTAATTTTTTTTGGGTGAATCGGCAAATTATATATATTAATTTCACTACGGGTTTTGTCTAAATATTCTTTAATACACTTCTTTGTTGTAATTGACTGTTCGTCAATTTCTTTGGACATGAAGTCTTTATAGTCACCTTTGTCAGCAGTATTGTCTTCATTTGATAGTTCAAAAATTTCTTTATTAATTTTTTTTTTTTTAGAATTATAAAATTCAACTTTTTCTTTATAAAGCAAACAAAAGTCTCCATCATCTAGATAAGAAATTTTGTTAGTCATTGTTTTAAGAGCATATGAATCAGATCCTATAAAATTTTCATCATGACCATATCCAACGGCTAAAGGACTTCCTCTTCTTGCTCCAACTACGACATTGTTAAAATCTTTAAAGAGAATCCCTAAAGCAAAACTGCCTTCAAGTTTTTTTAGAGTCTTGTTAATACAATCTATTAAATTTTCAGATTTTAAAAAATCTGTTAAAATTACCGTAATAACTTCAGTATCAGTTTGCGATTTAAATGAATAACCTTTTTTAATATATTCATTTCTTAACTTGTCTGAATTTTCTATAATACCATTATGAACTACTGACACTACTTCTGATGAGTGTGGATGTGCATTAATTTGGTTTGGAATCCCATGGGTAGCCCATCTAACATGTCCAATTCCAAGAGCCCCGTCTGAGGGATTTTGAAAAAGAATTTTTTCTAAATTATCAACTCTTCCAGAACATTTTTGTTCATTAATTTGTCCTTTGCTAATAGTTGAAATTCCTGCTGAATCATAACCGCGATACTCCAATTTCTTTAAAGCTTCAATGATGCTAGCCGATACAGATTTATTACTAACTATCCCAACTATTCCGCACATTATTTTTTCCTTTTATAATTTTTAATTTCAATCTGAGAAGATCTGGTCAATGCTAAAGATTTTTTTCTAACATTTTTTGTTATAACAGATCCTGCTCCAACAACGCTACTTGAGTTAATTGTAACTGGTGCTACCAAAGAAGAATTAGAACCAATAAAAACTTTATCCTTAATATTTGTCTTACTTTTCTTAACTCCATCATAGTTACAAGTAATTGTTCCTGCTCCAATATTAACATTTTTTCCTAAATTAGAATCTCCAATATATGACAAATGATTAACTTTGGAATTTTTTCCAATTGAACTTTTTTTAACTTCTACAAAGTTTCCTACTCTAGATCCAGATTTTAAAACTGTTCCTGGTCTTATTCTTGCAAATGGTCCGATGATAACATTATTTTCAATTTTCACTTTTTCTAGATGTGAAAATGATAAAATTTTAATATTATTTTGAATTTTAACTTTTTCTCCAATAACTACATATGGCTCTATAATAACGTTTTTTCCAATTTTAGTATCTTTAGAAAAAAACACTGTTTCGGGAGCAATCATTTTAACTCCTTTTTTTATAAATTTTTTTCTTAAGTTTTTTTGTAAATTTATTTGTTTCATTTATTAAAATTACTTATAGTTTAGTGGACATGTTCTTTAATTCACAAATTATTTCTTATTAATACTTTTTAAAATGACTCAAAAATTAACCATATTATTTGATCTTGACGGAACTTTGGCTGATACAGCTCCAGATCTTATGTCTGCGCACAATCATGTAATGAAAAAATTTGGTTATAATACAAGAAGCTTAGAAGAAATAAGAAATTATCTTGGTAAAGGTGCTGCTGTAATGATTGGTAGATCAATTTGGAGTACTGCACGAAAAGAATTATCAAAAATCACTGATCAAAAAATTAAAGACGAGATGATAAAAGAGTTTCTTGATTTTTATGGAAAAAATATTGTTGTTAAAAGTAAACTTATAAATGGAGTTTACAAATTCTTAAAATGGGCAAAATCAAATAATATTTCAATGGGGGTTTGTACAAATAAACAAGAACATCTAGCTGTAGATTTTTTAAAAAAAATAAAAATTTATAATTTTTTTGAATACGTTGCTGGGAGAAACACTTTTGATTATTGCAAACCAGATCCGAGACATCTAACGAACACCATAGAAATTATGGGTGGAAACATTAAAAAAAGTATAATGATTGGAGATAGCGAAAATGATTCTGAAGCAGCAAAATCCGCTGGTATTCCTATGATACTTTTGGAAGATGGATATACTGAAAAAAAGATTGATCAACTTTACCACAATCATTTAATAAAAGACTATATAGGTATAGAAAAAATAATATCTCCATATCTAAATGATTGATTTAAATATATTAATTGCACTGGTTAGTTTTTATTTTGTGATGTATGTAACGCCTGGCCCAAACAACGCTATGGTTCTTGCTTCGGGTCTTAAGTTTGGTTTTTTAAAGACAATTCCACATATGTCTGGAATTACAATTGGTCATATTTTACAATTAATTTTAGTTTGTCTTGGTCTAGGAAAGGTATTTCAAATTTTTCCACAAATTCAAAATATTCTCAAAATAATTTGTGCAATTTACTTATTATATCTTGGTTATAAAATTGTTGGTTCTTTTAACAAAATTAAAGAAGACGATTCAAGGCCTCTTAAGTTTCATGAAGCAGCATTATTTCAAATTGTAAATCCAAAAGCATGGACTATTTCAAGTATGGCAGCTTCGGGGTTTTTGCCAAAAGATGGAAACTTGATTATTTCTATATTTTTTATAGCAATTATTGCATTAATTATATGTCCTTTATCAATATCGCCCTGGGCAGCATTTGGTTCAGCAATTAAAAATTTGGTAAAGAATAATAAAATAAAAGCTTTAATCGAGTATTTTTTGGCATTTTTACTTTTAGTTACTGCCGTTTTGATTCTCATACAAAAATAACTTATTATTGCTATAAACAAAAATTTAAGGAGATATTTTGATTTTACATAAAGTAAGAGTTTGTCCTTCTAAAATAAAATTAAATAAGAAAAAACAACTCGCTTGGAAAATTGCTGAAATCGCAAGTGATAACGCCAAGCTTAATAAGTATTCAGTGGAAATGGCAATAAATAGAATTATTGATAATGCTTCGGTTGCAATAGCTTCATTAAATAGAAAGCCGGTAATTTCCTCAAGAGAGATGGCTTTAAAACATCCACGAAAAAATGGAGCTACTTTATTTGGCGTAAATTCAAAACTAAAATTTGACTGTGAGTGGGCAGCTTGGTCAAATGGTACAGCTGTAAGGGAACTTGATTATCACGATACATTTTTAGCAGCAGACTATAGTCATCCTGGAGATAATATTCCTCCATTGTTAGCTGTTGCTGAACAAAAGAGAAAAAGTGGCCTTGACTTGCTCAGAGGAATAATTACAGCATATGAAGTTCAAGTAAACTTGGTTAAAGGAATTTGTTTACATAAACATAAAGTAGATCATATTGCTCATTTAGGTCCTAGTGTTGCAGCTGGAATTGGCTCGATGTTAAAATTAAGCACAGAAACAATATTTCAGGCAATACAGCAGGCTTTACACACAACAATATCAACAAGACAATCACGGAAAGGTGAAATTTCAAGTTGGAAAGCTTATGCGCCAGCTCATGCTGGAAAATTATCGATAGAAGCTATCGACAGAACAATGAGAGGTGAAAAAGCTCCAAGCCCTATATATGAAGGTGAAGATAGTGTGATAGCAAGAATATTAGATGGAAAAAAAGCAATATATAAAGTTCCATTACCCAAAAAAAATGAAGAAAAAAAAGCTATTCTAGAAACTTATACAAAAGAATATTCTGCTGAGTATCAAGCTCAAGCTTTAATAGATATTGCAAAAAAACTTAATAAAAAAATTAAAAATTTAAATCAAATAAAAAAAATAGATATTTATACAAGTCATCACACTCATAATGTAATTGGAACTGGAGCAAACGATCCTCAAAAAATGGATCCTAACGCCAGTAGAGAAACTTTAGATCATTCAATTATGTATATTTTTGCAGTAGCTTTGGAAGATGCTGATTGGCACCATATAAAATCGTATACCAAATCACGATCAAATAAAAAAAGTACAATTAAAATATGGCATTCAATAAGAACGCACGAAAATAAAAAATGGACTAAAAAATATCACAATCCAAATCCAAAAAATAAATCTTTTGGAGCAAAAGTAGTTGTTACTTTAAAAAATGGAAAAAAAATAACCGAAGAACTATCTAAAGCTGCCGCACATCCTTATGGATCAAGACCTTTTAAAAGAAAAAATTATATAAATAAATTTATCACTCTTACAAAAAACATTGTTACAAAAAAAGAAAGTGATAGATTTTTAAAAGTTGTTCAAAAACTTAAATATTTAAAAAGTGGTCAGATAAATAAACTAAATATTGAAATAAAAAAATCAGATTTAAAAAGAAATTTAAGAAAGGCAATTTTTTAGTGCACTTTGTTAAAAAAAAAACTAAGGAAAAAAGAAAACTTTTTGTTAAAAAAATTAAAAGTGGAAAAATTCTAAGAGTTCCCGGAGCTTATAATCCTTTAACAGCTAAATTGATTGAAGAAATTGGATATGATGCAGTTTATGTTTCTGGAGGTGTTATGTCTAATGATCTCGGTTATCCAGATATAGGTTTAACAACTCTTAAAGATGTTAGCGAAAGATCTAAAAAAATTGCACGTGTTACTAACTTGCCTACAATTGTAGATATAGATACAGGATTTAAATCTTGTAAAAAAACAATTGAAACTTTTGAAAAAATTGGAATTACAGCTGTTCATATTGAAGATCAAGTTAGTCAAAAAAGATGTGGTCATTTAGAAAATAAAGAGCTTATTTCTAAAAAAAAAATGGTAGATAAAATAAAAGAATGCGTAAAATCCAAAAAAGATAAGAATTTTAAAATTATTGCACGATCAGATGCTAAGGCAGTTGAAAGTTTGGATAAAATGATCGACAGATGTAAAGCTTATATAGATGCTGGTGCCGAAATTATTTTTCCAGAAGCACTTTCTGATGAAAGAGATTTCGAAATTGTAAGAAAAGCTTTAGACTGTTATTTACTAGCTAATATGACTGAATTCGGCAAATCGAAGTTACTAAATTATAAGGATCTTGAGAATATGGGATATAATATAGTCATATATCCAGTAACAACTCAAAGATTAGCTATGAAAAATGTTGAAGATGGACTACGTGCTATTTTTAAGGATGGACATCAAAATAACATTATAAGTAAAATGCAAACTAGAAAAAGATTGTATGATTTAGTTGAGTATGAAAAGTATAATGCCTTAGATGAAAAAATATACAATTTTGATACTGATGGATTTGAATAATGAGCGATGAAATTAAAAAAGGATTATTGGGTATTGTTGTTGATCAAACAACTGTTTCTCAAGTAATGCCTGATATCAATTCTCTAACTTATAGAGGTTATGCTGTTCAAGATCTTTGTGAAAAGTGTGTTTTTGAAGAGGTGGCCTATCTTATTCTTAATGGAGAACTTCCTAATAAAAAACAGCTAAAAAAATTTGTTAAAAACGAAAGGTCTGAAAGAAAACTTTCAAAACAAATACTAAGAGATATTCAAAAAATGCCTAGAAAAGCACATCCTATGGATGTTGCAAGAACTGCAGTAAGCTTAATGGCTCTTGAAGATAAAGATGTTAAAGACAATTCTCCAGTTGCTAATATGAAAAAAGCAATCAGAATATTTGCAAAAACACCCACTGCTTTATCTGCATATTTTAGAGCCAGAAAAGGTAAAAAAATAATAAAACCTAAAAAAAAATTAACATTTTCAGAAAATTTTTTTTATATGTGTTTTGGAAAAGTACCAAGCAAAGAAATTGTTAAAGCCTTTGATGTGTCTTTAATTCTTTATGCTGAACATAGTTTTAATGTTTCTACATTTACGGCAAGGACAATAACAAGCAGCTTATCCGATATTCATGGGGCAATCACTGGAGCTATTGCAAGTTTAAAAGGTCCTTTGCATGGAGGTGCAAATGAAGAAGTGATGAATATGATGAATAAGATAAAAAAACCAGAAAATGCATTCAAATGGATAAATAATGCTCTTAATAAAAAAGAAGTTGTTATGGGTTTTGGTCATAGAGTTTATAAAAAAGGAGATTCAAGAGTTCCAACTATGGAAAAGTATTTTAAAAAGGTTGCTAAAATTAAAACAGATAAAAAATTTATTAAAATTTACGATATTGTTAAAAATGTAATGATAGAAAGAAAAGAAATTCATCCTAATGTTGACTATCCAACTGGACCAACTTACCATTTGATGGGCTTCGATACAGATTTTTTTACTCCAATTTTTGTTATGGCAAGAATTACAGGTTGGTCTGCTCACATAATGGAACAACACGCTGCTAATAAACTAATTAGACCTCTTTCTAAATATAGCGGAGCGTCATATCGTAAAGTGATGCTTCTCAATCAAAGATAAAAAATAAATTAAAACTTAGTTCATTATCAACCAAATAACAACAAGTGCTACAACTATTTCCATTTTTCCTCCTTTCTATAAATTTATTTAACTAAATGCTTCTGTCCAAGTACCTTGGGTTGATGCCTTAGAATATTCTGTTGCTCTGCCTTCAAAAAAATTCATATGCTCAACAGCATTCAACATTGTGTCAAGCCAATTTAAAGGATTTTTATCAATTTCATAAATAGGTTCTAATCCTAATTGGATTAGTCTTCTATTGCCTATCCATCTAATATAATCTTTTATCTCTTGAGCTGTTAAACCTTCGATTGGTCCCATGTTAAATGCTAAATCTATAAAAGCATCTTCATGATTAATAATAGTTCTGCAAGATTCGTAAATTTCCTTTTTCAATTTAGGTGTCCATATTTCAGGTTGTTCTTTTATAAAAGTATTAAAAAGTCTAATCATAGAATTACAATGCAACGTTTCGTCTCTAACAGACCAGGTTACTATTTGACCCATACCTTTCATTTTATTTTGTCTTGGAAAATTTAACAAAATTGCAAAACTTGCAAATAATTGCAGTCCTTCTGTAAAAGCACTAAATACAGCAATTGTTTTTGCAATATCATGATGGGATTTAACATCAAAGCCTTGCATGTAGTCATACTTATCTTTCATTTCTTTGTACTTTAAGAAAGCTGAATATTCTGTTTCTGGCATTCCTATTGTGTCTAATAAGTGCGAGTAAGCCGCTATATGAACCGTCTCCATTGATGCAAATGACGACATCATCATTAGTACTTCTGTTGGTTTAAACACATTCATATAATGTCTTATATAACAGTTGCTTACTTCAACATCTGCTTGAGTAAAAAATCTAAATATTTGCGTTAACAAATTTTTTTCTTCTGGTTTAAGGTTTTTTTGCCAGTCTCTAACATCATCTCCAAGAGGAACTTCTTCGGGTAACCAGTGAATTCTTTGTTGTGTTAACCACGCATCATAACACCAAGGATATCTGAAAGGCTTATAAACAGGATTTTCTACTAACAATCCCATCTCTTTTGATTTATTTTGAATTATCTCAGCTTTTTTTAACTTTTCTACTGACATGACAAACACTCATCATAATCTTGTTCGTCATTTGACTTATAAACATTTAATTTTACATCTGTAGATGAACCACTATTTATATTTTCAGCTCTTTGTATAGATTTTGATCTGCAATAATAAAGGCTTTTAAGGCCTTTTTTCCATGCTTGGAAGTGAATTTGATGTAGATCTCTTTTGTGAATATCGGCGGGTATGAATATATTGACTGATTGAGCTTGTGAAATATGTGGTGTCCTATCCGCTCCTAATTCAACTATCCATTTTTGATCTAATTCAAAAGCTGTTTTGAATACATCTTTTTCTTCTTTTGTTAAAAACTCTAAATGGGAAACTGAACCTTGATTAGTTGTGATGCTAGACCAAATCTCTTCATTATTTTTTTCATATTTTTCCAATATTTTTTCTAAATATTTATTTCTAACATTGAATGAACCTGAAAGAGTTTTATGAGTATAACTATTTGCAGCAATGGGCTCAATTCCTGGTGAAGTTCCACCACAAATTATAGATATTGATGCCGTAGGTGCAATTGCAGTTTTGTTTGAAAATCTTTCTTTAATTCCATACTCTGCAGCATCTGGGCATGGACCTCTTTCTTCTGCTAAATCTTTTGATGCTTGATCAACTTCCTTTTGAATATGTTCAAATATTTTTTTATTCCAAACTTTACTCATAACGGATTCGAAAGGTATTTTCTTCTGTTGAAAAAATGAATGAAGACCCATTACCCCTAAACCTATGCTTCTTTCTCTTAGCGCTGAATATGTTGCATCTTTAAAATCTTCAGGAGCTTTATCTATAAAATCTGTTAACACATTATCTAAAAATCTCATTATATCACTTATAAAATTTTTATCATTTTTCCACTCATCATATTTTTCCAAATTTAATGATGATAAACAGCATACCGCTGTTCTGTCCTTTCCATCTTTATCAACTCCTGTTGGCAAAGTAATTTCACTGCATAAGTTAGAGGTCTTAACATTCAAGCCTGCTAACTTGTGATGTTGGGGAATTAATCTATTAACAGTATCAATAAAAATTATATAAGGTTCTCCCGTTTCAATTCTTGCTGTTAATAATCTAATCCATAAATTTCTTGCAGTCACTCTAGATTGTACCGTTCCGTCTTTGGGACTCTTGAGCGCCCATTGCTCGTCCAACTCTACAGCTCTCATAAATGCATCTGAAACAAGAACTCCATGGTGAAGATTTAAAGATTTTCTATTTGGATCTCCTCCTGTTGGTCTTCTCATTTCTATAAATTCTTCTATCTCTGGATGATCTATTGGGAGATAACAAGCTGCAGAACCTCTTCTTAAGGAACCTTGGCTTATAGCCATTGTTAAAGAATCCATTACTTTAATAAAAGGAATTATTCCTGAAGTTTTACCTACTCTTCCAATTCTTTCTCCAATTGATCTTAGATTTCCCCAATAACTTCCAATTCCTCCTCCTTTGGCTGCAAGCCAAACATTTTCACTCCATAAATCTAAAATTCCGTCAAGACTATCTCCTGCTTCATTTAAAAAACAAGAAATTGGTAAACCTCTTTGAGTTCCTCCATTTGATAAAATTGGTGTGGCTGGCATAAACCAAAGATCGCTTATGTAGTTATATATTCTTTGTCCATGCAAGTTATTATCTGCATAATAACTAGCAACCCTCGCAAATAAATCTTGGTAGGATTCATTTGCTCCTAAGTATCTATCGCTTAGAGTGGCTTTTCCAAATTCCGTAAGATTGGAATCTTTTAATCTTTGAATTTTTATAGTTATGCCTTTTTCATTTTGAAAAAGTTCAGTTTCATTATTTAGTGAAAATAAGTCTGGTCTCTTGTCGCTTTTATTTTGCTTGCTAATAGGACTATAGTCAGAGACAGCCTTTCTTATTGCTTGAGATAGAATTTTATTCATACTCCCTATTGTTATGTTTTTATCTAAAAAAACAACTATATGTTGTGTGTAATTATGTTAGTTATACTAGATAATCACATAAATCAACAGAACATTTATAGAACATTATATAAAATAATCAATCAAAAAATTAACTAAATAAATAAATAAAAAACTATAAAAACAATAAATGTCTAATGAAATAAAAATAAATCCAAATGGATTTAGGGAATACGACGCCAGATGGTTGTATAAAAAAGATATAAATCTATTTGGAATAGAAAATCTCGGCAAGGGGCTGGGCACTCAAATAATAAAAAATCTGAAAAAAAATAATCCCAGGGTGATAGTTGGTCAAGATTACAGATCTTACAGCAAAGAAATTAAAACTGCTTTAAAAAAAGGATTAATTTCAACAGGTTGCTATGTAGAAGATATAGGATTGTCTTTATCACCTACAGTTTATTTTGCACAGTTTAAATTAAATGCTGATGCTGTTGCAATGGTTACTGCAAGCCATAATGAAAATGGTTGGACTGGTGTAAAAATGGGTATAGAAAAAGGACTCACGCATGCACCTGAAGAAATGCTTGAGTTAAAAGATATTACTTTAAACAAAAAATTTATTAAAGGGAATGGAAGCGAAAAAAAAATAGATAATTTTAAAAAATTATACGAACAGGATTTAATTCAAAAAAATAAAATAAATAAAAAAATTAAAGCAGTTGTTGCTTGTGGAAATGGGACTGCGGGTATTTTTGCTCCCAATATACTTAGAGGCATAGGCTGCGAAGTAATCGAATTAGACTGCAACTTAGATTTTAATTTTCCAAAATACAATCCTAATCCGGAAGATTTAAAAATGCTTCATGAAATATCAAAATGTGTTAAAAATAACAATGCGGATATAGGATTTGGTTTTGACGGTGATGGTGATAGAGTTGGGGTAATAGATAATAAAGGAAAAGAAATTTTTTCTGATAAAATCGGTTTACTAATAGCAAGAAATCTTTCACAAAATAACAAAGGTGCTAAGTTTGTTGTAGATGTTAAATCTACAGGTCTTTTTGGCAATGATAAGGTTCTAATAGAAAATAATTGCAAAACCATTTATTGGAAAACTGGACACTCACATATTAAAAGAAAAGTAAATAAAGAATTTGCTTTAGCTGGATTTGAAAAAAGTGGACATTTCTTTTTTAATCAACCAATTGGATATGGTTATGATGATGGTATCAATTCTGCAATACAGATATGCCATTTACTGGATAATCAAGATAAAAAAATTAATGAAATTTTGGGAGAATTGCCTAAAACTTTTCAAACACCTAGTATGGCGCCATTTTGTAAAGATGAAGAAAAATATAAAGTAGTTGAAAATCTTAAAGAAAAAGTTAATGAGATAAAAAATAAAAAAATCAAAATAGACAATCAACCTATAAAAGAAATTTTAACAGTAAATGGCATTAGATTTTCATTTGAGGATGGGTCATGGGGATTGATAAGAGCATCATCAAACAAACCTTCTTTAGTAGTAGTTACTGAAAGTCCCACATCTAATGAAAGAAAGAAAGAAATTTTTAAATTTATTGATAGTCTGCTTCAAGAAACAGGAAAAGTTGGAGAATATGATCAAAAAATTTAGTAATTTAAATATTTTAAAAATAACTGAGCAGATACAAGCAGATTAAGAAGACCGAACAATTTGGTAATAATCTTTTTGTCTAATCTATGAACTGTTTTTGCTCCAAGTTTAGCCATAAAAATAGTAATAGGAACAAAAATTAAAAAGGCTGGAATGTTTACAAAACCTATACTTAAAGGAGCATGTATTTCTTTATAATTTCCAGCTAATAAAAAACCTGTTGTTCCAGTTATAGCTATTAAAAAACCTATAGCTGACGCGCTGCCTATCGCTTTATTTATGCTGTAACCAAAGAATTTTAGCACAGGCACATTCATTATAGCGCCACCTATTCCCATTTGTGCGGAAACAAATCCTGAAATAAAACCAAAAAAAATTTTATAATGAGTTTTAAAAATAGATGTTAAATTGGTTTCTTTTTCTTTTAAAAAAATTAAATAATTCCCTAAACCAAAGGTAACAATTGAAAAAAATAGCACTAATTGCTTAGTTTCTAATGTTGAAGCAAAAATTGCACCAAGAACAACACCTATTATAACAAATAAACCAAAAGATTTTACCACATCAAAATCAACTGAATTATATTTTTTATGAGTTAGTACCGATGATAATGAAGTTGGAACAATTATTGAAAAAGAAGTACCTATTGCTAAATGCATAATATAATCATTATTTATTCCCAATGATTCAAAAATGTAAAAAAGAACAGGAACAGTAATCAACCCTCCTCCTATGCCAAAAAAGCCAGCAGTAAATCCAACTGGAATAGCTGCGGTAACCATTAGTAAAGCAAAAAACAAATATTGATTTGAAAAAAAATTAAAATCCAAATTAGCTCACAGATCTATTTAATTGATTAAATGATATTTTATCCATTATGTGATCAATTTTTTTTATATCAGCATCCCTAACACACATATTTTCACTTAAATATCTTTTCCAAAAACTTGAACCGGCTTGTCCATGAAACAGTCCAATTGTGTGTCTCATTATTTGATTTAATCTTGCACCTTTTTTAACTTCTCTTTTGACATAAGGAATTAATTTTTCAATTACTTCTTGTCTTGATACTATTTTATCATTATCAAAAATTTCTTTTTCAATATCAGACAAAATATAAGGGGAATGATATATTGACCTGCCAATCATAACTCCATCTACTTTTTTTAAATGATTTTTAATTTGATCTGTCGAAGTAATTCCACCATTTATAATTATTTCTAAATCTCTAAAATCTTTTTTCAATTTATATACCATATCGTATTTTAGTGGTGGAATATTTAAATTTTGTTTTGGAGTAAATTTTCCTAACATTGCTTTTCGTGAATGAATAATAAAAGTTTTAACTCCAGTTGATTTTAAAAGATTAATAAAGTTAAATAAACTTTCGTAGTCTTCTACATCATCATATCCAATTCTTGTTTTTACAGTAACTGGTAATTTTGTCTTAACTTGCATTTCATTTAAACAATCTGCTACAAGATTTGGTTCTTTAATTAAACAGGCACCAAATTTATTTTTTTGAACTTTTTTGCTTGGACAACCCAAATTTAAATTAATTTCATCGTATCCAAACTCTTCACCAATCTTTGAAGCGTTACCTAATAATTGGGGGGAAGAGCCTCCTAATTGAAGTCCCACGGGTTTTTCTTTTATATCAAAAGATAATAATTTTTTTTTGTCTCCTCTATCTATTGCTTCAGAGACAATCATTTCTGTATAAAGAAAAACGTTTTTACTTATCAATCTCAAAAAAAAACGTTCATGACGATCTGTGCAATCCATCATTGGTGCAACGCAAACTTTTCTGTTCATGGTATGATTTTATAATATATTTTTAGCTATTTGTAGCTTCAGTATCTTCTTTATTATCTATTTTTTCCTCAGTCTCTGTTTCCTTTAATTCTTCTATAGAGACACTATCTCCTTCTGATTCTTCTTGATTATGTTTGGTCACTGGTTCATTTGTGCCTTTTAATTCATCTAAATCTTCTTTTGAAACTTGAATTTTTTCTGGAATTTTTCTTGCTCTTTTAGAAGGCAAAATTGGAGTGCCACTTTTTGATATTTGGCCCTTGTATAAATTTTCAAAATCATCACCTATTTCATCATCTTCATCTGAAGTATCATCAACTTGTTCGACGTGTTTTCTTAATTTATAAATTGCACTATCTGTTAAGTCTGAAACTTTAACTTTTTCTGACGCGATTTCTCTTAAAGAAATAACAGTATTTTTATCATTATCTCTTTCTACTGTTGGTTCTAAGCCTGAATTTAATTGTGTGGCTCTTTCTTTTGCTACTAAAACTAATTCATATGGGCTATCTACTTTATCTATGCAGTCTTCCACAGTTATCCTAGCCATGCGGGTTGTTTATATTGTGATAAAATAAAAATCAAGTTTAATTTATTAATATCGGATTATAACTTTTTTGAAATATAGCAATAATCAGTGTCGATATTACAACATAAATTACACATATAAATGAAATACTTTCTACAGAATGACCAAAATCGATTAATAAACCAAAAACAGTAGTTGCCAAAGCTGTTGAAAAAACCATTAAAGCTCCAGTCAAAGCTTTGATTGATCCTAAATAATTAACTCCATAAATTTCAGCCCAAAGAGAAGATACTAAAACATTGGTAAATCCATTAGTAATACCTAATAGTCCCATAAAAATATGAGCAGAATATGGAACTTTAAAAAACATTAATACAATTAAACTTAACAACATCGGTATATTAAAAAAAAGTAAAAGTTTCCTGCTTGTAAATTTATCAACTAACAGTCCTGAAAAAAATAAAGTTATAACAGTAAGCACGGCATAACTCATAAATGCTTTTGCTAGTGTATATTCTCCCCAATCTTTAGATTCAGTTATAAAAGATTGATTAATGACAATTCCAGTGATTATAAAAGCTGGTGCCAATAAACATGGCAATATGGTATAAAATTTATAATCTTTTACTACTTCGCTCCTTTTCCAGCTTTTTATTAAATTACTGTTGGTCTTTTTTACTTCACTGTCAATTTCTCTTGATGAAACGCTAATGTTTTTTATCGTAAAAAAAGAAATTGCTGGTAAAAATAATAAAATTGTAATTGAAATTTGTATCCAAAGATCACGCCAGTAAATGAAAGACAAGAGATACACAATTAACATTGGAAATAAAAACTCTCCAAGAGACATGCCAAACCAAATATAACTCAATGCTTTGCCTCTCCTTCTTTCAAAATATCTAGATATTGCTGTAGATGCTGTATGTGCCATCAAACCTTGGCCGGATAATCTTAAAAAAAAAATTCCAAAAAATAATAATAATGCTCCATTTACGTACGAAAAAAAGAAAGAGGAAAAAGATAAAAAAATTACTACAAAAATTGAATAATGTAATAATTTAATATCATCTATTTTTTTTCCTACCCATATTAACAAAATACTACTACATAATGTAGCTATGCCATAGATGGTCCCGAATTCACCATGCGATATATTTAATTCATTTCTTATATCTGAATTAAAAAAACCTATAAAAAAACTCTGACCAACGCTTGATGAAAATGTAAAAATAAAACCAAAAAGAATTATTTTGTAATTGTCTCTAATAGTATTTATAATCATTCTATGAGTTGCAATGTTGCTTTTATAGGTCTTGGTGTCATGGGTTATCCAATGGCTGGTTATATATCAAAAGCAGGACACAATGTAACTGTTTATAATCGAACTACATCCAAAGCTGATAAATGGTTGAAGGAATATAAAGGTTCTAAAGCAGATACACCTAGTAAGGCTGCAGAGAATGCTGATTTTGTATTTACATGCGTTGGTAATGACAATGATCTAAGAGAGGTCACTTTTGGTAATAATGGAATTTTTAAAACAATTAAAAAAGGTGCAGTCTACGTTGATAACACAACTGCATCAGCAACTATTGCAAGAGAAATTTATGATTATGCAAAAAAAAATGGTTTTGGTTCTCTAGATGCACCTGTGTCCGGTGGTCAAGCTGGAGCAGAAAATGGAACACTAACTGTAATGATCGGTGGTGATCAAGAAGATTTTGACAAAGCTAAAGATAAAATTGATTGCTACAGTAAAAAAATGAAATTGCTTGGTAAAGCTGGTAATGGACAATTGGCAAAAATGGTTAATCAAATCTGCATTGGTGGCCTTGTTCAAGCGCTATCGGAAGGTATTAGTTTTGGTTTAAAAGCCGGATTAAATATGGAAGATGTTATTGAAGTTATATCTAAAGGTGCTGCTCAATCTTGGCAAATGGATAACAGATATAAAACAATGATTGATGATAAATTTGAATTTGGATTTGCAGTTGATTGGATGAGAAAAGATTTAAAAATTGCTTTAGATGAAGCAAAAAAAAATAATTCTTTACTACCTATAACTGAAATAGTTGATCAATATTATGGTGATGTTCAAAAATTAGGTGGTAATAGATGGGACACGTCAAGTTTAATTAAAAGACTAAGAAAGTAAGATTGTATGCAACCAGCATACTATGAAGATTTAAAAGAAATTAAAAAAAAAATTTGGTCAATGCTTGATAATGCTGTGACCAATAGAAGTTCACCTTTTAGAATTCCAGTTTTTATTTGTGGAAATCAGGAGGATTTTGATGGAAGAATTGTAGTAATTAGAAAATCTGATCAATTAAATAGTCTAATTCAATTCCATAGTGATATTAGATCTGATAAAATACCTAAATTAAAAAATAATAAAAATGCTTCAATGCTTTTTTATGATAAAGAAGAAAAAATTCAGGTAAGACTAAAAGTAGAATGTATAATCAATCACAATAATGAAATTACAAGAGAGTCTTGGTCAAAAACAGGTCATATAAGTAGAAAATGTTATTTGGTTGATAATGGACCTGGAACAAAGTCGCCTACCCCAACATCTGGTTTAAAATCTGAATTAGATAACTTTGAATTTACAATGCAACAAAGTGAAGAAGGATATAAAAATTTTACCGTAGTACAGTGTAGAATAAAAAGCATTGAATGGCTTTACTTAGCGGCTAAAGGACATCGAAGAGCTAGATTTGAATTAGATGATAATAAAGAATATTGGCTGGTTCCTTAAATTCTAAATAATAAAAGTTTTTTAATTGTGTGAAATACAAAAAGGAATAAAGTATATAATTTATACACAATTTTGTATTTTAAAAAATATCTAAATTTTTTTCCAGTCCTATTTGATTTTTCTAAATATTTCATATCTTCATATGAATGATTTATAACCTCTCTACTAACTTTGTTGTTATGTCCTTTCCTTATAAAAACCATATTGTGATAAAAAGAAATATTTATTATTTTTGAATCATATTTTTTTTTAAGATAAAATGGATTTGCAATTTCTTGATAATTTAAGCTATCAGTTAAATTTTTAAAAAAATTCATATGTGAATTTGAATATTTTAAATCAAATGGATTTCCTCCAAAAAAATGGTTGTAGCTAGTCTGCATATCTTCAACTATATACAATCCATTATCCTTTAATGCTGGAAAAAGTAATTCAAAGCTTACTTTAACATCTTTAGAAATATGACTTCCATCATCAATTATTATATCAAAATCGCTATATTTTTTTATAATTTCATGAATAAATTTTTTATCACCCTGGGACCCTTGGTGGATTTCAATATTTTTTCTATCTAATTTTTTTTCTACTATATCAATTTTATGTATATCTATTCCTATAATTTGAGAATTTTTAAAATAGTCTGACCAAGTTAATAGTGATTTTCCATCTGCAATTCCTATTTCTAGAATTTTAAGTTTTTGATCTTTAATTTTGTCAAAATAACTCTCATATATTTCTATATAACCATGCTCTAGTTTGTCTGTTTTGTATATTGATGAAATGTTTTTAAGATTTCTATTATTATTCATAATATATTTTTGATTTTCATTTTATTGATTTTGAATATTTTTTCCAATTTTCTTGATAACGAATTGCATTTTCTTTCACTGCTTTAATTTCTTCTTCTGTAACCTTTCTAATTACTCTGCCGGGTGATCCTACGACTAAAGAGTTGTCTGGAATTTTTTTATTTTCAGTTATTAAAGATTTCGCACCTATAACACAATTATTTCCAATCTTAGCATTGTTTAAAATTACAGCCCCTATTCCAATTAAACTATTGTCTCCAATTGTACATCCGTGAAGCATAACAAGATGTCCAACTGTAACATTTTTTCCAACTTTTAGAGGATATCCGGGATCAGTGTGCAAAACACTTCCATCTTGAATATTTGAACCTTCGCCAACATGAATATTTTCAATATCTCCTCTTAAAGTTGCATTAAACCAAATACTTGTATTTTTTTCCAAAGTAACATTGCCAATTACTGTTGCATTGGGTGCGACCCAATTTTCGCCTAAATTTTTTGGTTTTTTATTTTCCAAATCGTAAAACATACTTTATATAATACTTAACATGGCACTCACAAAAACTCCAATATGTGATTTTGGAAAAAAAGCTGAAAATTTCCAATTAAATTCTACTGACAACAAAGTTATTTCACTTAATGATATTAAAGGTGAGAATGGTACTTTGATAATGTTTATATGTAATCACTGCCCTTATGTTAAAGCGGTTGTTAAAGATATTGTTCAAGATTGTAAAAAATTAGAAACAAATGGGATAAAATCTGTAGCAATTTGTTCGAATGACGTAAAAAATTATCCAGAAGACTCTTTTGACAACATGATTAAATTTTCAAAAAATCATTCTTTTAGTTTTCCTTATCTTTTTGATGAAACACAAGAAGTTGCAAAAAATTATAATGCCGTATGTACGCCTGATTTTTTTGGTTACAACAAAGATTTAGAATTACAATACAGAGGAAGAATTAGAGAATTAAAAGAATTAAAACCTGTAAGAAGTGGAGAAAGCGATTTATATAAAGCAATGAAACAAATTTCTGACACTGGAAAAGGACCAGAAAACCAAATTCCAAGTATGGGTTGTAATATCAAGTGGTTAAATAATTAATGTATATAATAGTTACCAGATCTTTTCCTCCAGAAGTTGGGGGAATGCAAAACTTAATGTGGGGATTAACCTGCTCTTTAGCAAAACACAATTTAGTAAAAGTATTTGCTGATTATCATGAAAATTATAAAGCACATGATCAAAAAGTTTCCTTTTCTATTAATAGAGTTGGAGGAATAAAACTTTTAAGAAAATATCGAAAATCATACTTGGTAAATGAATTAATAAAAAAAAATAAAAATGTTAGTTGTATTATTGCAGATCATTGGAAAAGTTTAGAATTAATTAAAACATCAAAAAGAAAAATTTGTTTAATCCATTCAAAAGAAATCAATCATAAAAAAGGATCGTTTGCTAATAAAAGAATTTTAAAAACTTTCAATAAAATAGATCAGGTAGTTGCTAACTCGGAATATACAAAAAATCTTGCAATAGAAATTGGGATAGATGAAAATAAAATAATTGTAATTAACCCAGGTGTTTTTCCTCCTAAGGAAATAGACAAATCATCAATTAAAGAAGCTGAAAATTTATTAAAAAACAAAAACCCTAGATTAATTACAGTCTCGAGATTTGATAAAAGAAAAAATCATGAAAAAGTAATAATGGCATTAAGAAATCTTAAGCAAATATACCCAAATATTATTTATACTTGTATTGGTTACGGTGAAGAAGAAGAAAACATAAAAGAACTTACAAATGAGCTTAAATTAAATGAACAAGTGATATTTTTAAAAAATATTTCTCAAGATTTAAAAAATGCTTTAGTCTCAAAATCAAATCTTTTTGTAATGCCCTCAATAATATATAAAACTTCAGTTGAAGGATTTGGTATTGCTTATGTTGAGGCTGCTCAATATGGAATACCGTCTATTGGAGGAAAAGATGGAGGAGCATCAGACGCTATTAAAAATAATGAAACAGGAATTATATGTGACGGTAATAATTTAGAAGAAATTTATTCTAGTATAGATTTAATTTTAAAAAATAATTCATATTTTGAAATGGGTAAAAAAGCTAAAGATTATTCAACTAAGTTTGAATGGGAGAATATAGCTAAAGAATATTTAAAAATTTTATGTTAAGATAATTACATGATCGAAAATTTTAATGGAATTATTTATTTTATAATTTTCATAGTACATTTTGGTGCTTACGCTGTTTATGCATTTAGATGTTTGTTCACGACTAAAGCATTTGTTGACCAATATGGCATGGGAGACGGTGCAGCAATTATGACAAGATTTTTTGGTTCTATATTTGTTGGTTCTGTTTTAATGGCAATCTATGTAGGCTTTATCAGAGCTGGTGGACTAGAAAATACTTGGGCATTCTTTAATTTAATTTTCTTACAAAACGCTGCTGCATTTGTTTTTGCTATTTGGTCTCATAAAAAAGGAAATTTGGGAACAAATGAAAAAACTTCTATCGAAGGAATAATTGCACCTGGTGTTCTTACAGTCTTAAGTGCAATCCTTTGTTACGGCCTAGCAGATAAAATTTATATTTAAGTTAAATTAATTTTTTCAAAAACTTTTTCTGGAGATAGTTTTTTTAAATCATTAACCTGAATAGCTTTAAAATTTTCTCTTTCAATACTAACTTTATATGCCGTTGTGTGAGATCCAAATAATGTTAAACCTTTTGCCTTTAAATGCGCAGCCATATGAGCTGGGCCTGTATCATTAGCAATAACAAAAGAACTATCTTTTATTAATGAAGATAATTGAAAAATATCTAATGCTTTATCATTATCTAAAATACATTCTGCTTCTACTTCGCTTGCTTTGCTTATTTCTTTTGTTCCTGGTGCTATAATAATTTTGTATTGGTTGTGGTATTTGTTTTTAATTAATTTAATTAACTCATTGTAGTATGGCCATTTTTTAACACTTAAATGTTCTGAGCAAAATGGAAATAGAAGAATATATTTTCTTAAATCATATTCTTTTTTTATTTTATCTATATTTGAACAAGCCCAACTGAAATCTGGCTTCATTGTATAAAAAGTTGTGAGACCTGTTGATCTTAACTGATGATCAAAACGATTCAGAACTGGTTTTTTATCAAATTCTTCCTTTCTTATATCGTTTGGTAATGTAGTTTCAGAACTAGACCATTTATTGACGCTTGATTCTGGAAATAATATATTTTTATAAAATTTAGTCCTTGAAGAATTTTGAAGATCGTAAACTTTTTCAAATTTAAGCTTTTTTAATTTTCTCATTAATAAATATAAATAAATGAGATTAAATCTAGATAATCTTTTATCTAATATAACTTCATAAATAAAAGGATTTTTCTTAAACAAATCTAAGTATGGTTTTGTAGTTAAAATATAAATTTGATCCTTGCTATGGGCAAGATTTATATCTTGAATAGCCCCACATGCTTGAGCTATATCTCCTAAAGAGCCATGTTTTATAATTAAAATATTAGACATAGTTCAGACAACTTAACACAGTATAATTTTTTATGAATAAAATTCTAGTTGAAGTTTCTGTTGGTGAATTATTAGATAAAATTTCTATTTTAGAAATAAAAAAAGAAAAAATTTCAGATGTTTCATCTTTAAAAATTATTAATGCAGAATACATAGTTTTAAAAGAACAATTAAAAAATAATGTTAAAAATAATAGTAAAATTGATCAACTTTTTCGCTCACTTAAAGAAATAAACTTAAAATTATGGCATATTGAAGACGATAAAAGAATGTGTGAAAAAAATTCAGATTTTGGAGAAAAGTTTATAAAACTTTCAAGAGATGTACATTTTTTAAATGATAAGCGTGCTGAAATAAAATTAGAAATTAATAATTATTCCGGATCTAAAATTAAGGAAGTAAAAAAATATACAAGTTATTAATATTTCTAATAACTATATTTTTTTTCTAAAAATTTAATAAAATTGTGGATTAAAAAGGTCATTATTAAATATATGCTTCCTGCAACTATAAAAACTTCTACAGGCCTAAAAGTAGTTGATATAATATGCTTTGCTACGCCAGTAAGATCAAGCAAAGTAACTGTGCTAGCTAAAGAAGTTCCTTTTAACATCAATATCATTTCGTTACCATAAGCAGGCAATGATTGTCTTATAGCTATTGGTAACCTAATCTTAAAGAAAGTATTAATTTTATTTAATCCGAGGCCTTCCGCTGCCTCTAAAATTCCTTTATTAATTGTCTCAAAAGCAGACCTAAAAATTTCTGAAGAATAAGCTCCTGTGTTTAAAGTAAAGGCAAGAATTGCACATGAATACGGTTCTTTTAACACTATCCAAAGAAAGGATTCTCTAATCCATTCAACCTGACCAAGTCCAAAATAAATTATAAAAATTTGAACTAGTAAAGGAGTTCCTCGAAAAATGTATGAGTAATAATATGATATAAAATATAAAACTCTATTTTTACTTGTTCTTAATATTGCAAAAAAAATACCAACAAAAATACCAAAGAATAATGATAACAAAGTTAATTCTATTGTTAGTTTAGTTGCTTTGAGTAGTCTTGGTAGACTTTCTATCATTAAATCCATTTAATATCCTTTGCTATAATGTTTTTCTAATTTGTTAAATAATTTCATGCTCAAAAAAGTCAAAAATAAATATAAAACTGCTGCAAAAGAATAAAAGAATAAAGGATCTCTTGTGGACCCAGCAGCTATGTATGACATTCTCATAATTTCCACTAATCCAGTAACTGATATTAAAGATGTATCTTTTAATGTAATTTGCCAAACATTGCTTATATTAGGTAATGCTAATCTAAGCATTTGTGGAATAATTATTTTGTAATAATAAATTTTTTTTTTAAAACCTAAAACTTGAGAAGCTTCAAATTGACCTTTGTTAATAGATTGAATCGCTCCTCTAAAAACTTCTGTTGAATATGCTCCAGATATGATTCCTATCGAGATGGCACCAGTTAAAAAAGCATTAACCTCAATATATCCATCATATCCAAAAATTCTTGCTACATACATGACTGCACCGCTGCCGCCAAAAAAAAATAAATATATTACTAAAAGTTCTGGAACGCCTCTAAATACTGTAGTGTAAAAACTTCCTATTAAATTTAATACTCTAATTTTTGATAGTTTAAATGAAGCAAAAATTGCAGCTAAAAAAAAACCGATAAGTAAAGCTGCAGCAGCAACCGCTATGGTCATAAGAGTTGCAAAAAAAAGTTCGTCTCCCCAACCAGTGTCTCCGTAAGCTAAAAGTCCCATATATTTTAAGGCGATAGAATTAAACTATCGCCTTAAAAATCAAATTATTACATTGAAGCGTCAAAGCCAAACCACTTAGTAGCTAGTTCGCTAATTTTTCCTTGCTTTCTAGCAGTGTCTATAGCTTTGTTAAATCTTTTTAAAAGATCAGTATCATCTTTTCTAATACCTACACCAACACCATTTCCAAAAGCTCCTCCAGAAAAAGTTGGTCCGGTAAGAACAACAGGTTTTCCTGATTTTTCAGCATAGTCAGAAAAAGCAACAGCTGCAGCTAAAGCTGCATCACATCTTCCAGCGGCTAAATCTAAATTTACCTCGTCTTGAGTTTTGTAAGTTCTAACTTTTACACTTCCTACATCTCCAGATTCTAAAAAGTTTTGATGAATAGTTGCAGTTTGAACACATACAGTTTTTCCAGCAAGAGCACCTGTTAAAGTTTTTAAAGCAGCTTTAACATCTGATCCTCCTAGGCTTAAATTTATACCTGCTGGTGTATCCATTCCTTCTAGACTGGAACCTTTCATTACAGCAAGAGAAGCAACTTCGTCTGCATAACCTTGAGAAAAATTAATTGTCTTTTGTCTTTCTGCAGTAATTGACATTCCTGCCATAATGGCATCATACTTTCTCATGATAAGGCCAGGGATCATTCCATCCCAATCCTGTTCTACTATTGTGCATTCTGCTCCCATGTAAATACAAAGGAAATTAGCAAGCTCAACTTCAAAGCCAATTAATTTTCCAGATTCATCTTTTGCATTCCATGGAGGGTATGCACCTTCTGTACCTATTCTTATTTTATCAGCAAATACATTCGCTGTTAAAAATAGAGAAACAAAAATAGTTAATATAGTTTTTTTAAATATACTCATTATTACCTCCAAAAATATGGAGTAAGTATTTCATAATTTTACGAAATTAAAAAGATATTTTTAAACAGAATGATTAATGGATGATGCAAAATTCCAAGTACAATCAAAACTTGGTATATAAACCCTATCTAAAGTTGTATTTCCAAAGCTTTTATCAAAAACTTTGAGCCAGTTATCTACTTGTTTTGGTTTTTTATCTTGGCTACCAACTTGAGCAGTTATAATGCCATTTGGTTTAAGTATTCTTTTGAGTGACTTCATATTTTTCTTAGCAAGATCAATGCAATACTGATCATCATTCAAATCTACAAAAATTTTATCATATCTGTTGTCTTCTACGGATTTAATACTTTCAAAAGCATCTCCCCATATACATTTTACTGAATTTTTCCTTGTTGCGTTATTTCCAACTTTGCTTAAATATTTTTTACATACTTCAACGACTTCAGGATCTAGCTCAAACCAATCAATAAAATTAAAATTTTTTGATATACATTCTCTGGCAACTCCACCGTCTCCACCACCAATAATAGCTGCTTTGTCTTTTCTTTTATTTAGTTTTAAACTTGAGTTAACAAAAGTTGAACTATAAAGATGTTCGTCGCTAGCTGCAACTTGTAACTCATTATCTATAAATAAAGATTTTCCAAATTGTTCTAAATCAAGTATTTCAATATGTTGTCCAACTTTTGAAGTAAAATCTTCTAATACATTATTTACAACATAATATTTTTTTAAACCTGGGGTATTATAGATATCGTCATAAAGAGTTACTGTATCTCTATTAAACTCTTTTTTTACAATTCTTTTATGTTCTATTTCTTTTTTTATGATATCTGTTGCAACAGACGGCGAAACCTTGCCACATGTAAAAAAATCAAAACTTATAATTCCTTTTTCAGGAAAAGTATGGAAGCTAATATGGCTTTCGGCTAACAAAGCAACCAAAGTAAATCCTTGGGGTTCAAACTTATGCTTTGATATTTCAATAACTATAACTTTTGCTTTTTTGGCAATTTTATAGACTAACTTCTCAAAAAAAGAGGCGGGATACTCCCTCTTTGTTCCAATAATATCCAAAGTAATATGTTCTCCTACCTTTTTTACCATTATAAATTCTCCCGATTCCCTGTTTTATAACACCTAAACAAATTTTTTTACTTCTTTCAAATAAAAAACTGCTGTAAAACTTTGACAAGAAGGAAGAGAATTTTGAAAAATAATTGGTCAAACTCTGAAGCTAAAAATTATATTAAAAAATACAAAAATCTTGGACACTCCAAGGATATGGCCCTTCGTGTCTATACAACTAGATTATTAGGTAGAAATAGCGAATTAGTATTACACGGAGGAGGAAACACCTCGGTAAAAACCTCAATTAAAGATATAGATGGAAAAAAATATGAAGTTCTTTGTGTTAAAGGTAGTGGATGGGATATGGCTGAAATTGAGCCTGAGGGTCTTCCGGCTGTTAAATTACAACCTCTGCTATCATTAAAAAATAAAAAATATTTATCTGATGAAGATATGGCGAGTTTCCAAAAAAGAAATTTAATCAATATTAAATCTCCAAATCCATCTGTAGAAACATTTTTGCATGCATTTTTACCATTTAAATTTGTAGATCATACTCATTCTGATGCAATAATGAACGTAACAAACAGGCCCAAAGGTTTGATTTTTTGTAAAAAAATATTTGGAAAAAAAGCAAGTATAGTTCCATACGTTATGCCTGGCTTTGGTTTAGCAAAAAAAATAAATGAGGTTTATTCAAAAAATCCAAATATAAATTGTTTAATATTAATGAACCACGGTATATTTACTTTTGCTGATAATGCTAAAGAATCGTACAATTTAATGATTAAATATGTGTCTCAAGCAGAAAAAGCTATTAGAAAGCTTAAAACAAAAAAAATTAGACAAATTAAAAATTACTCAACTAAATTTAGTATCCATGATGCTGCACCAGTAATAAGAGGACTTTTGTCAGAAAACAAAGAACAAAAATTCATACTAAATTATAGAATAAGTCAAAAATTAAGATATTTTATAAATGGAAAAAATGTAAGATCTTATTCATCCAAAGGTACTGCGACACCGGACCATGTAATTAGAGTAAAACCTTTTCCTTTGGTAATAACACCTAAAAAAAACTCAACAATCGAAGAATTTAAATTGACTGCAAAAAAAGCTTTCCAGAATTATAGGAAAAAATATATCAGTTATTTCAATATAAATAAAAAAAAAGCTAAAGGAAAAAAAATAATGTTAGATACTTCTCCGAGAGTAGTTTTGGTACAAAATATTGGAATGTTTAGTGTTGGAAAAGACTTAAAGTCAGCAAAAATTGCGGGTGATCTTACAGAAACAAATGCCAGGGTCATTTCTTCTGTTGAAGAAACATCTACTTACAAATTTATACCTGAAAAAGATTTATTTGATGTTGAATATTGGTCACTAGAGCAAGCAAAGATTAGAAAAACAAAAAAACTTCTTGAAGGAAATGTAGTTGTAATAACTGGTAGTACAGGAACCATTGGATTTGAAACTTACAAAATATTTAAAAGTTATGGTGCTGAAGTTGTTCTTTTAGATTTTAATTATAAAAAACTTAAAGAGATAGAATCTAAAATTAAGGAGACTTGCATTTACTGCGATGTAACTAATAAAAAAAGTGTCAAAAATGCTTTTTCTCAAATATGTGAAAAATTTGGTGGCGTAGATATATTAATTTCAAATGCTGGTACAGCCCCTAGTGGCACAATAGGTGAAGTAAGCGATGATCTGTTAAGGAAAAGTTTTGAAGTTAATTTTTTTTCACATCAAAATTGTGCTTCTGAAGCAGTTAAAATAATGCAAAAACAAAATATAAATGGTTGTTTGCTATTTAATATTTCAAAACAATCTGTAAACCCAGGAAAAAATTTTGGTCCTTATGGACTTCCAAAATCAGCATTGCTGAGTTTATGTAAACAATATGCTGTTGATTATGGATCTTATGGAATTAGATCAAATGGAGTTAATGCAGACAGAATAAGAAGTGGTTTAATGACTGATAAAATGATCAAAAATAGAGCTAAAGCAAGATCTGTTAATGCAGATGAATATATGAAGGGAAATTTATTATTAAACGAAGTAAAAGCTGAAGATGTTGCAAAAGCTTTTTTTCATTTAGCAACATCAAAAAAAACAACGGGAGCGGTTCTTACTGTTGATGGTGGAAACATAGCTGCTTCATTAAGATAATTGAGGCTATATTTTTAGCACCTTTTTAAAATAAATTATAGGAAATAATAAAAATGGCGCAGAAAACTCAAACATAATTCTATTTAGACTTGTTAATACTACTAGTTCAAAACGAGGTGTTGCGGATAAGTAAACAAAAAATATAAAAGTAATATTTAAAATTAAATAAAAAAAAATAAAATAATTTTTTTCATTCAATTTAGTTTTAAAAAAAATTGCAATCATAAAAAAGAAACACAAGATAATGTATGGAAATTTAAATGCAGAAATAAAAATATTTTTAGAAATAAAATAAAAATTATATAAACTTAAATTGCCAATTATAGAACCAAACAAATTTGAAAAATCAAAATCACTAGAGTCAGCTATACTATTTTCTAAACCATAAATATCAAAAATAATAAATTTATTAAATATAAATAAGAAAAAAACTGACGAAATTAAAATTTTAATATTTAAATTAATTTTTGAAAAAATTAATAAAGTAACTAAAATAAATAATCCTAAAAAAGTTCCTTCACTTTTAGTCCAAATTAATAAATTTAATGAAAGTAATAAAATTAACAAGTGAGTAGTATTTATTTTTTTTTCATATATAAACAAAAAAAGATATTTGCTGCATACTAACAAAAATGAAAATATTAAAATTTCTTGTGAGCCTCTAATATGCCAATAGTCATAAATAATAAAAAGAAGTATAATAAAAAAACTTAATTTTTTTAAATTAGAAACTTTTAAAAGATCTGTAATATTATAAAGCGAATAACATAATAATATATTGTAAAAAATTCTTCCCATATATTCATTGTTAAAATTTGATAGTTTCCAAAAAAAAGCCCAAATTAAAGAACCAAAATAAGGATATTGAGGTTTTGTAATATTTTTTAATTCAAATAAACTTTCATTATTAAAAAAAATTAATGCCTTTGGTAACCAAAATTTTTGTGCATCGAAATATAGTGTTAAATTATAAGCTAAATCAATTGACAGAAGAAAAACAAATACTACAAAAAAAAATAAATAGTATAGAGAGTTATTTTTTAAAATTTTACGATCTTTCCAAAAAAAAATTAGTGTAATGAATGTAAATAAGTAAAATAACTTTATTATATTGGATATCGTAATATCAAAAAAACTAAGAATTAAAACAAAATTTCCCAATATTAGTATATTTAAAATATTTTTATCAGCTAAACTATGTAGGTTTATTTTATCTTTTGAAATAATAATCCTATAATAAGGTAGATAAAAAATAGATGTAAATAAAAACGAAAAAATTAAAATTTTTAAAAGTTCTATCATTTTTTTGTTAAATAAAGACAATCATTTTTATGATTATCTTCAATATTATAATTGTTTAAATCAAATCTAGATTGATTATTTTGGTCCAAGTTAAAAAGTATGATCAATTTACTATTGTCCTTTATATGACTATTATTAAATATCCAGCTTTGTGGAGGAGAGCCTTGATTGCCACCAAAATTTATAATTTTAGGAGATTTGTTTAAGTTATATTTTTTTTTAATATAAAAAATGTAGCCAGTTCCTGTCCCTTCGCAATAATCATAAGCTATTTTACTCTGCCTTGAATTATGGTCCATCGTTGCGATAAAGTATGATTTTCGAAAGAAATCGATATTCAGCAAAAAAAAAACAAACAGACAAATTAAAATTATCTGATCTTTAGTGAATTTTTTTTTTTTTCTAAATAAACTTTTTATTATTTTATTAAATTTCATTTTTTTTTGATTTTTAATTTTAGATTCTATAATATTTTTATTTAGTCGCCAATTAAATGATGTGATAATACTCTAGTATGTTTTTCTAGTCTATGTTCAAATAAATAAAGTCCTTGCCAAGTTCCAAGCAAAAGTTTTTTATTTTTTAAAGTTAATGTTAACTGGTTATTGGTGATTGCTGATTTTATGTGAGCTGGCATATCATCTTTTCCCTCAGTTGTGTGTTTATAAAGTTTATTATCCATTGGCACCAATTTATCAAAGAAATTTTTTAAATCATGCAAAACATCCGGGTCAGCATTTTCTTGAATAACTAATGAAGCACTAGTATGCAATATATTAATATTCAATATACCATTATTAATATCTTGTTTATTTAACCAATCTAAAGTTTTGCTGGTAAAATCATAAAAGCCTTGTCCATTAGTTTTTACTTTTATTTCGTGAAACACTTGCTGCATACTTATTTAAATAATTTTTTTAACCCTTCTGTTGATGCATCGCAAACACCTTTTTCGGTAATTAGTCCTGTTACATATTTTGCAGGCGTAACATCAAAAGCTAAATTCATTGCTTTGCTTTTTTTGGGATAAATCAAAACTTTCTCTACATTGTTATTTTTATCTAACCCTTCTACATGAGTTAGTTCCTCTGAATTTCTTTCTTCAATTGGAATATTTTTAAAATCTTTTGTTTCCCAGTCTATGGTTGAACTTGGTAGAGCAACATAAAAAGGAACATTATTATCTTTTGCTGCTAATGCTTTTAAATATGTTCCAATTTTATTTGCAAAATCTCCAGTTGAAATAGTTCTATCAGTTCCAACAATACACATGTCAACCTCTCCTCTTTGCATCAGTATTCCACCTGTATTATCTGCAATAATTGTATTAGGCACTTCTTCTTCATTTAATTCATAAGAAGTTAAATTAGCTCCTTGGTTTCTAGGTCGTGTTTCATCAACCCAAACATGAACGGGAATTCCTTTTTTATGTGCATGATATATAGGTGATGTTGCTGTTCCCCAGTTTATCGTTGCAAGCCATCCAGCGTTACAATGAGTTAAAATATTTACTATATCTTTTTTTTTATTGTAAATTTCTTCAATTATTTTTAGACCATTTAAACCTATATTTTCACAAAACTTAATGTCTTCCTCACATATTTCTTTTGCTTCATTTAAAGCAATATTTAAGATTTGATCACTGTTAACTCTTGATAATTTTTTTATCATTCTATCTACTGCCCATTTAAGATTAATAGCTGTGGGTCTAGAGCTAATTAAATCTTCGCTAGATTTTTTTAAAAATGTTTGATCATTATTTTCTATTATTGCTAATACTAATCCATATGCTGCTGTAGCTCCTATTAGAGGGGCTCCTCTAACTTCCATAGTTTTAATTGCATTAATTGCATCTCTAACAGTTTTAAGATCTTTAATTATAAATTGATGTGGAAGCTTTGTTTGATCAATGATTTTTACAACTTGATTTTTTTTATCAAACCAAATTGTTTGGTACTCTTTGCCTTCAATTTTCATTTATTTAACACTCTTCCTGCAACTGTTTTTAATTTATCTTTTGTTTTCTGAGTTCTTTTTTCTGGAGCTGTTATAATTGCTACATCTAAACAATTATTTGTAGGATCTTTTGGATCGATATAATTTTCAAAATTATCTATTAAATTTTTAATCATATTTTTTGCTTTTTCGGCATTTCCTAATAAAACTTTAATTACTGATTGGACGTCAACATTTGCATGATCTGGATGCCAGCAATCATAATCTGTAACCATTGAAACTGAAGCATATCTAATTTCTGCTTCTCTAGCCAATTTAGCTTCAGGCATATTGGTCATGCCAATTACATCTGCTTTCCAGGATCTGTATAAATTTGACTCTGCTAGTGTTGAAAATTGCGGACCTTCCATAACAACGTAGGTTCCTCCTCTTTGATATTGAATATTTTCTTTTTTTATTGCCTCTTCACACGCATTCATTAAACCATTTGATGTTGGATGGGCCATGGAAACATGGGCAACAATTTCATCATCAAAAAATGTTTTATTCCTTGCAAAAGTTCTATCAATAAATTGATCAACAATTACAAATCTTCCTGGGTTTAATTCTTCTTTTAATGATCCAACCGCAGAAACAGAAATGATATCTGATACTCCTAGTTGTTTTAATGCATCTATGTTAGCTCTAAAATTTATTTTTGAAGGTGAAACGAAATGTCCTCTACCGTGTCTTGGGAGAAAAAAAACTTCTTTTCCCTTAAATTTTGTCTTTAAAATTTGATCTGATGGTTTGCCCCAAGGTGTTTTTAAATCTAAAAGCTCTCTATCTTTAAATTCTTCTACATCATACAAACCGCTGCCACCAATAATTGCTAATTTGTTTGTCATATTATTTAAAATGATTTATTTATTTATAACTCAAAAATATATGAATTTAAAAGAATATATAAGATCAATTTCAGATTATCCTAAAAAGGGAATTCTTTTCAGAGATATAACAACATTAATAAAAAATGAAAAAGCTTTTGCTTATTGTATTGATCAAATAGTTGAGAAATCCAAACAATTTAAATTTAATAAAATTGCAGCTGTTGAATCTAGAGGTTTTGTTTTTGCATCAGCAGTTTCGTATATTCTTAACAAACCTTTTATTTTGCTTAGAAAAAAAAATAAGTTACCAGCAGAAACACATTCTGTTGAATTTGAGTTAGAATATGGAAAAGCAACAATTGAAGTTCACAAAGACTCAATTAATCAAGATGACTCTGTAATCATAATAGATGATTTAGTAGCGACTGGAGGAACAGCAAATGCTGCTGCAAAACTAATTGAGATATCTAAAGGGAAAGTAGCTGGATTCATATTTGTAATTAATCTTTTTGATTTAGGTGGTTGTGATAAGTTAATCAAAAAAGGTTATAAAGTGGAAAATCTAATTGAATTTCCAGGACATTAGTCATCAAGTTTTGGTCTATACCATGATGATTTTCCAATTAAAGCATTAAAAAAACCTGAGGCTCTATTAAAATATATTTTTTTTTTAATTTCATTATTAATTAATAAAAAAAATAAATATTTAAATATTGAGGTAATAAAACTCGGACATCCTTCAAAAAAAGCTTTTAAAAAACCATAGTGTTTTTTATTAAAATAAAATTTTGACCACATCCAGTGCCAATTTCTAGATAGTTCGATTTCTTTTTCGTATTTTAAGTCTACAGCTTTTGCGCCTTTGTGATTTACTTTAGCGCTAGGAATAATAAAAATAGAACCTCCTGATTTTCTGGCTCTTAAACATAAATCATCATTTTCTAAATAAAGAAAAAAATTTTCATCAAAATATAAATCTTTTAAAAATTTTTTGTTTAATAACATTGAATAACCATCAATTGAATCAACTTGAAAAGGTTTAGATTTATCTAAATTTTTTTCTAAAATATTTTTCCAATTAGAGTTTTTCTCATTTGAATGAATGGGACTAATAATTGAAAAATTAGGTATTTTTTTTGACTCTAAAAATAAATTTTCTAAAGTATTTTTTTCTAAAGTTGTATCGGGATTCAAAATATATACATAGTTAGTATTTGCTAGTTTTATTCCTCTATTATTAGCAGAGCCCATTCCTAAGTTTTTCTCTGTGAGAATACATTTTAAATTTTTATATTGAGATTCCAGTTTTTGTTTTAATTCATAATTATTTGAATTTTCAACAACAATTATAGGAATATTTTGGTCAATGGATTTAATGCAGTCATGTAAAACGTTTTCGCTTTTTAAAGTGACTATTATTATTGATAAATTTTGCCCTGATAATGACATACTTTAGTGAATATTAGCTTATTAAATAATCAAGTATACTAAAAGTTTTTACTATTGTAATAAATAAAAAATGCAAAAAATTATCGTAACAGGTGGCCTTGGTTTTATTGGAAGCAACCTTATCGAGCTACTGTTAAAAAATAATTATTATGTAATTAATGTTGATAAAGTTTCTTATTCGTCTAATTTTTATAACGTAAAAGAATTTTCCAAAAAGAAATATAAATTCATTAAATGTAATATTAATAATAGAACAAAAGTAAGAAAAATATTAAATAAGTATCGTCCTTCAGCAGTTTTTAATCTTGCCGCAGAAACTCACGTTGATAGGTCCATAGATGATCCAAATGATTTTATTAGTAGTAACATTTTAGGTGTTTATAATCTTCTTGAAGAATTTAAAAATTTTTTTAAAAAAAATAAAAAAACAAAATTTATTCATGTTTCAACTGATGAAGTATACGGAGATGTTTTAACTGGAAGATCTAATGAAAATTATCCTTATAAACCAAGCTCACCTTATGCGGCAAGCAAAGCTTCATCTGATCATCTCGTTTATTCTTATATAAGAACTTTTAATATTCCAGCTATAATAACTAATTGTTCAAATAATTATGGACCTAAACAACATCCTGAAAAACTTATTCCAAAATTAATTTATAATATTTTAAATAATAAAAAACTTCCTATTTATGGAAAAGGAAAAAATTCGAGAGAATGGATTTATGTAATAGATCATTGTGAGGCCTTAATTAAAATATTTAAACACGGAAAAAATGGAGAGTTTTATAATATTGGCTCAAATAAAAATTTAAAAAATATAGATGTTTGTAAAGCTCTGTTAAAAATAGGAAAAAAAAAAATTAATATTGGTCCCAATGTAAAAATTAATTTTGTTAAAGATAGACCTGGTCATGATATTAGGTATGCTCTCGATAGTAGTAAAATTAAAAAAAAATTGAAATGGAAGGCAAATACAAATTTTCAAAAAGGACTTGAAAAAACATTTGTCTGGTATTTCAACAATAAAAAATATTATAAATTGTTGTCAAAAAAAGATATTATAAAAAGACTGGGAGTTAGGAAATGATAAATAAAGGAATAATTTTAGCTGGTGGCATGGGCACAAGAATGAGTCCTTTAACAAAAGCTGTAAATAAACAGTTGCTTCCAATTTATGACAAACCATTAATTTATTATCCACTTTCAATATTAATGCTAGCAAAAATAAAAAATATTTTAATAATTGTTAATAAAGGTCAGCTAAATCAATTTAAAAAATTAATACCAAATGGAAAAAATTTAGGTATTAACATTTCATATGCTGAACAATCAAAACCAAGAGGACTCCCCGATGCATTTATAGTTGGAGAAAAATTTATCGAAAAAAGTAATGTGGCTCTAATATTGGGTGACAATTTTTTTTATGGACAAAATTTAACTACTAAACTTCAAAGTTGCAGTAAATTATCTAAAGGTGCAAAAGTACTACTGCATACTGTATCAAAACCTGAATTATATGGTGTGGCTAAAGTTAATTCTAGAAATAAAATATTAAAAATAAAAGAAAAGCCTAAAAAATTTATTTCTAATTATGCGATAACAGGATTATATTTTTTTGATAATAAAGTTATTAAATTTTCAAAACAGTTAAAACCATCAGCAAGAAAAGAAATTGAAATTGTTGATTTGTTAAATAAATATAAAAAAAATAACAATCTTTATGCGGACTTTATAGGTAGAGGTGGTGCGTGGTTAGACACTGGATCAATCGATGATTTTTATAAAACTGCATCTTTTGTTGCGGCAATTGAAAATAGACAAGGTTTGAAAATTGCATGTCTAGAAGAAATAGCTTACTTAAATAAATGGATAACAAAAAAACATATACATAATGCTATAAAATTTTACGGAAATTGTGATTATTCAAAATATCTAAAAAAAATAGCATCTAAATAATGACAACAAAAAAAATAAAATTTTAAAATTGAAATCTTTTAATAAAAAAATTATTGTTACTGGTGGAAATGGTAGATTTGCTCAAGTTTTAAAAAAATCAAAAAATAATTTAAAAATTTTTTTTCCCAACAAAAAATCGCTTAATATCTTGAATATTAAATCAATAAAAAGATACATAAAAAAAGTTAAACCAAAATACATTATACATTGCGCTGGGTTATCGAGACCAATGAATCTTCATAATAAATTTATTTCAAAAAGCATAGATCTAAACATAATAGGAACAGCAAATATTGTTAATGTTTGTTCAGAGTTTAATATTAAATTAATATATTTTTCTACAGGCTATGTTTATCCAGGAACAAAAGGAAATTATAAAGAAAATGCTCCTATATTTCCTATAAATAATTATGCTTGGTCTAAATTAGGAGGTGAATGTGCAGTTATGATGTATAAGAATTCGCTAATACTAAGAATTACTATGTGTGAAAAGCCGTTTCTTCACAAATATGCATTTCACGATATAAAAACTAATTTTATTTTTCATAATGAAGTAGCTAAAGTTATACCTAAAATTCTAGATATAAAAGGCATATTAAATGTTGGAGGAAAAACTCAAACTGTCTATGACTTTGCAAAAAAAGTGAAAAAAAATGTTAAAAAAATTTCAGGTAAAAAAATGTTTCCACCTAATCCATCGATGAATATTTCTAAATTAAAAAAAATAATGAAATGGTAGTTATTCCTTTAAATTATTGCTAAATATAATGAGTTATTTATAATAAGTTATCCACAACCATCTTATTAATTTGAAATTACAAAAAATATAAATAGGTTAACAGCCAAATGAGAATTGAAGAAGACTTAAAACTTGATTATTCAGATGTGCTGTTTAGACCAAAGAGAAGTACTTTATCAAGTCGTAAAGATGTAAATTTAAAAAGAACATATAAATTTAAATATAGTAATAACGAATGGTCAGGAATACCAATTATGGCAGCAAATATGGATGGTGTAGGTGAGTTAGGAGTTGCAGAAAAAATGTCTGAATTAGATATGATTACTTGTTTAACAAAACAACATGATAGTAAAAAGTTAAAACAATACAAAAAAATTAAAACAATTTACAAAAATATAGCTTTAAGTATTGGAATTAAAAAAGAAGATTTTGATAGGCTTGATCAAGTATTAAGAGAGTTTAGTTTCATTAAATTCATTTGTATAGATGTTGCTAATGGTTATTCTGAACACTTTAGTAGATTTATAAAATCAATTCGAGAAAAATACCCAACAAAAACTATAATAGCAGGTAATGTTGTTACAGCAGACATGACTCAGGAATTAGTATTGAGTGGTGCTGATATTGTAAAAGTTGGTATAGGACCTGGTAGTGTTTGTACAACAAGAATTCAAACAGGTGTAGGCTACCCACAATTAAGTGCTGTTATGGAATGTGCTGATGCAGCTCATGGCTTAGGAGCACATATTATTGCTGATGGTGGATGTACTTGTCCTGGTGATGTTGCAAAAGGCTTTGGTGGTGGTGCGGATTTTGTAATGCTTGGAGGTATGCTAGCTGGCCATGATGAAGGTAAGGGTAAAGTTGTAAAAAATAATGGAAGTAAATATATAGAATTTTATGGATCAAGTTCAGTAACAGCTAACAAAAAACACTATGGTGGTTTATCTGACTATAGAAGTAGTGAAGGAAGAATTGTAAGAGTTAAGTATAGAGGAAAAATAAAAGATACTATTTTAAACATTCTAGGAGGAATTAGAAGTAGTTGCACATATGTTGGCGCCCCTTCTCTCAAACAACTTAGTAAATGTACCACATTTGTAAGAGTATCTAACCAATTTAACGACACTTTTGCTGAATAATGGTAGTGGAAATTATTTTTGCATTCCCGCGAACTTTTTAAAATTTTATTTAATTTCTCAAAACTCAGACCAGCATCAAGATAAGTATAAATATAATTAAACCAATTATAGGAACAAAGAAATGCTGCATATTCTTATTCTACCACAATCCCTAAAAGTTTTTTCATAACAACATTCCCGTGACCAAAAATATAATTAGCTTACGCATAAAAGTACTTTATCATTGGAGCACCAGTGGAGCAATAATTCGGAAACCTTCTAGAATGGTAGCGGGAAGTGGGATCGAACCACTGACCTCGGGCTTATGAGTCCCGCGCTCTAATTTATCTTACGGTTCATCAAAAATTATAATTTAACACCAGGTTGGCATTTCAAAAACAGTTCCTCCATACTCCCATGGGGAATCATTGAGATTTTTATCTACAAAAGTTCTTATATAAATCGCACACGATTTATGACCCGTATTAATATCAACTGTAATTGTCTCTTCTAAATATCCACCTGTTAACTCCATGCATCCTCTATTTGATCTATAAATGTTTTTACAAATATGATTATTAACATGGGCTTTTATTTTATTCGCAAAATCTGTTTTGTCTTTTGAACTACAACTATAGTTAACAGTATTTCCTGATGCATCTTTAAAAGTTATATTTTGATTACCAAGTTCACATTCCATAGCTTTGGTCTTTAAAAACTTCATAACTATATTGTGATTTTTTTTAAGCACAGTATCCTTTGCTCTGGCCGTATACCCATTATAAGCAACAACACCTACAGCAGCTAGAATACCGATGATAGCGACAACGACTAGGAGTTCTATTAGGGTGAAACCCCTTTGTTTCATAAAAGTACTTTACCATTGGAGCACCAGTGGAGCAATAATTCGGAAACCTTCTAGAATGGTAGCGGGAAGTGGGATCGAACCACTGACCTCGGGCTTATGAGTCCCGTACCAATTATTTTTTATAAGTAATTGCTTAACTTTTCAATCTAATATTTTTAATTTTTACTAAGTCGTTGGAGCATATGTGGAGCAAGATTTAAAGATTCCTCGGGAATGCTTTGAAGAAGTCCCGTGGATTAGTTACAAAATGTATAAACGGTACTTTTCTCTAATAGATTTACAATTTTACCAAGACTCAATTCTTTCGAATATAAGTTTTTTTCAGGTTTTAATTTGTTAGAATCTAAAAAATTTTGTGCAGCAGAAGATTTTATACCGAAATTTATTCCCTCAGTAATTTCTTTGTTTAATCCAGAAACTGCCACCGCGATAAGCTCTCCTTTTTTATTAACTATTGGTCCACCACTATTTCCTGGGTTAATTGCAGCATCAACTTGAATTTCATTAGAATTATCTTTAAATCCTTTAAGTGAGTTTATTTTTCCATCATTGATCTTTAAATCATCACTTAATCCTTTTCCTAACGGATAACCTGCAACATAAATAGTTTGAAGTTTTTTAGGACCTTCTCTCGCAAAAGGTATATATGCTTCGGGTACCACCTCAGCTTTTAATAACGCTAAGTCTAATTGTTTATCAGTTGAAATTATATTTACTTTATAATCTTTGTTTAAATATGAAATTTTTTGCAGCGAGCAACCTTCCACAACATGTTGGTTAGTAAGTAAATTTCCTGACTTGTTGATGAAAAATGCTGTTCCACTAGTTTGACCACTCGTCTCACTTTCACTGTCAGTTTCACTGTTAATTTTTGCTCTTAATTCTTCAAACTTATTCATGTAACTTTTTACATTTTGGATGTAAATGTATAACTGCTCTATTCCAACGCATGAACCTGGATATATTTTGGTCCTTGGTTCTGTAAACTTGCCATTTTTATAAGCATACATTCTCATCACAAATTGTGCTGCTCCTGTGCTTAATGATATTTTAACTCTGTCACTATGTTTTCCAAAAAGTTTCTCATTTTTGTCGTAGAATCTTTGATCTGTAAAATCAAAATCTAAAGAATTCTCAGATAATTTAAAATAGTTGAAAGTTTTGCCCGTAGGTTTCAATAATGTATCATGAGATTTGAATAAGAACAATTTTGCCTTTTTATTTTCATCAGATCTTATTTCTTGATCTTTTTGAATTAGATAAAACTTTTTTTCTTTACTATGAAGTCTGTATTCCAGAGTTATATATCTAGGAAAATACCTGCTCATAGGAATTGTGTCATCTTCCATTGAAAGCTCTAACTTTTCAGTTCCCGGACCAGTAAATGGATAAATATTTTCTGGATCTGTTCTTTTATAATTAAATAAATAATATTCCAGAAAGACTCTATCTACTTCAATTTTATAATCGATGAATGCTCTATTATTGTCATAATAGCACTGAAATGGGATAGATATTTTTTTTGGAGGAATATTTTCAAACATAGACTCAATTTTTTTATTAACTTTTTCTATATCTATTTTATTAAGTTTTTTGCTTAACCATTTAGGTAACTTAGCTCTATCTTCTACTCTAATATTTTCATCTTTTGTTAGATTAAGTAAAAATTTACCTTCAATTTTTTTTTTTTTATTATAGTTGTCCTTGGAGTTGCTTACTGTTCCGTTAGCGCTATTATCATTTATAATTAAATTATATTGTATCCATATTTTTGTTGGTGCAAAATATTCAATAGATAAATTTTTATTTTGTATATTCCATTTGCATGAAGTTATTTTGAATTCCATATTCTCACAAGTTCCATCTGAATAAAATTTCATATAATTGCTTGTTGGCAAATACCCTTCCATGATTGTTGTTAGTTGCCAAACTGTATTAGAAATATTCGTATTTGCATTGCTAACATTGCACCACAACATTCCCGTGACCAAAAATATAATTAGCTTTCGCATAAAAGTACTTTACCATTGGAGCACCAGTGGAGCAATAATTCGGAAACCTTCTAGAATGGTAGCGGGAAGTGGGATCGAACCACTGACCTCGGGCTTATGAGTCCCGCGCTCTAACCAACTGAGCTACCCCGCCATTCAATTAGTGTTGATATATACTACTTTTATTTTTTAGTTCAAACAAGTTTCTTAGATAAAAACTTTTATGGACCGTGATATGATAAGAATATGCATCACTTCTTTGTTCCCTTAATTGTTTTGATTATAATTGTATTTACCCTGATGCTAAGCTGAGGACTAGTGATACTAATTATGCTCAATGTGTAAAAAGATATACTGTCACTGTAACGGTGGTTACAGCTAGTAAGGATGATTAGTGAAAAAACTTTAGTCCAAAGAGACTACAATTGTTTCTTCTATTAGAGTGAAGCCTCTTTGCTTCATAAAGTATTATTACTTATTTAATCTTATCTGATAATGCAATGAAAATGCTAAAGAGAAGCTATAACTCCTGTAACTACAATTACTCCAAAAATAGCTAGAATGAAAATATAATTTTCTTTTTTTTCTCTGTTTTTTTCTTTTCTTACTTTTAACAATAATTGATTTATATTAACTCTTTTTGATACAAGGTTAGTTTTTTCAGTTTGAACTTTTTCAGTTGAACCTATTTCATTAATTGTAATTTCTTCCCTACTCATACCTTTTTGACCTTCTGTAAAGTAGCAATTGAAACATGTTTATTTTATTGAAACAATTTCCCAATAGTCCGTATTGGGTTTTTGGATTAATCTAATGGCCCGTTTTGGGTTTTGCTACTATAAATATTTATTTAAATATTTTTAATATTTTTATTGTTTAGAGGTTTCAATATTATTTCTGCTGGATATTTTATCTTCTCTACTTCAATAAATAAATTTTGTTTATTAGTTTTATCTTTCTCAATTAATTCAGAGTTAATGTATCCAAAAGCTAGATTTTTATTATAATTAAAAGAAAAATTTCCTGATGTAGTTCTGCCAACAATATTTTTATCATTATAAATTGGTTCATCATGAAGTAATAAAGGTTCACCTGGTTTATTATTTTTTAAAATAAACATAGAAAGTTTTTTATTTTGCTTTTTTTCTTTAATTTTAAGCAAAGCTTTCTTGCCTATAAAATCAATATTTTTTTTATAGCTTATGGCAAATTGAAGACCTGCTTCATATTGGTTTTCTTCTGGTGACATATCGTGACCCCAGTGTAAATATCCACTTTCCATTCTCATTGTGTCCATAGCAAGCATTCCACAATTAGAAAGATTAAATTCTTTTCCAGCTTCAATTATTAAATTATAAATTTCTTTAGCATCCTGCATATTAATATAAAGTTCCCATCCTAATTCACCTACATAAGATAATCTTTGTGCCCAAATTTCTTTATTATTTATTGTAATTTTTTTGCCAGTACCAAATTTAAAATTTTCATTAGATAAATCATTTTTCGATATTTTTGACATCAGTATTCTACTTTTTGGTCCAAATACCCCTAAACAAGCTAATTCATCTGAAACATCTTTAAATTCTACTTCTTTAGATAAATGTTTTAAAATATGAAATTTATCATGTTCTTTATTGGCTGCTGAAGTAACTATTCTATAATAATTCTTATCTAAGCAAACAACAGTTAAATCCGTTTCTATTCCTCCGTCTTTATTTAACATTTGAGTATAAGTAGTTTTGCCTGTTTCATCTTTTATATTTGCTGTACAAATTTTTTGAAGTTCCCCATGGGTTTTTTCTCCTTTTAATTCGTATTTTGAAAAAGCTGTAAGATCAAACAGTCCTACATTCTCTCTTGTATTTTTTGTCTCAAATTCTACCGATGGATACCAGTTCTGATAATTATAACTATATTTAAACTCAGCTTTTTCATTGTTTAAAGCAAACCACATTGGCCTTTCATATCCAGAGGAAACACCAAAACAAGCTCCTGCTTTTTTAAGTTCTTCATGATAAGGAAACAATTTTTTATTTCTTGATGTTTTGTGTTGTTTATACGGCCAATGCATTCCATATAAATCTCCTAAAGTTTCTGTTATTCTTTCTGTAATAAAGTTTACTTCTGAGTGAAATTTTTGAAATCTTTTTATATCGTATATAAATAAATCTTCATTAATATGACCACTCATCATCCATTCTGCTGTTACTTTTCCGGCACCTCCTCCACTTCCAATTCCAATGCTGTTAAATCCACAGCAAACAAAAAAGTTTTTAACCTCTGGCACTTCTCCCAATAATGTATTTGTATCCGGGGTAAAAGATTCGGGTCCAGCTAAAAATTTTCTAATTCCTACTTTTTCTAAAGTAGGAACTCTTTTAAATGATGCTTCTAAATATGGTTCAAAATGATCGAGATTTTCTGGGAATTCTCCAAATGAAAAATCATTAGGAACTTTGTTTGTTTTTGCAAAAGCTGGTATTGATTTTCCTTCAAAAATTCCAACTAATAATTTACCAGCATCTTCTTTTAAATACAGTCTATTATCAAAATCCCTTAGTACTGCTAAATCTTTAGGTAAATCTTTAATTGGTTCTGTAATAATATAAAAATGTTCAGCAGGATACAAAGGTATACTGACACTTAATTCTTCCCCTATTTGTCTTGACCACATTCCAGTTGCCAAAACTATATATTCGCATTCTATTGTTTGATTATTTACTTTTACTCCTGCAATTCTTCCATTTTTAACTAAAATTTTTTCAACAGGACTTTTTTCAAAAATTTTAACTCCTTCTTCTTTTGCTGCTTTTGCTAACAAATTTGTTACGCCTATGGGGTCAGCTTGTCCATCCCCTTTCATAAAGATACCTCCTAAAATATCTTTTTCATTTATTATTGGGTATTTTTCTTTTACTTGTTGTGTATTTAAAAGTTCTACATTTACATCAAATAACTGAGCTGTAGTAGCTTGTCTTTGTAACTCTTGCCAACGTCCTTTTGTTGATGCTATTGATAATGCTCCATTCAATTTTAATCCTGCTGAAAAACCAGTTTTTTTTTCTAATTCTTTATATAGGTCTGTTGTATATTTTCTTATCTTTGTAATTGCTGCTGAAGGACCTAGTTGACTTACTAGTCCAGCGGCATGCCATGTGGTTCCTGAAGTTAATTGGTCTCTTTCAAGTAATATTGTATCTTTCCAACCAAATTTTGCTAAATGATAAGCGGTTGAACAGCCTGCAACACCGCCTCCAATTACAACTACTTTTGTGCTTTTTGGAATTTCTTTCATAAAGCTAAAAGTATATTATTAAATCATTTGTAAACCTACTCCAGTTTTTGGGTAAGTATATAGATTATAGTTTGCTGTCACTTCTTGACCTACTTTAATATCTTTTAATGATATTAAAAACATATATTTCGCATCAGGTTTTTCTTGCAGGTTATAAAATAAGTTTTCTCTATTTGACTTTCCGTCTTTTATCTTTTCAACTCCAGTTGTAGGATCGACTAGGTCACCAAATGTCAATTTTGGCAACGTATCTGAGACCATTCTTATTACATTTGGTTCATTTGAATGATTATAAAATCCCCCTAGTGGTGTCCTTATGTATTTATTTTCAAATTGTTCATCTCTAATATGTGTCACTCCTAAAAATGAATTTTTTTTAATATCCTCTACAGCAAAAAGTCCTAGACCTTCTATTGGTGAATTTTTTATTGTTAATTGTTTTGGTAAAGGTCTATACATTTTTATAATAATTCATTTGGTGAAATATATTTGTAGCCAAATACATCTGCAATTGCTTTATAAGTAACTTTTCCTTTACAAACATTTAAACCTGCTAAAAAGTTTTTATCTTCTTTTAAAGCTTTCTCATAACCTTTGCCTGCAAGTTTAGTCAAAAAAGGTAATGTAGCTTTGTTAAGTGCTAATGTAGAAGTTCTTGGGACTCCACCTGGCATATTAGCAACACAATAATGAACAACATCATCAACAATATATGTTGGATTTGCATGTGTAGTTGGTTTACTCGTTTCAACACATCCGCCTTGGTCAATGGCAACATCAACTATAACTGAGCCTCTTTTCATATTTTTTATCATTTCTTTAGTTACTAATTTTGGCGCTTCTGCTCCCGGTATTAAAACACCACCAATTAGCAAGTCACACTCTGACACAAGTTTTTTTAAATCTATTTTGTCACTGTGTTGAGGGATAATTTTATCGCCAAAAATTTCTTGAAGTTGTTTTAATCTTGGTTCTGATTTATCTACTATATGCACTTTTGCTTTCATTCCTGTTGCTATTAAAGCTGCATTTTCTCCAACCACTCCTCCACCAAGAATAACAACATTAGCTGGTTCAACTCCTGGAGCTCCACCTAATAATAAACCTCTACCTTTTTGATTTTTTTCTAAAGAATGTGCTCCAGCTTGAATTGACATTCTTCCTGCTACAGCACTCATTGGAGCTAATAATGGTAATCTTCCATTGTTATCTGTGACTGTTTCGTATGCAATACAGACTGACTTGGACTTTATTAAACCCTCAGTTAGTTCTTTAGCAGCAGCTAAGTGTAAATAAGTAAAAACAATTTGATTTTCTTTAATCATTTTTACTTCATTTGACAAGGGTTCTTTAACTTTAACAATAATATCTGCGTCGGTAAAAATATCTTCTGCCTTATCTATTATTTTTGCACCAGCGTTTTTATATTGATCATTATAAAAACCGGCTTCGAATCCACCGTTATTTTCAACCAATACTTTATGACCATTAGAAATTAATATTTTTACACTATCGGGTGTTAATCCAATACGATTTTCTTGAGGTTTAATTTCCTTTGGAACACCAATTTTCATAAGTTTTCACTTGATGTATCTAATTTTTTTGATTTTTTTGGTAATTTAAAATACCGGTTCTTAACTTGTCAATAATTTCATCTATGTGTTTTTTTTCACAAATAAATTGTGGTGCAATAATTAAACAGTCACCCGTTGCTTTAAAGTTAACTCCAGCATCATAACATGCTTTAAAAGTTTCATAGCCTGCTTTTCCAGGTTTGGTGTTTAATTTCATATCAATTCCTGCCATCAAACCTTGTCCTCTAATATTAGCTATAGATTCGATATCCTTAAGTGAAAATATACTTTCTTGAAAATATGATACCATTCCCTTAACTCTATTAAATATATCTTCTTTTTCAAAAATATCTTGTACTGCTAAAGCAGCTGCAACAGAAACAGGTATCCCTGAGTATGTATATCCATGAAATAATTCAACAGCACCCAATGGAGATGCATCCATAACCGCATCGTACATTTCATCTTTGCATGCAACTACTCCCATTGGAACAACTCCATTCGTAGTAGCTTTCGCCAATGTCATCATATCAGGAACTACCCCGAACTCTTGTGAAGCAAATACTGAACCCATACGTCCCCAACCACATATTACTTCATCAAAAATTAATAATATTCCATGTTTGTCACATATCTCTCTAAGTTTTTGTAAATAACCTTTTGGCGGAACTAAACAACCTGTTGACCCTGCTACAGGTTCAACAATGCAAGCTGCTATATTTTCTCCTCCAAAGTTTTCGCACATTCTTTCTAAATCATTGGCAAGTTCTGCTCCTGTTTCTGGCTGCCCACTTACAAATTTGTGTTCAGGTAAATGAGTGTGTCTCATGTGAAGAACACCTGGCATTAATACACTAGCAAATGTTTTTACATTGTTTATCATTCCTCCTACTGAAGTAGCTCCAATATTCATTCCATGATAAGCTCTTTCTCTACCTACAAACCTGAATCTTTTACTATCTCCTTTAGATCTATGATATGCTATTGCAATTTTAATGGCAGTTTCTACTGCTGTAGAACCACAAATAGTGTAAAAAATTTTATTTAAATCACCTGGGGTATGTTTTGATATTCTTGTCGCTAATTCAAATGATCCCCCAAATCCCTGTTGAAATGGCTGCGCATAATCTAAAGTTTCTAGTTGCTTAGTAACAGCTTCTGTAATCTCTCTTCTTCCATGTCCTAATGGATTGCAAAACAAACCTGAGCTACCATCTATTTGGGTTTTTCCATGGTGGGTTTTTAAGTAAACACCTTTAGCTTCTGTTATTAATCTTGGATTTTTTTTAAAATCCTTATTGGATGTAAATGGCATCCAGTGTTCGTTAAGTGAATTTGGTACCGAAGGTCTATTTTCTGAACTCATAATTTTTTTAATATATTATTTAAGAATTTTTAGACTAAAAAAATTTTTTTAACTAGAAGATTATTTAGGTATCTATTGAATAAATTAAAATGATACAATTGCTAGTTGCATTTTAAAATATTTAATTAGATCATTTACATCTATCAAAAATTCCAATTTAATACTCGTTTTATTAATTAATAAAAGGGGAATAAATGAAAAAAATAATTAGTTTTATTCTAGCAAGTATTGTTGCTTTTTCTTTCAGTATATCAGTGGCTAATTCAGCTGCTAATGAAGTTAGAGTTGCATTCTTTTTAGAATGGGCAACTCCAAACCAGGAAGATAAAGTTAAAAAGACTTTTGATAAAGCTTTGGGTGTGCCAGTAAAATGGACTAACTTTGCAACAGGTGGTGAGATGACTGAAGCTATGTTATCTGGAGATATTGATATCTCTTACTCACAAGGTTTAACTCCGTTTGTAAATGCAGTTAATGCTAAAGCTCCAATCAAGCTTGTAGATATTGCAGTTATATATGGAATGGGTGGAACTACTTGTGTTGCTGCTAAAGGTATAGATAAAGGAAATGCTGCTTCTAAATTGGACGGTCAAAAAGTTGCTGTTCCTTTGGGAACTATGGCTGACTATGTTTTTAAAGAAACAATGAGAGTTGTAGGAGCTGACATTTCTAAAATGAAAGTTGTTGATATGAACCCAGAAGATGGATCTGCAGCATTTGTTAACGGTGACGTTGCAATGGCATGTTTATTTGGTGGTAAATCTATCAAAGCAGCTAAAGAAAAGGGTGCTTCATTACTAACTGTTAAAGAGGCTCAAGATGCTGGTATTGCTGGTATTGATATTACTTCAGTAACTAACAAATTCCTAAAAGAAAACCCAGGAATGGTTAGAACTTTTGTAGAAGTAACTCACGAAGCAAACGCAAGATTCAATTCAGGAAAATCTGATATGAACACAATTGCTAAAGATGCAGCTATGGATCTTGCTGGTACTAAAAAGCAAATGGGTGGATTTGAGTTTCCTAATGCAGGAACAATGAAAGCTAAGTATCTGAATAAAGGTGGTATACTTATGACTTACCTAAGCGTTATGGGTAATATGTTTGCTACATCAGAAAACCCGGCTCTTAAAGATTACGCAAAAGTAGTTGATACTAGTTTTTTACCGTAATTAGAGTTTAAAATAGAATATTAAATAGGCGCCAATTTAATAAATTGGTGCCTATTTTTTTTTAAAAATTCTAATATATTATTTATTATGAGTGATCTAGTTTCTCAAAATGTAAACATGATTTTTAGATCTCCAAAAGGAGAAACAGTTCATGCTCTTAAAGATATAAGTTTCAAACTAAAAAAAGGCGAATTGTTAACTGTGCTTGGTCCTTCAGGTTGTGGAAAAACAACTTTGTTAAATATAGCAGCTGGTTTTCTTCGTCCTACTTCCGGAATTATTACTTTAGGTGACAACGAAATTAATGGACCGGGAGTTGAAAGAGGTATGGTTTTTCAACAAGGTGCTCTGTTTGAATGGTTAACAGTTGCTCAAAATGTAAACTTTGGTTTACGAATGAAAAAAGAAGATCCAATTAAAACTGCAAAAAAAGTTGAAGAATGGCTTGAGATAGTTGGGCTTCAAGGTTTTGGAAATACTCCAACTTATCAATTGTCAGGTGGAATGCAGCAAAGGGTTGCTCTTGCAAGATGTTTAATTAATGACCCAGATTTAATTTTAATGGATGAGCCTTTGGGAGCACTTGATGCTTTAACTAGAGAAAAAATGCAGTCTTTAGTTTTAAAAATTTGGAAGGAAACTGGAAAAACAATTATTTTAATTACTCACTCTGTTGAAGAAGCCTTATTATTGGGTGAGCGAGTATATGTTATGGCTCCAAGACCAGGAAGAATTCACAAAGAATATAAACTTCCTTTTGCTAACATGGGTTTAAAAGAAGATTTGAGAGAAATAAAAAACAACAATGAATTTGTATCTAAAAGAGAAGAAATTTTATCAATGATCTGGGATATGGAAGAAGAAATAATGGGTAAAGAAAATTAAAATGATTACTGGAATAGTTACATTTTTAATAATCTTTGCAGTTATTGGTTCTATTCTTTATGGACAAAGGTTGGTTAAAACTGAAAAAAGTGATGCAGTTTTTGGAAATCCAGAAAGAGCGAAGGGTGGGGTTCATTGGGTAATAGTTGGTAGTAGTTTTCTTTTATTTACATGGCTTTATTATTCATGGGATATCGCAAAAGCATTCTATCCTAAATCTGCAAATGAACTTTGTCAGGTTGCAAAAGTTAACGAATCTTTATTGTCTTTAAAGTATCTTTTCCCAATAGAAGAAAGAAGCCATAAAAGTACTGCCCTTATAAAACGTGAAAACATAAATATAAGCGACAAAATAATTGAAATACAAAATTCTCCTAATTTAAAAGAACAGGATAAAGAGAAATTTGTAAATTTACTTAATAAAACTCGTAAAACTATTCCATTATTAACTAATGAAAAATATTTAGAATATGAAACTAAAAATATAATTGATGAATTAACAAATAGAATTAATAAGCTTACGGAAAATTTTTCAAAAGATACTTATCCTCCTCCTCTAAGTGAAGAAGAGGAAAATAAAAGAATTGAAGCTTTAAAAAAACAATTAGGATGGGGTGCAACTGGTATGGAAGTTCCGCCTCTTCCAGAAAGCAAAGTAGGTTTAAAATTTCATACTGCCTCCCAAGAATTAAATTTGGTTAGTGATGAATTTTTTGCAATGCGGAATCATCATCCTGCATATTTAAATCTACTAAAAGAAATTAGAGACGAGATTAAAGAATATAAAGATGGATTGAATGAAGAGCAAGTATCAGAAATGACTTATATAAAAGAAATAAAAAAACTTGGTCAAAGAATTGAATATGAAAGTGTTTTTCCTCCTTATGCCTTAGATGAAATGGAAAAAGCAATTAGAGCTTTTGATAAAGTTCAAAAAAAAGAACAAGGAGCTACAAGAATTAAAGATATGTTATTGTTTCCGGGAGGAACAATAGTTGCTAGTGGTCCAACTTGCGCAGAGGATGGTCCTGGTAGATGGTTACCTAAACCATCTGATACTTTTAGAATTTTTGGAGATCTCTTAAAGCCAAGTGTAGGATTTAAAATGATTCCTATGATTTGGTATGAAATGATGGGAGTTAATAGGATAGTTGGTTTTTTTCTTCCAGATTGGATTGCGGATATTATGCCAGGCAAATATCCCGTGCATACTTCGGATGGAACTGTTGAACCTAATTTTAAAAGCAAAGTTTTAGATGTAGTAACAGGTGAATTTGAAGCTTTTAAAATACCAGTTCCCACAGGACATATTTGGGATTCTTTTTTAAGAGTATTTTTGGGATTAACTCTTGGAATTATTTTTGGTGTACCATTAGGTATATTTATGGGTCTAAATAGATTTGCTAAGGGATTTTTTGATCCTCTTGTTGAGTTATATAGACCAGTACCACCACTTGCTTGGGCTCCATTGGTAATTACAGTTTTTGGAATTGATAACGTTGGTAAAGTATTTTTATTATTTATGGTTTCATTTTCTATTATGATTATTTCAGCAAGGGCTGGTGCATCAGGAACGCAACTTTCAAAAATTCATGCCGCTCATTCATTGGGTGCTTCTAGATGGCAAATATTAAGAGAGGTTATATTTCCTAATTCATTACCTGAAATATTAACAGGAGTAAGGGTTGCTGTAGGTATGTGTTGGGGAACATTGGTTGCTGCAGAATTTTTAGCTGGTACTTCTGGTATTGGATTTGTTGAAAACGTTGCAAGAAAATACATGCAATATGAAGTCATTTGGATTACTATTTTCGTAATGGGAATGTTGGGGCTTTTGTTTGATGTTACTATTAGAAAAATAATAGATAAAACTATACCTTGGAGAGGAAAAGGATAGTTTAAATCTAAGTTACAAAAACTTTATTATAACTTTTTATACTCGATCTCATTTTAATAAAATTTTTAACTTTTTTATTTTTCATTTGATTTTTTAATGGAGAGTAAAGAGCTTTTTTTCTATTTTCTATTTTTTTATCTTTTAAAGTCAAATAGTAAGTAGCAATACTTTTTCTTGTATCTGTTGTAAGAATTCTAGAAACTGCATGCCAACTGTACATAGAAGTATCAAACAATACCGCTCTATTAAACTTTGGCATAATTTTTTTTACAATTTCTCCAGGCATATTTTTATTTTTTTTATTTTTTGCAAAAAAACAAAGTTCACCACCATTTTTATCTTTCCAGTTTGATGTCAAAAAAATTATTAAATTAAATTTTCTTTTAATATTTAATTTAGGATGAATTACATAATCCAAATGTGGATTTAATCTTCCACCTTTTCCCATTATATGCAGTCCACCTCCATTCAAACCTGGGTCTGAATAAAGATTTTTCATCCTTAATTTTTTTTTTATATTGTTAGTAAACTCACTAGAATTTAAAATTGAAATTAATTGGTATGTGTTAGGTTTAAATAAGTTCCATAGATTAGTTGACTTCTTAATTTCACAATAATTTCTATATTCATGGAGTTCTTTATTAGTAAAATTAGGAAACTCTTTTTCAATTTTTTTTGCCAAATTATTTTTTAGAAAATTATCAATTATCGCATATGGAAAAGGTTTGCCTTTATTAAAATTTTTTAGTGAATTGTTTAATTTATTAATATTTATATATTTATTTATTTGCATGTAATTTAATAAAATTAATGTATTTAATATACAAAATGTAATAATGATTCAATTGATATACCGTAAATGAAAATATTTGACTGTACCACTTTCTACAATGAAAACTTAATATTAGAGGCTAGATTTAATATTTTAAATGAATATGTGGATAAATTTGTTATCACTGAATCGGCTTATTCTCACAGTGGAGAAAAAAAAGAATTTAATTTTGATTTTTCAAGATTTGAAAAATTTAAAGATAAAATAATTTATTTAAAAATTGAAGAAGAACCAAAAGATTTAACCTATAATCTTAAAGATGGAAAAAAAACTGAAGAAGGCGCACATATAAGGTTAAATGCTATAAAGAGAATAGCTCACCAAAGAAATTTTTTAAACGAAGGAATAATTGATGCATCAAAAGATGATCTGATACTTTATAGTGATAATGATGAAATACCAAATTTAGAATTTTTTCAAACTAATCAAATTAAAAACGAAATAATGATTTTCAATCAAAAAATGTTTTATTACAAATTCAATTTATTTTGTGATCGTTATGAATGGTTTGGAACTAAAGGATGTAAAAAAAAAAATTTAATTGATTTTGATTGGCTAAGAAATGTTAAAGCAAGAAAATACCCATTTTATAGAATTGATACGTTTGTTTCTAAAACAAAATATGTGAATGTGAATATAATTAAAAATGGTGGATGGCATTTTTCACAACTTAAAAAACCTGAAGAAATTTACAAAAAATTAACTAATGCAGAGGATCACCTTGAATTTAAAGAAACTAAAAAAACTTTATCTGATATTGAAGATTTAGTTAAAAGAAAAGTAATTTTGTATGATCATCAGGCCGGGAGATCTGAAAATAAATTTAGTAAAGAATTTAAACTTACTACACTTGGTATCGATCAATTACCCAAATATATTCAAAACAATCAAACAAAATATAAAGATTGGTTAGAATTTAATTAAAGAAATTCAAAAAATTTTTAATATGTTTAATTTCATTTTCTTTAGAAAATTCTCTAATAATTTTTTTTCTTTGAATTTTTTTTTTTAAATTATGTTTATTTTTTTCAACAATTTTTTTTAATATTTGATTAACAAAATTTTTTATATCACCTGAATAAATTTCAGTAAAAATAGGTTTTTTCCAGTATTCTTTTCCTCCTTCTCCTGTATATCCAACAACAAAATTTCCAGCGATGGCTGCTTCAATTGAAGGGAGTCCCAAACTTTCAAGATTAGCAAAAGATAGAAAAATTTTTGATCTAGATAGATTATTGAATATTGTTTTTTCATTTAAATTATTTAAATTTTTAATAACCCATTTTTTTGGTAACTTTTTTTTCAAAAAAAACAATACATGGCCACTATGTTGAGGTAATTTTCTGCTCATATAAGTAATAAGATTTACTTTTTTTTGATTTAAATTAAATTTTTTTGAATCTACTGAACATTTTATTTTTATAATTTTTTTTTCTAAATGTGGAAAAAATAGTTTTATACATTGTTTAACATCTTCAGAATATGACAATATAAAACTAGCTTTATTATAAGCTTTGTTTAATTTTTTTTCATTATTTGTAGAAGAAATCGTATATCCGTTTTGAACAAATATTGCATATTTTATTTTATTTCTAATTAACAGATCGTCTGCTAAATGAGCAAAAATTTCTGGTAAAATTACAAAATCATTTTTTTGGTTAAAATTAAAGTTATTTTTAATAACAGCGTTGTTTTCAAACCAACTATATTTAAAATTTTTATAAGGTTCAATTTGATCCAATTGCCAACCTGTTTCTTCATTTGATTTTATGTCTAATTTTTTTTTTATAGAAGCTTTCCATTTTGAGGTTTTTTTCTTTTTAATATGTAATATTTCAGAAGTAAAATTATTAAGATTATTTATAATTTCTGAATGATGATAAATTATTTTTGCTCCTCCAGAAGGGCCTTTTTCGCTATTACATAAATAGATTATATTTTTAATATTTTTCACTCTAATGTATAGTACCTTGTTATATAAAATTTTGTAAAAAATTAAATGCTTAATAAAGAAATATTAGAAAGTATTTTTGAAAAGTTACTTTCTCAAGCTAAAAAATCCTATGATGAATTTAACGCAGCTGATGGGAAAATTGGTGATGGTGACTTAGGGGTCACTATTCTAAATGGACTAGAGGAAGTAAATAATAATAAAAACAATTTTAAAGATGATATGGGTGAAAATTTTATGCTTTGTTCGCAAGCATTTGTTAAAAAATCAGGTTCTAGCTTTGGAACCTTGATAGCCTTTTCATTTATGAACATTTCAAAAGCATTAAAGGGTAAAAATAACTGTAATCATGATGATATTATAGTCATTTTTCAAACAGCTTTAAAAACTATAATGGAAAGAGGAAAGACTAAACTTGGTGATAAAACTATAGCAGATAGTTTAGACCTAATCATAAAAAAACTTAAAGATAATAAAAATTATTCAGAAGTATTTAAATTAGCTACAAAACAAGCTCTTGAAAACTTTAAAGGAAAAAAAATACTTATTGGAAGAGCAAGAATGTTTGAGGAAAAAACTATGGACTTAGATGATCCTGGAATGTTTGCATTAAATAAATTAAGTGAAGTTTTTTAATATGAATAAAACTTTTTCTCAAATTGATAAAATTGGTTGGTGTTTTGATAATACTTATTCACAATTATCAAGTTCAATGTTGACTAAAATTAAGCCTATTCCAGTAAAAAAACCAGAAATTGTTGTAATGAATCATAACTTATCAAAAGATTTAGGTTTAAATTTTTCAAATATTACTTCCACTGAATCCGCATCATTATTTTCTGGAAACCTATTACCTCAAAAATCAGAATGCATTGCACAAGCATATGCTGGTCATCAATTTGGTCATTTTACAATTCTGGGCGATGGTAGAGCTATCGTAATTGGAGAACATTTGTCAAAGAATAAAAATCGTTTTGATATTCAGTTTAAGGGTTCTGGTAAAACTCCTTACTCAAGAAATGGTGATGGAAGAGCAGCTTTAGGACCAATGTTAAGAGAATATATTATTAGTGAAGCAATGCATGGTCTCGGAATTCCAACCACACGAAGTTTGGCAGTTGTAAAAACAGGAGAAAATGTAATTCGTGAAACTGCTTTACCAGGAGCAATATTAACTCGTATTGCTAAAAGTCATATTCGTGTTGGAACATTTCAATACGCTTTAGTTAGTGAAGATAAAAAAAATTTAAAAAATTTATTTGATTACACTATCGAACGTCACTATCCAAATATTAAAAGATCTAAAACTAAAGCAATTGATTTACTGAAAATTGTAATGGAAAAGCAAATTAAACTTGTTGTTGATTGGATGCGAGTTGGTTTTATTCATGGAGTGATGAACACGGACAACATGGCAATATCAGGGGAAACTATAGATTATGGTCCTTGTGCTTTTATGGATGCTTATGATCCAGAAACAGTGTTTAGTTCTATAGATCTTCATGGACGTTATGCTTATTTTAATCAACCTGGAATAACTAAATGGAATTTAGCAAGACTTGCAGAATCTCTCTTAAGTTTAATTGATGAAAACCAGAATAAAGCAATAAAGATTGCAGAAGAAATAATAAATAGTTTTGGAAATATATATAAAAAAAATTGGTTAGAAATGATGAAAAAAAAATTAGGTTTAATTGGAGATGAAGATAATGATGAAAATTTAATAAATGATTTGTTGTTAATTATGTATAAAAATAAAGCCGACTATACAAACACGTTCTGTTTATTAATGAACAAAGATTTTCAAAAAAATAAAATGTTTAATGATAAAAAATTTATTGATTGGTATCGGAAATGGGAAGATCGTTCGAAAAAAAACAATTCGTTTGAAGAAACTTTAAAAATAATGCGTACTGCAAATCCTCTTGTTATTCCTCGTAATCACAAAGTAGAAGAAGTTTTAGAAGCAGCTAGTAAAAATGATTTAGGTCCTTTTCATGATTTTCTCAAAATTCTAGAAAAACCTTATGAAAAACAAACAAAAACTAATAACTATCAACATCCTGCAGTAGTAGGTGAAAAAAAGTATCAAACTTTTTGTGGTACCTAGAAGCAGAGCTTTTTTTTACATTTTCATATTTTCAAAGAGTTTGCGAAATTTCTTATATCTTTAATCAATAAATCGGGCTGCTCTAAAGCTGCAAAATGTCCACCTTTTTGCATTTTGGTCCAACGTTGAATGTTATAAATTCTCTCAACATAAGATCTTGGTGCCCATTCCAAATATTCTTTTGGAAATAAAGCAACAGCAGTTGGGGTTTTTATTGGAAGTCCTTTTTTAGGAAGAAACCTTCCTCCTTCTTCTCTTCTTCCGTAATAAATCCAAGAAGCTGTATTAAAAGTTTTTGTAACTAGATAAATCATTATATTTGACAACAACGTGTCTTTTGAATAGACGCTTTCAATATCATTATTCTTAATATCAGACCATCCGTGCATTTTCTCAATTATCCAAGCAGCAACTCCAACTGGACTATCTATCATTGCATAACTTAAAGTTTGCGGTTTGGTAGCTTGTTGGGTTCTATAACCATTTTCCAACAATTGTTCTCTTTCAAATTTTTCTTCCCATTCTTTTTCTTCCTTGGTTTGTGGTCCATCAGGATGTCGAACTATTAAAATGTTTATATGAATAGCTGTACATGTTTTTGGAAAATCATACGCAAGCCATGTAGCTATAGTTCCTCCAAAATCACCTCCTTGAGCTATATATTTTTTATATCCAAGAGATGTGGTCATTAAAGAATTAAAAATTTTTGCCATTTTTCTTGGACCAATTGGTTTTGAAGGTCTGCCTGAAAATCCAAACCCTGGTAGAGATGGAACTATGACATCAAATGCATCTTCTTTCTTGCCACCAAATTTTTCAGGATGAGCAAGTTGGTCTATTATATGTAAAAACTCTATGATTGACCCAGGCCATCCATGGCTTAATAATAGTGGTTTTGAATTAGATCCGCTTCCCTTCTCATAAATAAAATGAATATCAGTACCATTTATATTTGTTTTAAAATTTTGAAATTTATTTATTTTTTCTTCTGTTTTTTTCCAATTAAATTTATCTACCCAATATTTTGAAAATTCTCTCATATAGTCTAAGTTTGTTCCATATTTCCAACCGCCGTCTTCGGGCATTTCGTGCCAAGGATAACTTGCGACCTTTGTGTTAATATCTTTAATTATTTTGTTTGAAATATTTATTTTAAATGGTGTAATCATAGAAAAATATACTTTAGTATATTCGTAATAGAATTACATGAAAAAGATAATTAATAAACCAACTGACTTTGTTGAAGAATCTATTGATGGGTTAGTTAAATCTCATCCAGATGTTTATGCTTTTTCACCAGACAATAAAAGAGTAATCACAAGAGCAACAAGAGCCTCAAATAAAGTTGGAATAGTTACTGGAGGTGGATCAGGTCATCTTCCTGTTTTTACTGGATATATTGGAAGAGGATTTTTGGATGCTTGTGCGATTGGATCTGTATTTGCATCACCCTCTGTTGATCAAATAGCATCTGCAATAAGAAATGGAAACAATGGAAATGGAGTTTTGTGTATACTTGGAAATTACGGTGGAGATGTAATGAATTTTGAAATGGCTTGTGAAATTGTAGCTTCTGAAGGAATTAAAACAAAAACTGTTATCGTCGCTGATGATATTGCAAGTGCGAAGGAAGAAGAAAAATTAAAGCGCAGAGGAATTGCAGGAATGATTTTTGTTTTTAAAATTGCCGGAGCCTTTGCTGAAACTGGCCTGTCTTTAGATGACACTTTTAAAATTGCAAAAGAAGCTAATAGTAATATTAGAACACTTGGTGTTGCACTCTCTCCTTGTATATTGCCAGAAGCTGGTAAACCCACTTTTAAAATTAGCGATGATGAAATTGAAATTGGAATGGGAATTCATGGTGAACCTGGAATTAAAAGAGAGAAATTAAGAACTGCAAATGATTTAGTTGATGAACTTTATAAAAGAATTATTGATGATTCAAAATTAAAAGCTAATGATAATGTTGCTATTATGATTAATAGTCTAGGGGCTACACCACTTGAAGAACTTTATATTGTATCAAAAAGAGTTAATGAAAACTTATCGAAATCAAGTATTCGAAACAGCAAAACATATGTTGGAAGGTATGCTACATCAATGGAAATGGCAGGAATGTCTATAACTACTTTAAAACTTAGTGATAATTTAGAAAAATATCTTTTCGCTAAAAGCATCTGTCCATTTTGGAATAATTAAATTAAAGTGTGAATCTTTTAAAAATCAAAAAAATAGTAGAAAATATCTTTAAAAATTTTAAACTTAAAAACACTGATGCAAAAATTAGTGCTGAATACTTAATTAAAGCTGAATTGCTAGGAGCTCCATCGCATGGTTTAGCAAGACTTAAAATGTATTGTGATAGACTTAGTAGAAAAATAATCAATCCAAATCCAAAAATAAAAATAAAAAAAATATCACAATCAATTTCTCATATTGATGCGAATAATAGCATTGGTTTTGTTGCAGCTGATATTGGAATTAAAGTTGCAATTAAAAATGCAAAAAAAACAGGAATTGGTCTAGTTGCTATAAAAAATAGTGGCCATTATGGTTTGTCATGTTTTTATGCAGAACAAGCAGTTAAAAAAAATTTGATAGTTTTATGTTTTACTAACGCTCCTCCTGCAATTGCTCCTTATGGAGCTAAAAAAAGTTTATTTGGAACAAATCCAATTTGTTTTGGAGCACCAACGGGTAATAAAATTCCTTTTATATTTGACACATCAGTTTCCATGATTAATAGGGGAAAAATAAGAGTGGCTGCAAAATTAGGACACAAAATTCCTTTAGGAGTAGCATTAGATAAATTTGGAAAGCCTACTAGTAATGCGAAAAAAGCTTTGAAAGGTGTGCAGTTACCAATAGCTGGTTTTAAAGGTTCTGGATTAGCATGGATGGTTGATATTATGAGTGGAGTTTTAACAGGAGCAAATCACGCAGGAAAAGTAAAAGATCCATTTGATGATTTTACTGGTTCTCAAAATGTAGGACATTTGTTTTTAGTTTTAAAACCAAACTTGTTTGTAGGAAAAAATTATATTAAGAGAATTAAAGAAAATATAAGAACTATTAAAAAACTTCCAAAAATTAAAGGAGTAAATGAAATTTTGTATCCTGGACAGGGAATGAAATCTAGATATAAAAAAAATTTAAAAAAAGGTATTGTTATTTCAAAAAATATACTAGAAGAAATAAAAAAATTAAATGTTATCAAATAAAGAAATAGTCTGTCCAGATAACTTGCTTAAAGTTGCAAAGAAAAAAAAAGATGTTACTGCTGGAATAGTAAATGCTGGTAAAGTTTTACCAATGCATTCTGCAATGGAAGCTGTTAAGGAAAATTTAATTACTCCAATATTTATTGGAGATAAAAATGAAATCAAAAAATGTGCTGAACAGTTAAAATGGGATATTTCTAAATATGAAATTATTAATGAAACTATAGAAAATAATACGGCAGCCATTGCTGCAAAATTAGCTTGTGAAGGTAAAATTAAAATTATAGTTAAAGGTCATATTCACACAGATATTTTAATGAAAGAAGTTTTAAAAAGAGAATATAATTTACTAGGAAAAAAAAGATTGAGTCATATTTGGCATATGACAATAGACAAAACAAACTCTCCTCTTATTATTACAGATGGTGCACTAAACGTTTTGCCAAATATTAAAACTAAAATGCATATACTTAAAAATGTTGTTGATTTTGCAAATCGAATTGGAATTAAAATACCGAAAGTAGCTGTATTATCTGCAACAGAAGAAGTTTTAGAAAGTGTACCAAGTTCAATAGATGCAAATGAAATAACTAAAATTGCAAAAGAAGAAAATATAAATGCAGATGTTTTTGGTCCGCTTGCTTTTGATAATAGTATTTCAAAAAAATCTGCAGCAATAAAAGGAATTAAAAATGCTGTCGCAGGTCAAGCGGACATATTATTGGTTCCTGGAGTTGAAACTGGAAATGGTCTTGTAAAAATGATGATTTATTTTATGGGAGCTTGCGCTGCAGGAGTTGTTATTGGTGGAAAAATTCCTGTTGTAATTACTAGTAGATCTGATGAAGCTCAAGCACGATTAGCATCTATTGCGGCAGCTGTTGTTGCATTGGATTAAAATAATTCAATCTAATTTATTAATTATCTCTAATAGCACATAAATTGCCAAAGAACTCATAAACAAAATTATAAATAGGTTTATAGCCTTCCATGCTTTTTGATTTAGTAAATATTTTGATAAATATTTAGACATATAGCCCAAGAAGAAGAAAAATAAAAAAGAAGAAGAAGAAGCACCTATTCCAAAATAGATTTTTTGATTAATTAAAAAGTTTTTTGAAAAATTGCCAAGGAAAAAAACAGTATCTGAATAAACATGGGGATTAAAGTAAGTAAAACCAAGGGTTTTTATTATAATATTATTTAAGGATATTTTATTATTTTCAAAATTTATTTTTAAATCAGAATAATTTATTCTTAATTTGCTAATTATAAAATAGACCAAAAAAACCAATAACAATATATTAAATATTAACTCAACAAAATTAGAAAAAAAACTTTTAAAATACTCAAATAAAAATATTCCTAAAAAAATTAATATTAAATCTGATATAGAACAAATTAAGCAAACTAGAAAAATATGTTGTTTTTTAAGACCTTGTTCTATTACAAATATATTTTGAGCTCCAATTGCTAAAATTAAACTTAATCCTGTTAAAAAACCTAGAATTAAAAAATTCATTACTTTATTTTTCTATTTACAACTAATGATAGTTTCCTTGGAAAACTTCCTTCTTCAAAATTTTCTATTTTAGTATTTTGAAATCCTTTTAATAAACTATTAATTTTTTTCTCAGAAAAAAAATGAACAATAAATCCGTCATTTTCATAGAGATCTTCTCCTATATGAATTCCATTTTTATAGTCACCATCACCTAAGTGACGAACAGTATAAATGTTAATTCCTCCGGGTTTTAATATTCTATAAATTTCGTTATTTAAATTTTCAAGATCAGAATTTGATAGTGCCATACAATAAAGCATATGAGAAAAACATCCTTCAATTGAATTATCTTTAAATGGTAATTTTTTTCTAACATCAAAAACTTTTGCTTTTATAAAATCTACAATGTTCAGTTTTTTAGATTTATTAGTAATGCTTTCAATGGATGTATTGCTATAGTCTAAAGCTTCAACGTGGATAGAATTTTGAGCAAAAAATATTGTATCTCTGCCAAGTCCTGCTCCTAATTCAACAATATTTTTTATATTTTGTTCTTTAAATGAGTTAAGCGCTTTTACAGCAGCTATACTTGGTTCATGACCAAACATCTCAGGCTTACTTAAGAAGCTAGCTTCCCAATGCTGAGATTGTTGGTCTAATTTTTTTTGATCCAAATTTATTTAACTGGGTCTGGAACTTTACGCAAATAAGGTTTTATTGTTTCCCATCCATCTGGATATATTTTTTTCGCTTCTTCGTTTGTCACTTTAGGAACAATTATTACTTTTTCACCTGGTTTCCAGTCAGCTGGAGTAGCAATTTTGTGTTTTGCTGTACGTTGCATTGAGTCAATTGTTCTTAATATTTCATGAAAGTTACGGCCAGTCGTCATTGGATAAGTTAAAAACAAGCCTATTCTTTTATCTGGTCTAATAACATAAACAGTTCTAACTGTTTCATTATCTACGGCAGTACGTCCCATAGATGTTGTCCCAGCATCACCCTCTAGCATGTTATAGAGTTTCGCAACTTCTAATTTCTCATCTGCAACAATTGGGTAGTTTGGTTTTAATCCACAAACATCTTTAATATCATCAAGCCACTTAACATGATCTGATACTGGATCCACGCTTAAACCCATAACCTTAACATTTCTTTTTTCAAATTCAGGTTTCATTTTAGCTAATGCTCCAAGTTCAGTTGTACAAACTGGAGTAAAATCTTTTGGGTGTGAAAATAAAACACCCCAGCTATCTCCTAACCAGTTGTGAAAAGATAATTTTCCTTCTGAAGTTTCGGCTGTAAAATCCGGAGCTAAACTATTAATTTTTAAAGTCATTTTTTTCCTCTCTCTTTATGTTTTTTAGAATTAGTATAATCAAGATTGATTTGCTATGCAATTTTTTATAGTGTCCAAAATTATCTATGATATTTGAACAACTATTTGATACTAAATCCTCAACCTACACTTACATTATATCAAGCGGAAAAGGCAGAGAAGCTTTAGTAATTGATCCAGTTATTGACCATACCAATGAGTACATAAAAATTTTAGAAAAATTAGATTTGAAGCTAGTTAAAGTAATAGACACTCATATACATGCAGATCATATTACTGGGTTAAACGAGCTAAATAAAAGAACAAAATGTACTAGAATTATGGGAGAAAAATCTAAGTCAGAAGTAATAGATTTAAAAATAAAAGACAATGAAAAGATAACTGTAGAAAACATTGAGCTTAAAGCAATTTACACACCAGGTCATACAGATTGTTCTTATAGTTATTTAATGAATGATAGAGTTTTTACTGGAGACACACTTTTAATAAATGGAACAGGAAGAACAGATTTTCAAAATGGAAGTTCTTACGAAGCTTATGACTCTTTATTTAATAAATTACTTAAGTTGCCAGAAAAAACTTTCATATACCCTGCACATGATTATAATGGAAAAAAATACTCAACTATAGAAATTGAAAAAAATAATAATCCAAGATTACAAGTAAAATCAAAAGAAGAATATGCTGAAATCATGGGTAATCTAAATTTAGCAAATCCTAAAATGATGGATGTTGCAGTACCAGCTAATGTAAAGGGTATTACATTGGATGAATTATAATTATGGCTAAATTAATCTTGTTTTTTAAATAACAGCTATTATATTGCAAGTATGGCTTGTAATAATCCAAAATGTAATTGTGCAAATTGCATTAATGAAAAATGCACTTGCAATGAAACTAGAGAGTGCTCTTGCTTACCTGAGTCAACTAGTTGTTGCTGTAACAGCTAATCGATCATTTAAATAAAATCATTTAAATATTATGAACAATTTTTTAGAATCAATAATTAATAGAGATCCTGCTGCAAAATCAAAGTTAAGTGTAATATTAACTTATCCTGGAGTAAAAGCAGTTTTTTTTCATCAAATTTCACATTTTTTTTCTGTGGCAAAGTTTGATTTAATAGCAAGAATAATATCTCAGTTTTCTAGATTTTTAACAGGAATAGAAATTCATCCTAAAGCGAAAATTGGAAAAAATTTATTTATTGATCATGGTATGGGAGTTGTAATAGGAGAAACATCAGAGATTGGTGATAATGTTACCATCTATCATATGGTTACCTTGGGAGGTATATCACCTAGTATCGACTCAGATAATCAAAGAGATGTTAAAAGACATCCTACGTTAAAAGATAATGTTGTAGTAGGTTCGGGTGCACAGGTATTAGGACCAATTGTAGTTGGTAAAAATGCTAAGATAGGAGCAAATGCAGTTGTAACTAAAGATGTTCCTGAAAATGCAGTAATGGTTGGCATACCAGCTAAAAATGTTGGAACTACAACGGAAGAATTTAAACCTTATGGGATTACTCCTAGTAGTGATGAACAATAATGAAAAATTCACAAAATAATTTTATCGAGGGAATTGGTAGTACGGCTCTAATAAAACTTAAAGCTGCTTCAGAAATAACTGGATGTAATATTTATGGCAAAGCAGAATATTTAAATCCCGGTGGATCAGTCAAAGATCGTGCTGCTTTAGCTTTATTAAAAGATGCAGAAGAAAAAAAACTTATTTCAGAAGGTGGGACTATTGTTGAGGGCACAGCAGGAAATACTGGTATAGGGCTTTGTTTGTTAGGAAATTCTTTGGGATATAAAACAATAATAGTAATGAATGATAATCAAACACAAGAAAAAAAAGATACTTTAAAGAATATTGGCGCGGACCTAAGGTTAGTGCCTACCAAACCTTACAAAGATGATGGAAATTACGTTAAAGTTGCTGGACGTCTTGCTGAAGAATTAAAAAAAAACAATAACAAAGGTGTAGTTTGGGCAAATCAATTTGACAATATTGCAAATTCAAAAGGACATTATGAAACTACAGGGCCAGAAATTTGGGAACAAACTGATAAAAAAATTGATGGATTTGTTTGTTCTTCAGGAACCGGGGGAACTATTGGTGGTGTTAGCAGTTATTTAAAAGAAAAAAATAAAAATATTAAAATTTATTTATCAGATCCAAAAGGTTCAGCTCTTTATAATTATATACAAAACGGAGAATTAAAAAGTGAAGGAGGATCTATAACTGAAGGAATTGGTTCTAGTAGAATTACTAAAAATTTTGCAACAGCAAAAATTGATGGTGCTTTTTCGATTGATGATAAAGAGTCTTTGCCTATTATTTATAATTTAATTCAAAATGAAGGTTTGAGTTTAGGTACTAGTAGTGGTGTCAATGTTGCAGGAGCTATAAGATTAGGAAAAGAACTTGGACCTGGTAAAACAATTGTGACGATCCTTTGTGACAAATCCGACAAATACAATAGTAAGTTGTTTAACAAAAAATTTCTTCAGGAAAAAGGCTTGCCATATCCAAACTGGCTTTAGTACACTAAATTAATAATTTTATATAAGATTAATTATGTCAGAGTTAATTGCATTTATTGGTGTTGGAAATATGGGAAATCCAATGGCTGAAAATTTAATAAAAGCTGGAAAAAAAATTCGTGTATTTGACGTTTCCAAAAAAATGATTGAAAAAGCTAAAGAAAAAAAATTTGATATTGCAAATAGTATTGAAGATCTTTTAAGCGGTTCAATTTCAACTGTAATTACTATGTTGCCAGCAGGAAAAAATTCTAAAGAAGTTTACTTAGGAGAAAATGGAATAGTAAATAAAGTATCTAAAGATTGCCTTTTAATTGATTGTTCAACAATTGACATTAAAACTTCTGTAGAAATCGGAACTGTAGCTAAAAAAAAAGGAATTAAAATGATAGATGCTCCAGTAAGCGGTGGAGTTATGGGTGCAAAAAATGGAAATTTAACTTTCCTAGTGGGAGGAAGTAAAGATGCTTTTAATATAGCTAAACCAATTTTAGAAATTATGGGAAAAAATATTTTTCATGCAGGTGATCTTGGATGTGGAAATGGAGCAAAAATTTGTAATAACTTGGCTCTAGGGATTTCCATGATAGGTGCTTCGGAGGCTTTAATGCTAGCTAAAAGATTAAATATCGATATTAAAAAAGTTCACGAGATAATGAAAAATGCATCCGGTAATAGCTGGCCAATATCAGTTTATCCTCCTTTACCCGGTCTTAAAGAGGGAGTTCCATCTAATAATAAATATCGTCCTGGATTTTCTGCAGGAATGATGAGTAAAGATTTAAAACTTGCAATTGAATGTGCTACAGAAGTTAAAGCCAATACTCCACTTGGTTCAACTGCAAACACTATTTACGATAAATTTTGTAAAGAAGGTAATAGCAACAAAGATTTTTCAGCTATATCAAAAGTTGTAGGTGGAGATGCCTGGGATTACGAAATTGACAAATAATCATTGCTTTTCTGTAATGTAATAAAATCATAACAATAATTATTTATTTTGTGTACAATTTATTAATAAAAAAAAGGAGAAAATATGGAAAAAGAAATGCTTGCAATAGCGAAACTTAAATCTGGTGAAGGAAAATTTGAAAAGTTCATGGGATTTATGCAATCAGATGAGGGAATGGCAGTAAGAAAAACTATTGCTCATGTTGAAAAAACAGTTCCAGCAATAGCACCAAATAAAAGTTATGTTATGTTTAAAGTCTCAGTTCATAATGAAGAAGAAATGAAGAAGTTCGCCTCAGGTAATAATCCGATAGCAAAACCTATTTTCGATGAATGTATCGAAATTGTTGAAATGTATGAATTGAGCAAAGTTAATCTATAAGGAATAATAAAAATGGCTGGATACTTAATAGGAACTATAGAAGTAAAAAATCCTGAAGCTTATAAAGAATATTTGGCAAAAGTAACTGATATTGTTAAAAAATTTGGTGGTGAATATTTGGTAAGAGCGGGAGAATATACTGAAATAGAAGGTAAATGGAAATATTCAAGAAATGTTGTAATTAAATTTCCTTCTTATGAAAAAGCTTTGGAATGGTATAATTCTGAAGAATACAAACCTGTAAAAAAAATACGTTTAGATAATTCTGTTAGTGATGCAATAATAATAAAAGGAACATAATCATAATGAGCAGTTTAATAAATTTTATGATGATTGGAACTAATGATCTAGAAAAATCAGCTAAATTTTATGATGCAATTTTTGTCCCGCTTGGAATTATAAAAGCAAGTACTACAGAAAGACATATTGGTTATGCACAAAAAAATAATCCAGAAGAAACACAGTTTTATATATGCAAGCCTTTTAACAAAGAACAGGCTACAAATGGCAATGGTACAATGATTGCTCTTTTAGCAGACACAAATGAAGCTGTTGATAAATTTCATACTATTGCATTAGAAAATGGTGGCACTGATGAAGGATCTCCAGGCATAAGATATGATGGAAATTATTATGCTTATATACGTGATCCAGATGGCAACAAAATTTGCGCTAGATGCAATTCTAATTAAATAAAAAAAAAGGAGAAAAATATGTCAATAATTGAAAAAATGACAAAAATAGTTAACGATGGAAATGTGGCTGCTGGGGAACAAATGATACACGACGATTATCAATTCTTAATGCATTCATCTGGAAATAAATTAAGCAAACAAGATATTTTAAAATGGCTAGCCATGAAAGATGTCAAAAAAGAAAAAGTCAGAGTTCTTTTTGAAAATGATGAAGTTGGATTTGAACATGCTTATGTGAGTTATAATGACGGTAATAAAGAAGCAGTTATGACTTATTACAAATATAAAGATGGCAAAGTTGCTTATATGGAAACTGGAGCAACTAAATTATCAAAATAATTATGGGTAATTTAACAGCTTATATAATTCTGATAGTCGCAGTTGTTTTGGGTACTGCTGCAAATGGATTTGCTAAAGGTGCTCAAGGTTTTACAATATTAATACCGAGCGTTCTTACTGCAGTAGCTATCGTAGGATGTATGTATACCTTGTCACTGGTTATGAAAACCATTCCTGTTGGAATTACTTACGCATCGTTTGCTGGATTATGTATTATCGCAACCACAATTGTTGGAATTTATAAATTTAATCAAATGCCGGATCTTTATACAATTATAGGTCTTATTTTAATTATAGCTGGAGTTTTAATTGTAAACTTGCTAGGAAAAACTAACTAATTATTTCATAAAGTCATCGACTTCAACCTGATAACCTTCAACTAGTCTGTTCGTTTCATTGGCCATTCCAGTTACTGCTATCATTTCGTTAAGCATCTCATCGCTAGCACCTTTTTTTTTCGCTGCTAAACTATGAGATTTTATACAGTACTCACAACCATTTGTTATAGAAACCGCAACATAGATTAATTCTTTAACAACTGGATCAAGCGCACCTTTTTTCATTACTTGTTTTAATGAAGTCCAAGTTCTCTCCAATGTTTCAGGATTGTTTGCAAGATTTTTCCAAAAGTTTGGAACTTCTGTAATTTGTCTTACATTTTTTATTTCTTCATATATTTCTTTAACTTTCCCTTTAGCTTCACTTTCTTGTATTGGTTTAAACATTGGCATTTTTCCTCCTTTAGTTATTGCATTTTTTTAGTTATAAATTGATTCAATTTTTGGCATTAACTTTAATAATTCTTTTGTGTATTCATGTGATGGATTTTTAAATAATTCTTCTGTCATTGAGACCTCACAAAGTTTACCATTTTTTAATACCGCTATTCGATCACACATTTGTCTTACCACTGGTAAATCATGACTAATGAATAAGATTGTCAGGTTTAACTGTTCTTGTAAATCTTTTAATAAATTTAATATTTGCGCTTGAATACTCACATCTAAAGCAGAAGTTGGTTCATCACACACGAGAAGTCTAGGTTGAGTTGCAAGAGCTCTTGCAATTGAAATTCTTTGTCTTTGACCTCCAGAAAATTCATGAGGATAACGTTCAGCTGATTGTTGGGTTAATTCAACAGATTCTAATAAATCATAAATATAACTATCTATATCTTTTGAACTTATTGAAGGGTTGTGAAGTTTAATAGGTTCAGCAACTATATCTTTAACTTTTAATCTGCCATTTAATGAAGAATATGGATCTTGAAATATCATTTGAATTTGTTTTCTGAATTTCATCATTTCTTTGTTACTTTTGATTTTTGTTATACAAACATCATTGAAATAAATGTCTCCTTCACTTGGACTAAATAAATTAACAATCATTTTAGCGATAGTTGATTTACCACTTCCACTCTCTCCTACTAACCCAAATGATTGACCTTCTTTAATATCAAATGTTACATCGTCTACAGCCATGACAGAATTTTTTGAACTTTCTGTAAAAAAACTATCATCAAATGTTTTGCTTAAATTTTTTACTTGAACCAAATCTTTGTTTCGAAGTTCTTTTTTTTCCCATCTATTCAAAATTTTAATATTAGTTTCACTCTGGCTTTTGTTTTCTTTTTCAATAATTTTAAATCTTTCAATTTTTTTATTTGTTGGTGGTACAGAACTTACTAGGCTCTTTGTATAAATTTCCTTAGGTTTTATTAGTACTTCTTTTGTGGGTCCAATTTCGACTAGATCTCCATTTTTCATCACAGCTACTCTATCTGTAGTTTCAGAAATAACTCCCATATCATGAGTTATTAGTATTACTGCTAAGTTTCTTTCTTTGGTTAATCTTTTTATTAAATCTAGTATTTGAGACTGAATTGATACATCTAAAGCTGTTGTTGGCTCATCTGCTATGAGTAGTTCTGGCTCACAACAAAGTGCTAAAGAAATAACCACTCTTTGTCTCATTCCTCCAGAAAATTGGTGAGGGTAGTTGTCGAACCTTTTTTCGGCATCTTTAATGCCAACTTCTTTTAATAAATTAATAGCTTTGCTTTTCGCTTCTTCCACACTTAAACTTAAATGAGTTTGAATAGTTTCTATTAACTGTTCGCCAATTGTTAATATTGGATTTAATGAAGTTTGAGGATCTTGAAAAATTAAACCAATTTTTTTACCTCTATATTTAACAATATTTTCAGGATCTGCATGGATATCTATTCCATCTAAAACTATTGAACCATTTGAAACTTTGCCTGGTTCATCAATAAGATTTATGATTGCATTACCAACAGTACTTTTTCCTGAGCCAGATTCTCCAACCAATCCTAAAATTTCTCCCTTACTAACTTCTATATTTACATTTTTAGCAGCATAGACCGTTTCTCTTCTCATTTCATAATCAACGCTTAAATTTTTTATTTTTAAAAAACTCATTAATTTAATTTTGGATTAAGAGTATCTCTCATCCAGTCTCCTAATAGATTAATTGAAAATGCTAAAATAACTAAAAAAATTGCTGGAAAGAAAGTTATCCACCACTCACCTGAAAATAAAAAATCATTTCCAATTCTAATTAAAGTTCCTAAAGAAGGTGTTGTGGGTGGAACTCCTACTCCTAAAAAGCTTAGTGTGGATTCCGCTATTATTGCGAGTGCAAGTCCTATGGTTCCAATTACTAGCACTGGTCTCATTATGTTTGGTAAAATATGTTTAAACATAATAATAGGATTTGAAACTCCAATAATTGTTGAGGCAGAAACATAATCCTTATTTTTTTCAACTAAAGTTGCAGCACGTGATACTCTTGCAAATTGAGGCCATTCCGAAATTCCTATTGCAAAAATTAAAACATAAATTGCCATTTCGTCATGTAATTCTCTTGAAATAATACCTCTTGCTATTCCATCAACTAATAAAGCCATTAAAATACTTGGAACTGTTAATTGAACATCTGTTAACCTCATAACAATCATTTCATATTTTCCGCCAAAATATCCTGCGGTTAATCCCAAAGTTACACCTAATATTAGACTGAATAAAATTGCAGAAAAACCAACAATCAATGAAATACGAGACCCGTAAAGAATTGTTGATAACATGTCTCTACCTTGACCATCAGTTCCTAAAATAAATTTAGCTACACCTTCTTCAGACCAAGAAGGAGGTGTAAATGCATCCATTAAAGATAAGCTTGATGGGTCAAATGGATTGAAAGGTGCTACAAGTTCAACAAAAAAAGAGCAGAAAAAAATAATTACTAAAATAACACTTGATACAATAGCTGTTGGAGATTTTATAAAACTAAAATAAACATCACTATCTTTAATTCTATGCAATAAAGTTGGTGTTTGATTATCCACTTACTGCCTCCGATTTAACTCTAATTCTTGGATCAATAAAATAATATAAAATATCAACTATGAAATTTATCAATACAAAAACAAAAGCTATAAAAACTAAGTAAGCAGACATAATTGGTATATCTACAAACTTAACTGCTTGAATAAAAAGAAAGCCCATCCCTGGCCATTGAAAAACCGTTTCGGTAATTATTGAAAAAGCTATAAGTGTTCCAATATTTATTCCTGCAATCGTAATGACTGGAATTAAACCATTTTTTAATGCATGTTTATAGTGAATGCTCTGTTCGCTTATTCCTCTTGCTCTTGCAAATTTAATATAGTCAGTTTGCAATATCTCCATCATTTCTGCACGAACAAGTCTTATAATATAAGTCATTTGAAAAAGACTAAGAGTTACCGAAGGAAGAATAATAGCTTTTAATCCTGATACTGTTAAAAAACCTGTAGACCAAAAGCCAAGATCAACTACTTCACCTCTTCCAAAAGAAGGTAATACCCCTAAAATTACTGCAAAGAGATATATAAAGAGTATACCTATAACAAATGTGGGGAGTGATACTCCCAGTAATGAAATGGCTAATATAGCATCGCTTAAAAAACCTTTCCGATTTATACCTGTATAAACTCCTAATAAAGTTCCTGAAATTAATGCAATTAATGCTGAAACTACAACAAGCTCAAGAGTAGCTGGTAATCTTTCTGAAATTAGTTCTGAAACTGGTCTTCTTAATTGATACGATATTCCAAATTCTCCTTGTGAAGCATTAACTACAAATCTTGAAAACTGTATGTGAATAGGGTCATTTAATCCTAATGTTTCTCTAAGTTCAGATCTTTCTTCATCGGAAGTTTCTTCGCCAACCATGTTATTGATTGGGTCACCCACAAAATTAAATAATGAAAAAGAAACAAAAGCAACAACCAGCATTACTAAGACTGATTGAAATAATCTTTTTAAAGTATACTTAATCAATTTTTGAAAACTTTAGTTTATAAGCCCTTTTAGAAATAAAAGGGCTTATAATTAATTTATCTAGAATCTTTTGTTAGAAAATCTAAACAAAGGTTCGTTATTTGGTCTTATAGGTACATCAACACTCTTCTTTGATGCCCATGAAATTACTTGGTGATGTAAAGGAAGATAAGCAATATTATCTCTTACAATTTTCCAAGCTTCTGCAATTGCAGCATTTCTTTTATCTAAGTCAACTTCACCTTCCATTACTCTAATCGCTGCGTCAACTGTAGCGTCGCTAAAATTAACTTTATTCCAGCTTGCTCCACTTTCATATAGATAATGGAACACATAGTGACTGTCTAGAGTAGGAACTCCCCAACCTAACATATAAAAATCACCTTGGTTGTCTTTAAGTTCTTTGAAGTGTTTACTTTTTGTTTGAGCATTTAAAGAAACATTCACGCCTATTTTTCCTAACATTCCTACAACAGCTGTACAAATTGCTTCGTCATTTACATATCTGTCATTTGGACATCTTAGTTCAACATCAAAACCATCTGGATAACCAGCGTCTGCTAGAAGTTGCTTTGCAGCAGCTGCATCGTAAGGCAATCTTTCATCAAGTGCTTTAGTATAACCTGTTACACCAGGAAATGTAATTATTCCAGCTGGTGAGCTTAAACCTCTCATTACTTTTTTCTTAATGGCTTCTATATCAATTGCTTGATAAAATGCTTGTCTAACTTCTTTTTTTTTAAAAGGATTATCACCTGTGTTACCAGATCTAAGTTGATCTGCGGCTTGGTCCATACCTAAAAAGATAGTACGCATTTGTTCTACACTAATAACTTTATGATCAGGTGAACTACCAATACGATCTAAATCTTGTACTGGTGCATCAGTTACAATATCAATTTCTCCAGATAACAATGCTGCAACTCTTGTTGCTGCGTTAGCTATAGGTAGTAATTGAATTTCATCAAGATTATGTTCAACGTTTCCCCACCATTTTTTATTTTTTTTGAAAACAGTTTTGGTATTTGGTTCTCTTAAAGTAATCTCAAATGGACCTGTTCCCATTGCATTAGTTGCTGAAAATGTTTCTTGTCCTGCATCCCAGTTTTGTGGGACAACAGCAAAATTTTCATTTGCCCATTTTTTAGACATAACAAATATATTTGATAATTGGTTTAAAAGAATTGGATTTGGATCTCTTGTTTGAATTTCAACACTATAATCATCGAGTGCTTTAACTGATGTAATAGTGCTAATATATTCTTTAAAGTCAGATGTTGGTTGTTGAGCTCTTAACAAACTAAAAACGACATCTTCTGATGTCATCTTGTCTCCATTGTGAAAAGTTACATCTTTTCTTAGATTAAACACCCAAGTTGTTGGATTTGTAGCTTTCCAATCAGTTGCTAGCTGAGGTCCAATTGACATATCAATCCCTCTTGTAACAAGTGCCTCATATATTTGTCTTGATACCATTGTAGTTGGTCCTTCATTCTGTGCATGAGGATCAAGTGTTAAGCTATCGCCTTTCATTGACCATTTAATTGTATTTTTTGCCCATGCAGATGAGAATCCAAAAACAAATAGTACAGTTAATAATATTCTAACTAGATTTTTTGCTTTCATTTACCCCTCCTGTAAAAAATGATTATAGAATCTTATTAAACCTTTTAACAAGCTTTTTTTTAGGTTGCTACAAACAACAAATTTGTCAAAAAACCTATCTTACGGGTTTTAATAGTTTTAATATTTTATTATGAATTAAATTATTTGCAGAGACTAAAATATTCCCAGCTTTAACTGCGTCTTCATTTTTCCAGGTAGAAATAATTCCACCAGAAGCTTTAACAATCGGAATAATAGGATGAATATCCCAAATTTTATTTAAGCACTGTATAACAACATCAATTCTACCTTCGCATAAATGAGCATAGCTCAATGCATCAAAGCAAGGAAATTGCATTAATTTCAAAACTTTTGGAATTTTTTTTTGTTTGTTTAATGAAAGCCATCCATGGAATGCGCCAGCAACTTTCATCTGTGAGTGGGAAACTTTTTTATTTACATTCAATTTTCTTTTTTTACCTTTGTTAAAAACATAAGCAACTTTGTCTGAATAGTTTAAATAATATTTATTTAGTTTTGGAAAATTTGCTAAACCCATAACTGGTCTTCCTTTGTAATTTAAAGCTATTAAATTACTCCAAGTTGGATTGCCTATTACAAAAGATCTTGTTCCATCTATTGGATCGATTACCCAAGTATAATCACTTCTTTTTTTTTGGTAACCAAATTCCTCTCCTATTATTTGATGATTAGAGAAATTTTTTTTAATTTTTATTCTAATAAACTTTTCAAATTGTCTATCTGCTTGCGTTACAGGATCGTATCCTTTTCTCTTATTTTTATTTATAACTTTAAAAGGTTTGTCTAATTTTTTGTAATAAAATTTTGTTAAGTCTTTAGCTAATAGATTAAGAAAATTGTAATAAATTCTGTAATTTTTGAATTTTGTATTAGACATGATGAGCTCTATTACTATTTAATTTAACTTGATTAAAGCATAAAATTTAATAATCCTTTCAATAACACAATAAAATTAAATTAGTAATATTAATGGAAAAAATTCAGTCACACGCAAAGTTAGTCATTGTTGGTGGAGGTATTTTAGGAGTAAGTTTATTATATCATCTTGCTAAAGAAGGATGGAAAGACTTGGTATTAATTGAAAAAGGTGAACTTACATCGGGTTCTACTTGGCATGCAGCAGGTCAATGTCCTCATATGGTTGGAAGTTATAATTTAGCAAAAGTTCACCAACACTCTACTAATCTCTATAAACAACTAGAAAAAGAAACAGGGCAAGCTACGGGTTTTCATGAGTGTGGAAGTTTAAGATTGGCTTACAAAAAAGAAGATATTGATTGGTTTCACTACGTAAAAGGAATTATGGATAATGTGGGGTCTCCCGCAGAAATACTTTCGCCAAATGAAATAAGAAAAGTCCATCCTTTTATTAGATTGGATGGATTGCTTGCAGCATTTCATACTCCTGAAGATGGTCACACTGATCCTACGAGCACTACAAACGCTATGGCTAAAGGAGCAAGAAATGATGGAGCCAAAATATATAGAAAAAATAGAGTAACAGATATTAAACAACTTCCATCAGGAGAATGGAAAGTTTTTACAGAAAATGGAGATATAGTTTGTGAACACGTAGTTAATGCAGCAGGAAGTTTTTGTCCTGAAGTTGGTGCAATGGTTGGTTTAAAAGAAGTCCCTAGTATAAATATGATACATCATTATTTAGTTACTGAATCTCATCCAGAAATTGAAAAACTAGAAAAAGAATTGCCTGTAACAAGAGATCCTGAAGCTTCAGCTTATTTAAGACAAGAAGGCAAAGGTCTGTTAATTGGTCCATACGAAAAAGATGCTAAAGCTTGGGCATTAAACGGAATGGACTGGAAGTTTGATATGGAACTATTAGAACCTGAGCTCGATAGAATTGAAAAACATCTTGAAATAGGAATGAATAGAATTCCTCAGTTTAAAGATGTTGGGATAAAAAAAATTATTTGTGGACCAATTACTCATACACCCGATGATAATTTTTTTGCTGGTCCTGCTCCAGGATTAAAAAATTTCTGGATGGCTTGTGCAGCCAGCGTAGGTATTGCACAAGGTGGGGGTATAGGAAAATATCTTGCTCAATGGATAGTGCATGGAGACTCAGAAATAAATATGCTTGAATTTGAACCAAGAAGATACATGAGTTGGGTAAATAAAAAGTATGCAGTTGAAAAATCCATTAATCAATACACTAGAATGTATGTCACTCCAATGCCAAGTGAAAGTATCGAAGTTGGAAGACCAATGAAAACAACACCTATATATAATAAATTGAAAGATATGGGAGCTGTATATTTAGACTCTTATGGTTGGGAAAAACCCATATGGTTTGGAAAACCTGGAATGAAAGAAGAATATAGTTTTAAAAGATCAAATGCCTTTCCATATGTACAAAAAGAATGTGAAAATGTTCAGAATAATGTTGGAATTTTAGATTTAAGTACATTTGCAAAATATGAAATTAGAGGAAATGATAGTGAGGCATATTTAAATAGGTTATGCGCAAACACAATTCCAAAAAAAGATGGGGGTATAATTCTTGGTCATACACTAAATAATATAGGCAGAATACAAAGTGAATTAACCATAACTAAATTGTCTAAAGATAATTTTTATGTTCTATCGTCAACAGCTTCTGAGATAAGAGATCTAGACTGGTTTAATCATAATCTTAACAAAGATGAAAAAGTTGAAATAAAAAATGTAACTGAAAATTATGGAGCTCTTGTTTTGGTAGGACCAAAATCTAGAAATGTATTATCACAATTAACTTCTGAAAATTTAGATAATGTAAATTTTCCTTGGTTAAAAGGAAAAGAAATAGAAATAAACAAAGTACCTGTAAGAGCTCTACGTATTAATTATATGGGAGAATTGGGTTGGGAATTACATCACCCAATGAAACAAATGGGATCTTTATATGATGCTATTTGTGAAGTAGGTAAAAAAGATAACCTAACAAATTTTGGAACATATGCTGTTAATTCTCTTAGACTGGAAAAAGCCTATCGTGGTTGGGGAGCAGAATTAACAGGAGAAATAAGCTTGGTTGAAGCAGGTATGGATCGTTTTTTTAATTTAAACAAAAAAAGTAAATTTATAGGATCTGAGGCCCTAAGAGATAAACTGCAATCTGGAGTTGATATAAAAATAGTCTACTTAGAAATAGATGTTAATGATGCTGATGCAAGAGGAAATGAACCTGTCTACAATAATAACAAGATCGTTGGTGTAGTAACTTCAGGGGGATATGGATTTAGAGTTAAAAAAAGTCTAGCCTTTGCTTATGTAAAGTCTGAGTTAGCTAAAAATGGAACTGAACTCTTGGTAGAAATTCAAGGAGAAAAAAGGAAGGCAAAAATCCTCAACGAACCAACCTACGACCCTTATAACAAAAAATTAAAATCATAGTGATTTTTATTGACAGTTAAAAAAAAATAAAGCAGTTTCCGATTTTTAGGTAAATTTTATGGCAACTAAAAGTAATACTCCTCCAAAACCTTATCTAGGCTTTGGAACAAGAATTAGAAAGTCTCCTTTCTTCGAATCAACTTTAAAATGGGGATGCAAAGAATATACGACTTACAATCATATGTATTTCCCAGTTTATTATAATACACCTGAAGAAGATTTTTGGAGCTTGGTTAATGATGTTACTCTTTGGGATGTGTCTGTAGAAAGACAAGTTGAAATTAAAGGCCCTGATGCAACAAAATTCACTCAATTACTAACACCAAGAAATTTATCAGGCTGCAAAGTAGATCAATGTAAATATGTTTTAAATACAAATTATGAGGGTGGAATTCTTAGTGATCCTATCTTGTTAAGATTAGCTGAAGATCATTGGTGGTATTCAATTTCCGATAGTGATCTACTTCTTTGGGCAATGGGTGTAGCTGGAAAAGACAAGTATGATATTGAGCTCAGAGAACCTGATGTATCACCGCTACAAGTTCAAGGTCCTAAATCAAGAGCTTTAATGACAGAATTGTTTGGATCATGGATTAATGATTTAAAATATTACTGGTGTAAACAAACTGAAATTAAAGGCATCCCTGTAGTAATTTCTAGAACAGGTTGGAGTGGTGAAATTGGTTATGAAGTTTATCTACGTGATGGTAAAAAAGGCCCAGATCTTTATGAAATGATAATGGCTGCAGGTGAAAAACATAAAATTGCACCAACAGGACCATCACAAATAAGAAGAGTTGAAGCTGGAATTTTTTCATATTTCCAAGATATGCGTGTAACTGATAATCCTTTTGAAATTGGAATGGATAGATTAGTTGATCTTGAAATGGAGGCTGACTTTGTGGGTAAAGAAGCTCTTAAAAAAATCAAACAAGAAGGAATAAAAAGAAAATTAGTTGGTATTGAAATTCTTGGTGATCCAATAAGTAAAGTTGTTCCGCCAGAATACACTCCTGGCTACTTTGTTCCTGATCATTGGCCAATATTTGATGATAAAAATGAAATTGGCTACGTTACTTCTAAATGTTATTCACCAAGGCTGAAAAAAAATATTGGTTACGCTTTTATTCCTATAGATTATGCAAAAAATGACACTAAATTTATTATAAGATCACCTTATGCAAATCTTGAAGCAAAAGTGGTACCATTGCCTTTTTACGATCCAAAAAAACAAATTCCTATAAAATAAATTATTAATGCTCTCACAATCTATTAATGAGAGTAATTTTTGAGTTTTAAAGATACATTTTTAGCTGCACTAGTTCCAATTTTTTTAGGATTTGGTTTTGTAATTGCAAAACCAGCAATGGAATATTTCCCTCCTTTTCTTTTGATGGGTTTAAGATTTACTTTTGCGGCATCAATTTTAATTTGGTGGTTTCCAATACCAATGGGTTTTCTTAAAAAAATATTTATTGCATCTCTTATAGCCAACACATTGCAGTATAGTGTTACATACACAGGTTTAAGCATGATTGATGCTTCTGCTGCTGTATTGCTTGTACAGATGGAAGTTCCTTTTGGAGTTATATTTGCTTATTTTATGCTGAAAGAAAAACCGACCTTCAGAAGTATAATTGGTATAAGTATTGCATTTATTGGGGTTTATATTTTAACAGGCGCACCTAATTTAGATGGTAAATTTATTGGTGCAGCCTTAGTAGTTATAGGATCGGGTATTTGGGCATTGGGACAAGTTTTAGTCAAACCCTTGAGCAAAGAAATAAACCCATTGGCTCTTGTTGCTTGGTTGGCTTTATTTTCTGGTCCAATTCTAATAACTCTTTCTACTATTTTTGATGGAAATACAATTAATTACTTTAAAGCAGCAAATCTTAATAGTTGGTTAATTGCAATTTATTTGGGATTCATTATGCAACCAATTACCTATGGTTGTTTCTATTATGTGTTAAAAAATAATCCTATATATAAAGTTTTGCCTATAGTTACTATGGGTATACCTCTTACTGGATTATTGGCTGCTATTTTTATTCTTGGAGAAGAGCCAACTAAAGAATTATTTATTGGTGGCATTATTATTCTTATTGGAGTGGTTATGATAGTATTTAATAAAAAAAAAAATTAAAAATTACTTATTTGTCTAATAAGATGAGTTTATTTAAATCGGTCAAAGTTATAAATTCTGGAAAAACTATTCTTTTATCACGAAAATATGGTGTTCCTATTCGATATCACTCTACTTGGTTAAGAGATAATGCAAATGATCACGAAACAAGAGATAAAAATAATGGCCAACGTTTAATTTCCATTTCCGATATACCAATCAACACTTACATTAAGTCTGCTTTTCTTGATAAAAGAGGGGAAAATTTAACTATAAATTTTTTGCCTAATAAAAAAAAAGTTCAATTCTCGACTCGTTGGCTCATATCTCATGCTTATGATAAAAAACAAAATAATTCAAAAGTTTGGCTTCATCCTGATTTAAAATCATGGACAAAAGCTTCTTTAAAACGCATTCCAACAATTAATTACAAAATTGCCAAATCAAACAAAAATTCATTTATTAAATGGCTTAAATCTCTACATTATTATGGTTTTGCAAAAATGACGGGATGCAAAAAAAAATCTGGAACTGTTATAAAAATAGCAAAACTTTTTGGTTATGTGCGTGAAACAAACTACGGTAGATTGTTTGATGTAAAATCTAAAACAAACGCTATAAATTTAGCTTACACAAATCTTGGTTTACAAGCACATACAGATAATCCTTACAGAAATCCAGTTCCTACTATACAAATTCTTCATTGTATTGAAAATTCTGTTAAAGGTGGTGACTCAAAAGTTGTTGATGGTTTTCGTGCAAGCCTTAATTTAAAAAAAGAAAATAATAAATATTTTAGATTACTTACAAAATATTGTTCAAATTTTGAATTTAAAGGAAAAAAAAATGTTCACTTAAAGTCTCGTTTCCCAATGATCGCTTTATCACCTGATGGTGAACTAACAGGAGTTCATTTCAATAATCGTTCAATGGCACCTATTACGGATGTTCCTTACAACGATATGTTAAATTATTACAAGGCTTACAGAAAATTTTCCAATATAATTAATGATCCAAAGATGGCTGTCAGTTTTAAACTAAATCCAGGTGATTGCTTTATAGTTGATAATACAAGAGTTCTTCATGCAAGAAAAGCCTACTCAAGTTCTGGAAGCAGATGGTTGCAAGGCTGCTATATTGATAAAGATGGGCTCTTGTCAAAAATTTCTACAATGTCAGAAAAATTATCTATTAATAAAGTTTAATCTATAAATAACATGTGATAAGAGATCTTAACCATGTATTTCCACTTTTTGGAAAACTAGAAAGCCATAATATCATTTTTTTAATATAGTAGATTTTTATTGTTGTGATAAGTTTAAATGTCTATTTATGCTATCCAAAATTCTGAAGATATGGAAATATATTATAAATATAATATCCAATAACCTGTAATTGATTAGATAAAATTAAAACTCCAGTCAAAAGTAAAATTAACCCTCCGATCTTCAAAACTTTATTAATATTTTTTTTGAAATTTTTTGAAAATAATAAAAATTTCTGTATTAAAAAACCAGACATTACAAAGGGAATAGCTAGTCCTAAAGAATAAAAGACAAGTAATATAATTGCTTTTGTGATGTTTTCTTCTGTTGCTGCTAAAGCTAGAATGGATCCTAAAATAGGCCCGATGCAAGGCGTCCATCCAAATGCAAATGCCATTCCAATAATGAAAACAAATAATTGATTTGATGATTTGTTTGTATAGTATTTTTTTTCGTAATCAAGAAATTTAATATTTATTATCCCGAGCAATTGTAAAGAAAAAATAATAATTATTAGTCCTGCAACAATTCTTAATAGGTTTGAATTTTGAAGTAAAAATTTTCCTAATACTGAAGCAGTGGCGCCTAGAACAATGAATACAAATGAAAATCCTAATGAAAATAATAATAAAGGAATAAAATTGATTTTTTTAGTTTCAATCATTTCATTTAACGATTGACCTGAAATAAAAGAAATATAACCTGGTATTAAGGGTAATATACATGGTGACAAAAAACTAATTAATCCAGCACCTAAAGCAATAAATAATTCAATCATAATTTATTTTCTTAATCAGATACAACTTTTGAATTTTGATTACCCAAATTATCAATAGCTAGCTTAATACTGTCACCTATTTTAAGGAATACAGGAGGCTTCATTCCCATGCCAACACCCGCAGGTGTTCCAGTAGTTATTAAATCACCAGGTTGTAATGACATAAACTTGCTTAAGTAAGAAAGTATAAAGTTTGTATTAAATATCATATTTTTTGTATTTCCTGATTGCATTCTTTTTTCGTTTACATCTAATGTTAAGTTTAAATTATTAATATCTGAGATTTCATCTTTGGTAACCAAATAAGGTCCTATTGGTCCAAATGTATCTCCAGATTTACCTTTTACCCATTGTCCCATTTTTTCAATTTGCCATTCTCTCTCACTAACATCATTTACTATGCAATATCCCAAAATATGGTTTGGGGCCTCTTCTTCAGTTATATTTTTTGTTTCTTTTCCAACAACAAAGCCCAATTCAATCTCCCAGTCTAATTTAGTTGAACCTTTGGGCATTAATATATTATCGTTGGGTCCGGAAATTGAACTAGCAGCTTTCATAAAAATAATTGGCTCTGATGGTATTTTTAATCCAGTTTCTTTTGCATGATCAGAATAATTTAATCCTATTGCTACGAATTTTCCAGGTTTGTTTATACAAGAACCTATTCTTTCATTATTAGATATCTCTGGTAATTTTTTTAAATCAATTTTTTTTAATTTTGTAATTATTTCAAAATTTAAATAATTAGGATTGAAGTCTTCGACATGAGCGCTCAAATCTTTAATTTTATTATTATCTAAAATGGCTGGCTTTTCTTTTCCTTTTACTCCAACTCTTAATAATTTCATTTAATTTTTATTTTTTAATTTTGATACAATGGATTTTGCACCATCACTCATAAATATTCTATCACTGCCAACTGTTACAATTTGAAATCCAAGATCAATCATTTTTTTAGCATATTCTGGTGTAGCATTATGAATACCAGCAACCAAATTGTGTTTCTTTGCATGTTTTAGTATATTGACCAATTGTTCATAAGTTGGATGTCCTTCTGGTTTATCAAAACCAGGTTTTTCTCCAATTGCTAAACTTAAATCAGCTGGTCCGATATAAACCCCATCAATTCCTGGTGTACTCATTATTTTATCTAATTCTTTTAAAGCTCCTTTGGTTTCAATCATCGCTAATTTTAAAATTTCATCGTTTGCATTATCTACATAATCACTTCCTCCATACATAAAACCTCTTGTTGGGCCAAAGCTTCTGTGGCCTTTTGGAGGATATAAACATGCTTGAACAAATTTTTCTGCTTGTTCTCTATTGCTTACCATTGGACAAATTATTCCATATGCGCCTGCGTCAAGAACTTTCATTATTTGACCTGGTTCATTCCAGTTTAATCTGGCCATTGGGACGACATCAGTCGTTGAGATTGCTTGAAATATTTGCAAAACATTAGAATGATCAATAGCTCCATGCTGCATATCTATAGTTAAAGAGTCCCAACCTTGATGGGACATTACTTCTGCAGAGAATGAACTTGGAATTTCTAACCAGCCATTAATGGCTGCTTTTCCTTCTTTAAATATTTGTTTAAGTTTATTTTTTCTCAATTTAACTAACCTTTAATCCCAAGGTGAGTGTATTTTACATTTAAATAGTCTTTAATTGCCATTGAACCACCCTCTCTACCATAACCAGTTTTTTTAATTCCACCAAATGGTGCTTCTGCAATCGCAATCAAAGGTGTATTAACTCCAACTGTGCCTGTTTCTATTTGTTCTGAAGCTCTATGCGCTTGTTCCATTGAATTAGTACAAATATAACTTGCTAAACCTAGCTCATGATTATTTGCTCTTTTAATGACTTCGTCAAATGTTTTAAATGATAACATTGGCACTAAAGGTCCAAATGGTTCTTGTTTCATAATAGTAAAATCATCTTTTACATCGTCAAAAATAGTTGGTTCATAATAAAAACCTTTGTTAAATCCTGATGGTCTTTTTCCACCCAATAAAACTTTTGCACCTTCTTGTTTTGTTTTTTCTACAAGTTCTTCAATTTCATTTAGTCTTTTTTTTGTAGTCATTGGTCCTAGCTGAACATCGGCATCCATGCCATTTCCTATTTTTAGTTTTTTTGCTTTTTCTACAAACAAATTTACAAAATCTTTTTTCTTATTATCTTGAATGTAAAATCTACTTGGAGAAATACATACCTGTCCATTATTTCTAAATTTTGCAGCAATAGCCATATCTGTGGCTTTTTCAATGTTTGCATCATCAAAAACAATAAAAGGTGAGTGGCCGCTAAGTTCCATTGTTACTCTTTGAACTTTGTCAGCAGCTTGTTTTAATATTAATTTTCCTACTCTTGTAGATCCAGTAAGTGAAATTTTTTTAATTATATCTGATGAAATTAATTGTGAAGCAATACTTGGTGGGTCTCCTGACAATAAATTTACAACGCCTGGAGGAATTCCACTTTCTCTACATATGTCAACAAGTTCCATAACTGTGCCTGGTGTTATTACATCAGGTTTAACAATAACAGAACAACCTGCTGCTAAAGCTGTTGATATTTTTCTAGCAGATAAAACTAATGGAAAATTCCATGGAGTTAATGCCGCTACAACACCAACAGGTTGATAATACACATGCACTCTAGTATCTACAAATCTACTTTCCACTGTTTGCCCATAAATTCTTTTTGTTTCTTCTGCATTCCATTCAAATATATCTGCAGCTCCTCCGACTTCTCCTTTGGCTTCAGTAAATGGTTTTCCAACTTCTAATGTCATCCATTTTGCAAGGACATCTTGTTTCTCTCTCATTTTATCTGCAATTCTTCTTATGATGTATGCTCTTTGCCAAGGAGGTGTTTTTTTCCAAACTGCCAAACCTTTTTCAGCAGATTTGAGAGCTTTGTCTACATCAACTGTTGTTGCTTTTGATGCATGGCCAAGTATTTCTTCTGTTGCAGGATTTATTACTTCGTAAGTTTCCTTCTTTTCTGAAGGCTGCCATTTGCCATCAATGAATTGTCCAAATTTTTCGTACATAATAAAAATTTTCTATTTCAAGTTGTGATTTTAACAACTAATTTAATAATAATTAAATATTGAAATGTTATAATCTTTTTTAAGAAAGGAGTAAACATGGCAAAATTTTATATGATGGGAAACTATACTACACAGGGTTTCCAAGGTTTTCTTAAAGACCCCAAATCAGATAGATCTAAAGCTGCTCAAACTGCCGCTGATGCTGTTGGAGCTAAAATGATTTCATACACTGGTTTAAGAGGTGCTTATGACTTTTGCGTAATAGCTGAGGGAACTTTTGAACAAGCTGCAGGCATTAAAATGGCAACAGAAGCAAGTGGTGCTCTTTGTAATATTACAATCTGTGAAGCAACAAATATTAATGATATTGCGGGAAATGCAGCAAAAATTGCTAGTGCCTATAAAGGTCCTGGACAATAATAATAAAATTTAACTTCTGGTCTAAAGACCAGGAGTTAAATTTTTTCATACAAAGTTGGAAACATTTTTCCACCTAATGGATCACCGTTTTTGTATCCAGCTTGTTGCATAGCTTTTCTATAATTATAACTAGTCCAATCTCCAACATAACTAATTTTCGCATCTTCTTTTGCTACTCTTAAAGTGTAACGACTTAATGTTTTTTTAGGTATAGAAGAACTAAGAGTTCCATGGAGAGTTCTCATATCAAATATTACACAATCTCCTAATTCACAATCCCATTGTAAGAATTCATATTTATCTTTATTTCCTAAAATATCTGGAGGAAGTTCATATTTTTTTCCATCAATAATACATTCTTTTCCCTCCACTTTATGTCCATCTTTAAAAAGCACTCTTAAAAAAAGTTTATTCCATAAGTGTGAACCTTTAACCCAAACAACACCTTCGTTTTTTCCGGTTGGTTGCAATGGCAACCAAAGAACACACATGGTTCCATCCATATCAAAATAGCTCACATCATGATGAAAAGGTGTTGAAGATTTTGATCCTCCTTCCCTAAGAAACCAATTATCCATAACAAGGTTTATTTTTTTTGCTTCCATTAATTCTAAAGCTATTTTTGCATAAGGTGAATTAAATACAAAATCTTTAAATTCTGGGACTAAATCCCAAGTCCAATAATCTTCTAAATAAGCCGGAACACTCTTCTCGATTGTATGGGATTTAAATCTAGGGCTTGGATTTTTTATATCTCTTTCAATACCTTTTTCTAACTTTTTTATCCATCCAATATCAAATTTACCTTTTAAATATATTGCACCATCTTTTTTAAATTGATTTATCTCATCATTAGAAAGAATTTTGCTCATGATATATTTAATTATATATGTTAACTTATTTAATAAAAAATTAAATGAAAATTCTTAGAGACAGTTTTGGTAGAACGTTTCCTTACATTAGAATGTCAATTACAGATGTTTGTAACTTTAAATGTGGTTATTGTTTACCAGATGGTTACCAGGTTGATAAAAGTGATAATAGAAAATTTCTTCATCTAGATGAAATTAAACGTCTTGCAAAATGTTTTTCTGAATTAGGAGTTTGTAAAATTAGAATTACAGGTGGAGAACCAACTGTGAGAAAAGATTTTTTTGAAATCATTAAGTTTTTAAAAACTGAAGCTAAAATAAAAAAAGTTGTAATTACAACAAATGGATATCACTTAGATAAAAAAGCAAAGTCACTAGTAGATAGTGGTTTAAATGGAATAAACATAAGCATCGATAGTCTTGACCGTGATACCTTTAAAAACATTACTGGTCACGATAGATTGCCTGAAATTTTACAAGGGATAAAAAAATTACAAGAACTAGGATTTGAAAATATTAAAATTAATGCCGTTCTATTAAATGGAATTAACTCATCAAAAAAAGATTTTGATCAATGGTCGAGTTTTGTTCAAAATAATAAAGTTGATTTTAGATATATAGAATTAATGCAAACAGGTGATAATTTAGATTATTTTAAAAAATATCATATTTCATCTAAGATATTTAAAAATTATTTAAATGAAAATAAATGGATTTACCAAACTTTAGGAAAAGATGCTGGCCCTTCTTTAAATTATATAAACCCTCAATATAAAGGTAAGTTTGGAATAATTGCTCCCTATTCAAAGGATTTTTGTAAAACTTGTAATCGCTTAAGAATTACATCTAGAGGAGATTTAAGACTTTGTTTATTTGGAAATACAGGAATAAGTGTTAGACATTTGTTACAAAAAGATGATCAACTTGACGAGTTAAAAGATCTTATATTAGGTCAAATGAAATTTAAAAAAGAGTCTCACTACCTAGAACTTGGAGAAACAGGTTCAACTAAAAATTTATCTAAAACTGGAGGATAATTGACTAAATTAAAAATAGTAAACCAAGATGAATTGAAAGATTGGGCAAAAGAAATTTTTAAAAAAAATTCTTTTAATATGGTTGATGTTTCTTCAAAAAAAGAAACATTTAGAAGAGCGCTAGCATCAGGAAAAATTTATGTTGGTAAAGTAGTTTTTGATTTAATTAAAAATAAAGAAATGCCCAAAGGGGACCCTATAAGTCTAGCAGAAGTATCGGCTATCTTAGGTGTTAAAAAAACAAGTGAACTTATACCTTTGTGTCACCCACTACCAATTGATCATACAGCAACAAAAATAATTATGAATGAAGTTGATAATTCTCTAGAAGTCTTTTGTGTGGTTTCAGCTGTAGCAAAAACTGGAGTTGAGATGGAAGCAATTATGGCTGTTAATGCAGCATTAATAACTATTTATGATTTAAGTAAAATCGTTAACCCGCATTTAAAAATTGATAATGTTAAGTTATTAATCAAAGAAGGTGGAAAAAGTGGATTATGGAAGAATCCAGATGGTCTTCCTAAGTTTCTAGAAAATATTTTTTAAAATGAAAATAAAAATTGAATTATTCGGTGCGAGCAGAGATTTGAGTGATAAAGAATTTTTAGAACTTGATTTAAAAGGAAATAGCTCAATAAAAGATCTTAAAAATAAAATAATTAACTACGTGGATGAAAAATTTAAGGGAAATGAAAATTTTAAAAAAATAATAGAGACATCAGCATTTTGTTCTGAAGATAATAATATTGTTCCTGATAGCTATAAAATTACTAGAGATCAAAAAATTGGAATTATTCCACCCATCGGAGGTGGTTAATGCTACACGCTAAAATAATAGATCTTTCAAAAGAAAAAATTAAACCGGAAAATGCTGAAGAATTCATTGCTTCTTCAAAATTTGGTGCTTCAATAGTATTTTACGGAACTGTAAGAGAGAATAATGAAAACAAAAAGGTTACCGGAATTACTTATGATAGCCATGATGAACTTGTAATTAAAAGCTTTAAAGAAATTTATAATGAAGCTGATCAAAAACTAAATATTAAAGAAAAGTCGGTATACATAGAACATGTTAAAGGTTATGTGGGACTTGGTGAGATAAGTATTATAATTGCTGTGGCTTGTCCTCGTAGATCTGAAGCATATGATTTATCTAGATATATTATAGAAGAAATAAAAAAGAGATCTCCAATTTGGAAGAAAGAACACTACAAAAATAAAGATAGCGAATGGTTGAAAGGAAATCCTATTCAAGCTAATTAAAATCTTTTTTTAAATCAAAATCCTTAAATATGTTACAAGATGTAACTTTTATAAAGTTTGTTTGTTTTTTTAGTCTTTTAACAATGAATTTTGCGCCATATTCCCCTTTTATTTTTTTAAATTTACTTAAAACGGCAATATCAAAACCAATCGGGTTTCCCACTCTTTTTCTAAATTTTAAGGCATGAACTAAGTATTTTTTCCTTACGATAGAATTACAAATTTTATTTATATGTATAGTTTTGATAAAAGGCATATCTGATTGCACAATAATAAAACCTTTATTTTTTTTAGATATTTTGTTTAAACCACATTTTATAGAAGTTGACATTCCTTTTTTATAATTTTTATTAAAAATAAATTTAATTTTTTTATTTTTAGTAATTATTTTTTTTAATTTATTTTTTTCATACCCTAATACTATAAAAATTTTTACTATCTTACTTTTAATCAAAGAATTTAATGAATGATTTATTAATGGTTTGCTTTTATAAATTTTGGTTAGTTTGTTTTCTTTAATAAGTCTTTTAGATTGTCCTGCTGCTAAAAGGATAGCTGAAATCATAAAAATATTAATTGTTAAATTCTTGATTCTATATATTCTAAAATCTTTGGATTAAATTCTTTAAAACAAGTAGCTCTATCCATGTCATGATAATTTTCGATTGATTTTCCCCACACGTTACAACTTTTTCCATTAACCGTATTATCTTGAGAAATAACTATTCTTTCAACACCTGCGACTTCTTCAACCCAATCAGATAATAATCCACCAAATGGATCTTTAGGATGTGTAAAAACTAAAACAGGTAAATTTTTACTTTTTTTTATTTCATCTATTTGCATTTGCCTCATGTTGGCTGGACCAGGGCCATCTTTTTCTTTAAATTTTTTTAATGCCTCTTCTACTCCAACTTTTTTTACTTTATACATTCCCGTTAAACGACCATAACATTCGGGTACAAAAGAAATTCCTCCAGCCACAATATCTTGATATCTGCTAAGTAACATCATCGTCATCCATCCTCCACAAGATCGTCCAGTCAAAAAAATTTGTTTTTTTTTAAAACCTTGGTCAACAAAGTCTTCTATAAGTTTTAAATTTGCATCTAATCTTTTTTCGAGCTTCGGTTTGCCTTTATATGGCTCTTTAAACTTTTTTTTGTTCCAGAATCTTTTGTAGTCATCACCTTTGAGTTTTCCAGTACAAAAAAGATAAACAACTATTTCTTTATCTTTAACTTTTTTTCCTACTAAAGATGACATATTTTTCATCCCACCCTTCCAAGCACAATCACTTGAGGGCCTATCATGAGTTTTTTGACCATGATTATAAATTAATAAAATTTTATTCTGTGGATCATCTATTTTTTGTTCTTTATGATAACTAACTTTATCGCTTAGAAATCCACTTTTTTTAAGTTTATCTGCGTAAGCAGAAGAGGTTAAACATATCAAAATAAGTGCAATGAAAAATTTTTTCATTTTTTATATGTTTCTGCAACTAGTTGAGCGATAATAGATAACGCTATTTCGGGAGCAGACTTTCCTCCTAACTTTATACCAATAGGACCGTGAATTAAATTTATTTCTTCTTCAGAAAATCCAGCCTCTTTTAATCTTTTGCATCTATTTTCATGAGTTTTTTTACTCCCTAAAGCGCCAATATAATAAAATTTATTTTTTAAAGCATGTTGAAGTGCTGGATCATCAATTTTTGGATCATGTGTTAAAGCAATTAAAGCTGAATTCTCATTGGTTTCTATTTCTTTAAATGCTTCTTCGGGCCACTTATTAATTATTTTTAAGTCTGGAAATCTTTGTTCTGTAGCAAAATATCCTCTTGGATCAATAATTGAAATTTCAAAATTTAAACTCTTTGCATAATCAACAAGGTATTGAGATATGTGGACAGCCCCTACTATTATAACTTTTATAGGTCTTATATATGTTTCTACAAAAATATCGGTATTTTCAATTATTCCATTTTTCTTTTTTTCAAAATAGTTTTTTATTTGTTCTAAATGTTTCTCAAAATTTTTATCTATTGGTTTGTTTGTTTCATAAATGCAACTTTTTCCATTTGTGATATTAATAATAATTGCAAACTCATCTTTGTTTTTTTTTTTTTTTATTATTTGATCTAATAATTGCTTTTTCATTTTAGACTATTGTTTGATGAAGCATCAATTGGTTTAAAATCTCGTCCATGTTTATAGTCTGGTCGAGCAAATTTAGTTTGGGCATTTTCACATGGATTAAGAATAGCTGAAAAAATTGCTCTATCCATTGGTGACATGTTCTGAGCCGAACCGTGAACTAAGTTATCTACAAAAATTACAGCCGTACCAGCTTTACCTCGTGCTGATACAATTCCGTTTTCTATTACAAGTTTTTTTACAGTCTGCTGGTTAACAGTCCATAACGGATAACTGGTTGTAACTGTATCAAGTTTTGATGGCACAGAAGCATATTTATGAGATTTAGGAATAAAAAAAAGAGGACCATTAAATTCAGTAACATCATCTAGAAAAACATGTAGATTTAAAGCTAATGGTTTTGGTACTCCATCTTCCCCCGAATGAGTTGCAAAATCATAATGCCATTGCCATACTTCACCAGTAAAAGCAGCTTTGACGTTTATTTTTGTTTGCTGAATATAAAGATTATTGCCACGTATCTGGCATGCGGGTTCAAAAAATTTAGGGTGTCGTGTTAGATCATCAAAAATCTTACTTCGAAGATGCAATCCCATTGCGGTTCTAACTTCACCAGAAGATTTTTCAACTACGTTAGCTTCTGTCTTCTCGTTAAAGACTATTTTCATTGCTTTACGAAGATTATTTACTTCTTTATTGGAGAACCAGTCTGGCAAGATAACATAACCATTTTCATCTATTTCTTTAAGTTGATTTAAATTAAGTTTCATTAAATTATCTGTTCTAAATAAACTGCTATTTCGCCACCACATGCAAGTCCGACTTCCCAGGCGCTTTCATTTGAAACTTTAAACTCTATTTTTTTAAAAGGTTTGTTATCTTTGATTATTCCAATACATTCTCTAACAACTGCAGATTCTACACATCCTCCAGAGACGGATCCCGAAAAATCACCTTTTTCATTTACAATCATTCTGCTACCAACTTGTCTTGGTGAAGAGCCCCATGTTTGAATAACAGTAGCGAGAACTACTTTTTGGTTTACCTTTAGCCAATCACTTGCTTCTTCTAGAATTTTTTCATCAAATGAGTTTTTCATTTGAATTAAAGTTAATACTGATAGATTTAATTAGCAAGCCTCAACAGCTTTTTTTGCAAATACTTTAACCATGTTTGCTCTATATTCTGCAGATGCATGGATATCTGAGTTCATTCCTGATGAAGAAACTCTAACATTGTTAATGGAAGCTGCTGAAAAGTTACTTGAAAGTGTTTTTGCCAAGTCTTTATCATTATATACACATGACTTTGCTCCTGTAACAGCAACATTAATTCCATTTTTGTGCTTAGCTACATAGACACCAACAATTGCATACCTTGATGCTGGATTTGGAAACTTTTGATAATTAGATTTTTGTGGCACTTGAAATTCAATCGCTTCTATAATTTCACCACTTTTAAGAACAGTTTCAAACATTCCTTTAAAAAACTTTTCAGCATCAATTTTTCTACTGTTTGTATGAATAACTGCGTTTAAAGCAATACACGCTGATGGATAATCTGCAGCTGGATCATTGTTTGCAATAGAACCGCCAATGGTTCCTCTATTTCTTACCTGAGGATCTCCAATTCCTTCTGCAAGAGCAGCTAAAGATGGTATAGCTTTTTTGATTTCTTTTGAATTAGCAACTTCTGCATGTTTTGTTGTTGCACCAATAGTGACTGCTTTTCCAGATACTTTAATCCCTGAAAGTTTTTTTATTCCCTTTATATCAATGATATTTTTGTAAGTAGCTAGTCCCAATTTCATTGATGGAATAGTTGTCATTCCACCTGCTAAAAAAGCTGAACTAGATGAAGCCAACTTTGATGCTTCTTTTACATCTTTTGCCGAATGATAATTAAAAGTTTTCATAATATTCCTCTATGCTGCCTTAGCATCAGTTTTTTTTGCACTTTTGCAAGCTTTCCAAACTTTTTCAGCCGTTGCTGGCAGTGATATTTCTTCCCCTCCAAGTGCATTGATTACCGCATTCATAACAGTTGGTGTTGCAGCAATAGTTCCTGCCTCTCCACATCCTTTAACACCTAATGGATTTGTTGTTGCTTTAGTACAGGTAAATCCAATATTAAATTCTGGAAAGTTATCAGCTCTTGGCATTGTATAATCCATATACGATGCTGTAATAAGTTGACCAGATTCATCATATTGGGCATTTTCATGTAAAGCTTGTCCAATTCCTTGTGCTAGTCCACCATGAACCTGTCCTTCAACAATTAATGGATTTACTATTGTTCCAAAATCATCAACAGCTGTATATTTATCAAGTTTTACATCACCTGTTTCTGGATCAATTTCTACTTCACAAATATGCGATCCTGCTGGAAATGAGAAATTCGCTGGATCAAAAAATGATGACTCTACTAGACCTGGTTCTTCCCCCTCTGGTAATGGTGATTTAACCTCATCTCTTACTCCGGGCAAATAACTCGCAAAAGCAACTTCTCCTATCGTTTTTTTCTTATTTGATTTAGCTACTACAAATTCTCCATTTTTAAATTCAACATCTTCTTCACTAGCTTCAAGCATTTTTGCTGCAATTTTTTTACCTTTAGTGATTATTTTTTTACATGCGTTAACTATTGCGATTCCACCAACTGTAAGTGATCTTGATCCATATGTCCCCATCCCAAAAGTTCCTTTATCAGTGTCACCATGCACAATATCTATATTCTCTATAGGTACACCTAGTTCATCTGCTGTTATTTGAGCAAAAGTTGTTTGGTGACTTTGCCCATGGCTATGAGATCCGGTGTAAACTGTAACTTGACCTGTAGGATTAAATCTTACTTCAGCAGATTCCCATAATCCAACGCCACAACCCAACATCATAACTACTGGAGAAGGAGCAATACCACATGCTTCAAAATAAGTTGTAACCCCTATTCCTCTAAGTTTTCCCTTAGACTCAGAGGCTTTTTTTCTCGCAGCAAAACCATCGTAGTCAGCCATTTCTTTTGCTTTATTTAATCCAGCTGCATAATCACCTGAGTCTACTTGGTGAACTAAAGTTTGTTTAAATGGAAACTCAGTTGGAAAATTTTTCATTCTTATTTCGATTGGATCCATGCCTAGCTCTGTAGCTGCCTTATCAACTATTCTTTCAATTGTATAAGTCGCTTCTGGTCTGCCAGCTCCCCTGTAAGCGTCAACAGGTGCAGTATTTGTATATACCGCTTTTACATTTGAGTATGCTGCTGGCATTACATAAACTCCTGTTGCACATGGTCCAAAAAGATATGTTGGAGTTACTGTTCCAAAAACTCTTGCATAAGCTCCTAAATTTGCAATAGTTTCGTTCTTAAATCCTAAAAATTTTCCATCATTTGTTACTGCTAATTCAGCATGAGTAATATGATCTCTTCCATGTGTATCAGTTAAAAAAGATTCTGTTCTTTCAGCAACCCATTTTATAGGTCTTTCAATTTTTTTTGATGCCCAACTACAAACAATCTCTTCATTATAAAGATTAATTTTTGATCCAAAACCACCGCCTACATCAGGTGCTACAACTCTTAATTTGTTTTCTGGAGCAACTCCTCCAAATGCAGACATGATTAATCTTGATAAATGTGGGTTTTGACTTGTTGTGTAGCAAGTTATTTCTTCTGAGGCAGTATTATAATCTACAACACATGCTCTAGGTTCCATTGCATTTGGAATAAGTCTATTATTTATAATATCGAGCTTAATAATTTTATCTGCTTTATCAAAAGCCTCTTTAACTTTTTGCCTATCGCCAAGCAACCAATCATAACAAAGATTTTTGTCAATTCCCTCATGAATAGCCTCACTGTTCATTGTATCTGCTAAATTACTCACAGCTTTTAATACTTTATAATCGACTTTCACCAACTCAGCTGCTGTCTTTGCTTCGTCTAAAGTTTCAGCAAAAACAACTGCAACAGGATCACCAACAAAATTTGCATTATCTTTTGCCAATGGCGGATTTGGTGGACATTTCATTTCAGATCCATCTTCACTTCTAATCGCCCATCCAGCGATTAAACCACCTATTTTGTCTTTAGCAATATGTTCTCCTGTTAATATATCTACAACTCCAGATGCTTTTAAAGCTTTCGAAGTATCAATTTTTTTAATTTTTGCTCTTGCATGTGGAGATCTAATAAATACAGCGTAAGTTTGATTAGCTATATTTATGTCTGAGGTATATCTGCCTTTACCAGTCAAAAACCTTTTATCCTCTTTTCTTTCAACTCTTGATCCAACTAAACTTGCCATAACTTAACCTTCTTACATTTTAGAAGCAGCTTCTTTAACTGCTGCTACAATGTTTTGATACCCAGTGCATCTACAAATATTTCCTTCTAACCAATCTCTTATTTCTTTATCGCTAGGATTCTTTTTATTTTTTAATAAATCTATAGCACTCATAACCATTCCAGGTGTACAAAAGCCGCACTGTAATCCATGCATTTTTTTAAATGCCTCTTGCATTGGATGCATTTTTCCATTTTTTGCTAAGCCTTCAATGGTAGTAATTTTTGATCCGTTTAAATCTGTTGCAAATGCAGTGCAGCTTTTAATCGATCTGCCATTAACATGTACTACGCATGCTCCGCATTGACTTGTATCACAACCAATATGTGTGCCTGTTAAATTTAAAATATTTCTTAAAAAATCTGATAATAATGTGTGATCTGGAATTTCTTTTGAAATTCTTTTTCCATTAATCTCTACGTCAATCTTTTTCATTCTTTACCCCTTCACGAAAAAGTTACATTTTTCTTTAGATATTTAATCACAATCAAAAAAAATGTTCAATCAGATAACAGATAAAAATTCTAGTTTAGCGCGACTTAAATAAGTAAATATATTGCAATTCCTAACAAAACTAATCCAGTAATATAAATTAAAATTTTATTATTAGGTTTTTTCATATCTTGAGTTGATATCTTAATTTTACTTTCTTTTTTATCTTCAATTTTTATTTCTTCAGAAATTTTTTCTGTTAAAATTAATTCTGAAAATTTGCCAAAAAAAATATCTGCCATTTTTTTAGCAGTCATATCAATTAAGCGTGATCCTACTTGTGCAATTTTTCCACCAACATTAGCCTCAACTTCATAAATTAACTTTGTTCCACCTTCTGAAACTTCTAACTTTACTTTTGCTTCTCCATTTGCAAATCCTACGGGTGAGTTTCCAGATCCTTGGATTACATAACTATTAGGTGCGTCAATCTCTTTTAATTCTATATCTCCAGTAAAGCTTGCATTAAATGGACCAATTTTGTTTGTAGCAGTTGCTGTAAACTCTGTATCAGATTTTTTTTTAAAATCTTCGCATCCTGGAATTGATTTTCTCAATATTTCTGGATCATTTAAAGCTTCCCAAACTTTTTGTTTTTCTAAATTTATTTGATATGATCCTGAAAGTTTCATTAACAATATAAAACTTTAACATAAAAAAAAATGGATGATAATACTAAAAAAGAATTACAATCTGCTACCTTCGAAAGATTGATAAATCATCTTAGAAACAGAAAAGATGTTCAGAATTTAGATTTAATGAATCTGGCTGGATTCTGTAGAAATTGTTTATCTCGTTGGTATAGAGAGGAAGCAGAGAAAAAAGGTATTTCAATATCAGATCCCGATGCACGAGAACATGTGTATGGAATGCCTTATTCTGAATGGAAAGAAAAATATCAAAAGTAACTTTTTTCAGTGATAAAATTTCTTCCACTAATATTTATTTTACTTTGGTCCTCAGCTTTTGTAACAATAAAACCAGTAGTTGATTATAGCGATCCTTTTGCAGCATTAAGCTTTAGATTTTTAATTGTTACAATATTATTTTATTTTTTTTCATTATTTTCAAAACAAAAAGTTTTAGTTCATTCAAAAAATATTTTACCATCAATTTCTACAGGAATACTTTTTCATGGATTTTATCTAGGTGGTGTTTTTTATTCAATTTCTATTGGTCTTCCAACTGGAATTGCAGCTTTAATAGTTACACTTCAACCTGTATTAACAAATGCTTTGGCTGGACCTATTTTAAATGAAAAAGTAACTTGGAATAAATGGTTAGGAGTTTTATTAGGATTTGTTGGAGCCGCTTTGGTTATTGGTTTTGATATAGGTAAATCATTACCATTACTAGGAATTGTTGCTGTAATAGTTTCTTTGATTGCTGTTACTTCGGCTACACTATGGCAAAAAAAAATAAGTTACAACTTACCCTTATCAGTTAGCAATATGTATCAAGCGATAGGAGGTTTTTTATTTCATTTATTTATAATTATTTTTTTCATTCAAAAACCTTTTATAAATTTTTCAACAACTTTTATAATTGCAATAAGTCATCAAATATTTTTAGTTTCTTTTGGAGCATTTACTATTTTAATGTTTTTAATAAAAAAAAACTCAGCAAGCAAAACTGTTTCTGTTTTTTTTCTAATACCCCCTACTTCAGCAATTATGGCTTTTGTTTTTTTAGGAGAAAATTTAAATTTAATTGATATATTTGGGTTTTTAATTGCAACCTTAGGGGTTTATATTGCAACAAGAGAAAATGTTTAAAATTTTATTTTTCCTTAAGTCTTGGAAATAATTCTACAAAATTACAAGGTTTATGATTGATGTCTAGTTGATGTATTAAAATTTCATCCCATGCATCATTTACACCTCCGGATGATCCTGGTAATGCAAATATATATTTGCCATTAGCTAATACCGCGCATGCTCTTGACTGAATAGAAGAAGTGCCAACAGTTTTTAAGCTAATTGTTCTGAATACTTCGCCAAATCCCGGGATATGTTTGTCTGCTATTTCATCTAATGCTTCAGGTGTAATATCCCTTCCTGTCAATCCAGTCCCTCCTGTTGTTATGATTACATCAATCTTTTTTTTCTTAATCCAGTCTTTTAATATTTTTTTAATTGCTTTTTTGCTATCTTTACAAATTTTTCTATCTACTAAGTTATGATTAGCTTTGTTTATTTTATCTACTAATATATTTCCCGACTTGTCAGTTTTTAAAGTTCTTGTATCGGTAACTGTTAATAATGCTATATTTACAATCATAAAATTTAAATGATTATATTATCAATTTTATTTTTTGTAACTGCAATATTATATGCCAGCGTTGGTTTTGGAGGTGGATCCACTTACCTAGCGCTACTGCTAATATGGGGTATACCCTATTATATTTTTCCAGTAATCGCTTTGATATGTAATATATTTGTAGTTTCTGGAAATAGCTTTAATTATATAAAAGCTGGAAACCTAAATTTAAAATTACTTATACCATATCTAATAGGATCAATACCTTTGGCATTTATTGGTGGCTCCTTGCAAATAGATAAAAACCTATTTGAAATTTTTTTGTTTATAGTTTTAGCAATTGCTGGAACATTACTTTTAATAAATTTCAAATCTTATGATGATAATGAATCAACCTATAGAAATATTCCAATTTTAATATCAATTTTAATTGGAGGAATATTAGGATTTGTTTCTGGTGTCGTTGGCATAGGAGGTGGAATATTTTTAAGTCCTATACTTTTTTTAATTAAAGCAGCTAAACCAAAACATATTGTTACAGCAGCTTCTTTATTTATTCTAATCAATTCTATATTCGGAGTTATCGGTCAATTAACTAAAAATATAGTTTTGAGCGATATATCAAACTACTGGTATTTATTTTTGATAGTAATTATTGGTGGTCATATTGGTAATTTTTTAAATTTAAAAATATTTCCAACAAAATTACTTGCATTGGTTACATCAAGTTTAGTATTATTTGTTGCTATTAGAATGGGTATTAAATTATTTATTTAATATGGATTTAAACTATTTTAAAAAAATAAGAATTTTAGATGCTGGTATGGGACAAGAATTACTTGCAAGAGGTCTTATTTCTAGGGGAACTCTTTGGTCAGCAACTTCATTGATTGAGGAAAAATATAATCAGCTAGTAGTTGATGCTCATTTATCTTCTATTAATGCTGGTGCTGAGGTCATTTTAACTAACACATTTACTGCAAGAAAAGTAAGAATGGAACAAAATCAAGCCGCAGATCGTTTCTACTTTGCTAATCATAAGGCATGCGAACTTGCTAAAAAAGCTAAAGAATTATCAAAAAAAAACATTTTAATTGCGGGAAGTCTTCCTGCTCAAAACGACACATATGAAGTTGACAAAAGAGACAAAAATATAGTTGAAAAAGATTTTTTTAATCAAGCAAGCATAATTAATCCTCATATAGATTTTTTTTATTTAGATGTAATTTCTAGTGGCCGAGAAGTAGAGATAGCATCAAACATTATCCAAAAGCTAAATAAACAAGTTTTGGTTGGTTTGCATATAAAAAAAAATGGTAAACTTCCATCTGGCGAAACAATAACTGACGTAGTAAAAAAATGTAAAAATAATAGCTGGTTAGGAGTAGTTGCTGCATGTGTGTCTCCAGAGATAATAGAAAAAACTTCTACTGAATTCAAAAAATTAAACATACCATTTGGTTTTAAAGTAAATTTGTGGAGTGTGGAAGAACCTTTGCCAGTTCACAGATTTAATAAAGCTGGATTTAATGAAGTAGGAAAAAATCCTAATATAACTTTAGGCAAAAGAGATGATATTACTGGTAAAATTTTTTGTGAATTTGTAAAAAAAATTATTAAAAATGGAGCAACAATTTTAGGTGGTTGTTGTGAAACAGATTCATCTCACATAAAAGAATTGTCTAAACTGAAGTAATTTTTTTACTATTCGATTTTTTAACAAAATAAATACCAACTATTACAGCAGCAACTGCTACTAAAACTTTTGAGGTAATTAATTCTTTTAGAAATATATATCCTAAAATTATTCCAAATATTGGAATTAAATAAGCTACTTGAGCTTGGAAAACCAATCCATTAGTTTTTAATATTCTAAATCTAAGCAACCAGGCTAGACCGGTTGAAACTATGCCTAGATAAATAATTGCCATTGTTGATTCTATGCTAGGATTTAAATTCCAAGGCTTTTCAGTAAAAATAGTTATTGGAATTAAAAACAATGTTGCCCATATTAAGATTGAAGCAGTAACATTTTCATTTTTTTTATTACTTATTTTTATTGTTAATAATCCTCCTACAACATAAAAAGTTGATCCTATTAATATTAAAAGAGCTGAAGAAAAATTACTTTCATTAATCAAAATATTATCTGAAAATAAAAAAACTATTCCTGAAAAACCTATAAGAACGCCAAAAATTTTTTTTATATTGATCTTTTCATTATTGGTAAAAAAATGAGCAAGAACAGTAGCGCTTAAAGGTGTGCTTGCCATTAATATTGCAGCTAAATTACTTTGAACTTTTTGAACTCCATAGGCTATAAGAAAAAAGGGAATAACTAGATTTACCATCCCAATTATAGCAAACCAATACCAGTCTTTTGAAAATGCTTCGATTTTTATTTTTTGAACTAAACATAGACCAACTACAGGAATTGCACCAAAAAAAGTTCTTAGCAAAGCAATTGTAACTGGTCCATAAGAATATGTTGCTATTTTTATGTTGAAAAAAGCTGAAGACCATATGAGGGCCAAAATTGTTAGAAGAGCATAATCTATAATTTTAGGTTCTCTCATAAAACGATATCCTCTTCTTTTCCTTTTGTAAGTTTTATCAATTGTTGGTAGCTAATCTTAAAAATTGAGTTTGGATGTCCTGCTGCAGCATATACGTTTTTATATCTTGATAAAGATTTATCTATTAATATATTAGCTTTATTTAAATGTGCTACAGGTGAAACTCCACCTATTGAAAAACCTGTTTCATTTTTAACTTGTTCTGCATCTGCCATTGAAACATCCTTGTAATTTAGTATTTTTTTTACTTTGTTTAATGAGCATCTCATATCTCCTGCAACTAAACACAAAATAAAATTTTTCTCTGTTCTCAGAAGTAAACTCTTTACTATTGCTCCAACTTCACAATTTAATGATGAAGCTGCATCTTTTGCTGTTCTGGCTGAACTATCTAAGATTTGTATTTTTAGCGACTCATCAAAGCTTTTTAGAGCATTGGCTACTCTTTTAACAGTTTCTTTTTTTAATAAATCTTCCATTCAATTATAAATTGTAACAATATTTGAATTGATAATTTCCTATAAATTATTATTTACCTATGTAATCAATGCATAGGTGATATCCCTTTAATAGGCAATATTAAACTATAATTTTTTGATATTAAAAGTTAACAAAATTTAGTAGGAGAGAAAATATAATGAGCACAAACCAAGTGTTAAAATTAATTAAAGACAAAGAAGTTGAGTATGTAGATCTAAGATTTACAGATCCCAAAGGAAAACTTCAACATTTGACAATGGATGCCACAATGGTTGATCAAGAGATGTTGAATGAGGGGGTTTTTTTTGATGGTTCCTCTATTGCTGGATGGAAAGCAATAAACGAGTCAGATATGATTTTAAAACCAGATCTTAATAGACAAGTCATGGATCCATTCACTTCTCATAATACGCTTATTTTGTTTTGTGATGTTTTAGATGCGGTTAAAAAAGATCCTTACGAAAGAGATCCTAGAAGCATAGCTAAAAAAGCTGAGGCTTATTTAAAAAAATCTGGAATAGGAGATAAAGCTTATTTTGGACCAGAAGCAGAATTTTTTGTATTTGATGATGTAAAATTTAAAAATGAAATGAATGAAACTGGTTTTAAAATAGATAGCATAGAAGGTCCTTATAATACTGGTCAAAACTATGAAAACAAAAATATGGGTCACAGACCGGGAATAAAAGGTGGTTATTTTCCTGTTCCTCCAGTTGACAGCGCTCAGGACATGAGAGGAGAATTTTTAAAAGCTTTAAGAGATATGGGAATAAAAGCTGAAAAACATCATCATGAGGTTGCTCCAAGTCAGCACGAGTTAGGAATCTATTTTAATACTTTGACTACTCAAGCAGATAACATGCAGCTTTATAAATATGGTGTTCAAATGGTTGCCCATTCTTTTGGTAAAACTGCAACCTTTATGCCAAAACCCGTCAAAGGAGATAATGGATCTGGTATGCACACTCACCAGTCTTTATGGAAAGGAAGCACAGCTTTATTTTCTGGAAATAAATATGCTGGATTATCTGATTTAGCTTTATATTATATTGGTGGTATTTTAAAACATGCAAAAGCAATTAATGCCTTTTCAAATAGCACAACAAATAGTTACAAAAGATTAATTCCTGGATTTGAAGCACCCGTTTTATTAGTTTACTCTGCTAGAAATAGATCTGCTTCGTGTAGAATACCTATTACATTAAATAAAAAAGCCGCAAGATGTGAAATTAGATTCCCTGATGCTGCTGGTAACCCCTATCTAACTTTCGCTGCAATGTTAATGGCAGGTATAGATGGAATAAAAAATAAGATTAATCCTGGAAAGCCTGTTGATGAAGATTTATATGCAATGCCTGAAAATAAAGTAAAAAATATTCCAACAGTATGCGGTTCTTTAAGAGAAGCAATGGAAAGCCTAGATAGAGATAGAAAATTTTTAACTCAAGGTGGAGTTTTTACTGATGACCAGATTGATGCTTATATAGCATTAAAATTTGAAGAGATTTACAAATTAGAACATACTCCTCATCCAATCGAATTTGAGATGTATTATAGCTGTTAGTTATTTCTTTTTACTTTTTAAAATTTTATCGTCAGCTATCTTATTTTTATTAACACCTTCTTTAATAGTATACTCAAGTGTACCATGCGCTCCAGCCTCAACTGCTTTGCGCTGAGTTCTGAATAGTGCTTTTTCTTTCTTGCTTTCAGCCAACCTATTCGAATGTTTTTCTAAGTGCTTAGTATCTCTCATAACCTAGATTATATCTTAAAAGACTCTCCACATCCACACCTTTCAGTTTCATTAGGATTTTTGAACACAAAAGTTGATGAAAATTCTTCTTTTTTATAATCCATTTCAGTTCCAATAAGATAAATAATAGCACTAGGATCTACAAAAACTTTTACCCCTTTATCCTCTATTATTTCATCATTTGGATTAATTTCTTTAGCATATTCCATAATATAAGACATGCCGGCACAACCACCAGATTTTACACCGACCCTAACACCTAAAGATTTATTTTGGTCTTTCGACATAATTTCCTTAATCTTGCTAGCCGCACTATTGCTTAAAGTTATTACCTGTTTCATTATAAATTTAACTCCAATTTTGCTGCCTCTGACATCATAGACTTATCCCAGGGTGGTTCCCAAACCAAATTAAGATCAACATTTTTTACTTCTTTAATTGCCATTATACTATCCTTTACCTCTTTCGGCAAACTTTCAGCAACTGGACAATTTGGTGTAGTTAAAGTCATATTTATTTTAATACTGTTATCTTTTTCAATTTTAATATCATAAATTAATCCAAGTTCATAAATATTAACTGGAATTTCAGGATCATAGATTTTTTTAATTTCTGTTATAACTTTTTCTTTTAAATCCATTATACCTCCATTTTTTCAGTGTTAATTTCATGTTGTGTATTATTTATTGCTGATGTCAACGTATGCCAAGATAAAGTTGCACACTTAACTCGCATTGGATATTGCTTTACGCCAGAAAGACACATTAACTTGGTCTTTTCATCTTCTTTTAAATTTTTTGAATTTAACTCTGGATTTTCTTTAATCATGCCCAAAAAATCTTCAACAATTTCTTTAACTTCTGTTTCTTCTTTGCCTTTAATTAAGTCAGTCATTATAGATGCTGAAGCCATTGATATCGCGCATCCACTACCTTCAAAAGAAATATCTTCGATTTTTTTATTTTCATCTAATTTTAAATAAACATGTACTTTGTCTCCACATAAAGGATTGTGACCTTTTGCATCCTTATTAAAATTTTCTGTCCTTCTTAGATTTCTTGGATTTTTTCCATGTTCTAAAATAATCTCTTGATAAAGTTCTTTTAAATTCATTTTAAACTAAAAATTTTTTTACATTTATTTATTGCTAAATTTAATTTATCAATATCCTCTCTGGTATTATAAATGCCTAGAGAAGCTCTTGCAGTAGCATTTAAACCTAATTTGTCATGAAGTATCTGACAACAATGATGTCCTGCTCTTATAGCTACTCCATCTTCATCCAAGATAGTTGCAATATCATGAGGATGAATTCCCTCTATAGTAAAAGATAAAACTGCTCCTTTTTTTTTAGGATTACCAATTAATTTTACTGAATTATTCTTTCTTAAAATTTCTTGTCCATAATCCATTAAATCTTTTTCATGTTTTGTAATATTCTCTATTCCAATTTTATTTAAGAATTTAATTGATTCATCAAAAGCAATAACTTGTGCTGTAGCCATGGTGCCAGCTTCATATTTATTAGGTAAATCTCCATAAGAAATATCATTTTTTTTAACCCGTTCTATCATTCCTCCGCCTCCTTGGTATGGAGGTAATTCTTCTAACCATTTTTTTTTAGCATAAAGAATTCCAAGTCCAGTTGGACCATACATTTTATGGCAAGAAATGGCATAAAAATCACAATCTAAATCCTGCATATCTAGTTTTAAATGAGGAGCTCCTTGGCAACCATCTACCAAAACTGGAATTCCCTTTGAATGAGCCAATTGAGTTATTTCTTTGATCGGTAAAATAGCTCCAGTTACATTAGATAAATGAGTAATAGCTATCATTTTAGTTTTTGATGTAATTTTTTTTTCAATGCTTTCTAAAGTAACTTCACCTACATTATTTATTTCTGCAAATTCAATTTTAACACCTTTTAATTTTCTCAAGTAGTGCCATGGCACATAATTAGAATGATGTTCAAGCTCTGTCAGCAAAACCTCATCTCCCTCTTTTAAATTCTTTTGACCGTAAGTATTTGCAACAAGATTAATTGCTTCCGTAGCACCTTTTGTAAAAACAATTTCATTTTTATCTTTTGCATTAATATATTTTTGTACAGAAATTCTAGTATTTTCATAAAGATTGGTAGCGGCAACAGCTAAATAGTGAACACTACGCCCAACGTTTGAAAATTCTTTAGTATAAAAATCATACATTCTATCAATTACATCAATAGGCTTTTGAGAAGAATTAGCGCTATCTAAATAAACAAGGTCTTTATTATTAATTTTGTTATTAAATATTGGAAATTGTTCCTTAATATTATCTATATTCATTTAACAAAATCTCCAATTTTTTTAAAAAAAATTTTTTAATTTCTAAACTTGTAATTGTTTCAAGAGAATCTTGTAAAAAACCTTTGATTAATAATTTTTTGGCATCAAAACGATTTAAGCCACGAGTCATTAAATAGTATATTGCGTTTTCATCTAAACTGCCTGAAGTGGAGCCATGTGAGCATTTTACATCGTCTGCGTATATTTCTAATTCAGGTTTTGAATCAAATTCACTATCTTGATCTATAATAATAGCATTGCTTAATTGATAGCCATCAGTTTTTTGGGCACAAGAATCTACATGAATTTTACCTTGAAAAATTGCTCTACTATTTTGATCCAAAACAGATTTTATTTTTTGGTAACTCTTAGTATTTTGTCCAATATGTTTAATGACTGTTTTTATTTCATGATGATCATTGTTATGTGCCAAAATAGCTCCATTAATAAAACTTGAGCTATAATTTTTTTTCAACAAACATAGAACATCATTTTTAAAAAAGGCTGCTTTATAAGAAAAAATTAAATTCTCAAAAACACTATTTTCTTCAACATTAATTTCATTAAAATTATAATTTAAATCTTTATTATTTAATTCATTTATATAAAATAATTTAAGCAATCCATACTTCTCAACCAGAAAAAAATTAGAAGTATTTAAAAAAATTGGAACTTTATTTAAATTAATTGTACAAATAACAAGATCTAATTTTGAATTTTCCTCAACATTAACAATTAATTTTTGATTAAAAAAATTATTATTTTCATTGGTATTAAAAATATTATATATAACTAAAGGCTTTTTGCATTTATACCCATTTTTAATGTACAATAAAAGTCCATCAGTAAAAAAAGCATTGTTAAGCAAATTTAGAGAGTTTGATCCATTTGGTTTATACGAGGGTCCATTTTTTAAGTTATCGAAAATAACTTTGTCTTCACTTTCATATTCAAAAGAGTGTTGACTATAATAACCATTTTGAAAGACAATTTTATTGTGTTTAAAATCTTTTATATAATTATTAAAGTTAAATTTATTTTGTTCATCTGGATTTACATTAATATTCTTAAATTTTTCTGAAATAATTCTATTAAAATCTGAAAATTTCCAATCTTCAAGAATTTTATTAGGAAATCCAAGTTTGGCAAACTTATTAAAATTCTCTAGCCTGGTTTTTGCTAGTATATTTTTTTTAGAAATTTTTTTATTAAAGTTCTCAAATGTATTTTTTAGTTCTTCAATCATATTTTTTCATATCCTGCTTTTTCGAGTTCTAATGCTAGTTCGCTGCAGCCTGTTTTGATTATTTTTCCATCCATTAATATGTGAACAAAATCTGGTTTAATATAATCAAGTAATCTTTGATAATGAGTAATTATTAAAAAAGACCTTTCCTTATTTCTTAAGTTGTTTACTCCATTAGCTACAATTTTAAGAGCATCTATATCTAATCCAGAATCAGTTTCATCAAGTATGATCATTTTTGGTTCAAACAAAGACATTTGAAGTATTTCATTCTTTTTTTTTTCTCCTCCAGAAAAACCAACATTTAGTTGTCTATTTAAAATTTTTTCGTCAATTTTTAATTCAGTTGCTTTTGACTTAACAAGTTTTAAAAATTCCAAAGCATCAAGTTCTTTTTTGCCATTAGATTTTCTTATTGCGTTTAAAGAAGTCTTCAAAAAATTTGATGTGTTTACACCAGGTATTTCTAATGGGTATTGAAATGCTAAAAATAATCCCTTGTGTGCTCTTTCTTCAATTCCTAATTTAAATAAATCTTTATTTTGATAATTCACATTCCCAGAAATTTCATAACCTTTTTTTCCTGACAAAATATTTGCCAATGTGCTTTTACCTGATCCATTTGGGCCCATAATTGCATGTACTTCTCCAGATTTAATTTCTAAATTAAAACTATTTAATATTTGTTTCTTTTCAACTTTTGCAGATAGGTTATTAATTTTAAGCATTAACCCACGCTCCCTTCTAGACTTATGCCTACAAGTTTTTGGGCCTCAACTGCAAATTCCATTGGTAATTGTTGAAGCACTTCTTTACAAAAACCATTTACTATCAAACTTACAGCTTCTTCTTGATTTAAACCTCTTTGATTACAATAAAATAATTGTTCATCACTAATTTTAGATGTTGTTGCTTCATGCTCAATATTTGCAGAAGAATTTTTATTTTTAATATAAGGAATTGTATGAGCTCCACATTTATTTCCTATTAATAGTGAGTCACACTGAGTATAGTTTCTGGAGTTAAAAGCTTTACTATTTATATCTACTAAGCCTCTATAGGTATTGTCGGCTTTTCCAGCTGAAATACCTTTAGAAATAATTTTACTTTTAGTATTTTTTCCAAGATGAATCATTTTTGTTCCAGTATCTGCTTTTTGATAATTATTGGTAATTGCTATAGAATAAAATTCACCCACAGAATTATCGCCTTGCAAAATACAACTTGGATATTTCCATGTAATTGCTGATCCAGTTTCTACTTGTGTCCAAGAAATTTTAGAATTTTTTCCTCTACAAGCTCCTCTTTTAGTAACAAAATTATATATTCCTCCTTTACCATCTTTATCTCCCGGATACCAATTTTGTACTGTAGAATATTTTATTTCAGCATCATCTAATGCAATTAGTTCTACATTTGCTGCATGTAATTGATTTTCGTCTCTCATTGGTGCGGTACAACCTTCTAAATAACTCACATAACTTCCTTCATCTGCAATTATTAATGTTCTTTCAAATTGACCAGTGTCAGAAGCATTAATTCTAAAATAAGTGGACAGTTCCATGGGGCATCTAATATTTTTAGGTACATAAACAAAAGACCCATCTGTAAAAACAGCAGAGTTTAAAGTGGCAAAATAATGATCAGTTAATGGAATCACTGAGCCAAGATATTTTTTAACTAAGTTAGAATGTTTTTGAATAGCTTCAGATATTGAGCAAAATATTATTCCTTTTTCATTTAATTTTTCCTTAAAGGTAGTAGCAACTGAAACGGAATCAAAGACAGCATCAACGGCTATGTTGTTTAATCTTTTTTGTTCTTGTAAAGGTATTCCAAGTTTATTATAAGTTTCTAATAATTTTGGATCTAAATCATCTAAATTTTTTGGTTTATTTTTAAAACTTTTTGGAGCAGAATAATAGTATAGGTCTTGATAATTAATTTTAGGATATTTTGGTTTTTGCCAATCTGGCTCTTTTAAATTTTGCAATCTATTAAAAGCTTTCATTCTCCACTCGAGCATCCATTTTGGTTCTTTTTTGATATTTGATATAAATTGAATTACTTCTTTATTAAGTCCTTTTGGAGCTTTGATATTTTCAATATCAGTTGTAAAACCATATTTATAATCTTTTAGTTTTTCTAGTTCTTTTTCTCTCATTTAAATTCTCTTACTATTGTTGTTAATCAAATCATTCAAATTTTTTCTTTCAAAGAAATTATTTATATGTATTTCAAGTTCATCCCAAAGATTATGTGTATTGCATTTTATAGATTTGCCATTGCAACTCTTTTTAGATTCCTTTTTACATTTAACTGTCTTTACTTTTTCATCTACAGCGTAAAAAATATCAGCTATTTTTATTTCAGCAGGTTGTTTTGAAAGAATATATCCTCCATTAATTCCCCTAATACTATTTACAATATTATTTTTTTTTAATTTTGAAAAAATTTGCTCTAAATATACTAATGAAATGTTTTGTCTTAACGAGATATCGCGAAGAGAAACTGGTTTTTTTTTATCGAAAGCTGCCATGTCAGCTAAAGCCATTACAGCATATCTACCTCTGCTAGTAAGTTTCATATAATTCCTTTAATAACAGGCTTTTATATATATACCTGACTAAAATAGTCAAGTTTAGTCATCATAAAAAAAATTAGCAAAATGACGCTTACTTGTGGTAAATGTATTTTTTTTTGAGAACAGTTATCAATAACATATATGGGTAATAAAATTGCAGAAATATTTATACCGGGACCAGCTGGAAGGTTGGAGGCAAAATATTTTAAAAGTGAAAAAAATACATCTCCTATAGCATTAGTTTTACAACCACATCCACAATATGGTGGAACAATGAACAATAAGGTTGTTGTTGAAATATTTAATATGTTTATTGAAAATAATTTTTCTGTTTGTCGTGTTAATTTTAGAGGTGTTGGAAAAAGTGATGGAGAATTTGATAATGGCCAAGGAGAATTAGCAGATGCTGCAGCAGCGCTGGATTGGGTTGAAAGAGAAAATTTCGATAATTCTCAATGTTGGATATCAGGTTTTTCTTTTGGTTCCTTAATAGCAATGCAGCTATTAATGAGAAGACCTGAGATAAATAGATTCATAGCTATTTCTCCTCAACCAAACGTATATGATTTTTCTTTCTTATCTCCATGTCCAACTTCAGGTTTAATGGTGTATGGAAATAAGGACGAGCTAGTTCCATTAGAAAATTTAAATGAATTAAATAAAAAATTAACATCCCAAAAAGGTATTAAAGTTGAATTTCAATCAATACCTAATGCAAATCATTTTTTTACAAAATCTGAAAACTTGTTAATTAAAACCTTGAATAAATATATAAAAAAAGAAACAACGCTTTTTTAAAAATTTTTTGCTATTACTCCTCCAGTACATGGCTCTTTACATCCAGTAGTTTCTGGAAAGGAAATTGGTAGTTTTAAATAAGATCTAATTGCAAGGTATGCAAATGCTTGGGACTCTATAAAACTGCCATCTATACCAAGATAATCAATATCTTTTATTTTATTTTTAATTTTTTTTTTAATTGATTTAACTAAAAATTCATTTTTTCTTCCTCCCCCACAAACATAAACATCATTATCTAAAATTTTTTTAGATAAAATATCTGCTGTGAATTCAGTAAGTGTGGCAGCACCATTTTGCAATGAAAGACCTCTTGCAAAAGTTATATCAAAATCATTTGTATCTAGAGATTTTTTTTTACTAGTTTTGCTATTATAAAAGTTATCTAATGACTGCTCTAAAATAAATTTATCAATCTTGCCAGACTTTGCTGTATTGCCATTTTCGTCAAAATTTTTACCTGAATTAAATCTTATCCATTTGTCAATCAAACAATTACCAGGGCCAATATCCATACTGTTCATTTCATAGTTTTTATTGATTGATGTTATATTTGCGATTCCACCAATATTCAAAATTGTAACTGGAACTTCTATTTTTTTTTTCTTTGTTAGCATCTTAACTAATAACCTGTGATAAATAGGAGCCAAAGGTGCCCCTTCTCCACCATTTTTTAAATCATTCTGTCTAAAATCATAAACAACTATTTTTTTTGTAAGATTAGAAAGTTTTTGGCCAAGTCCTATTTGTTTAGATATTTTTTCATCTGAATTATGAAAAATTGTTTGGCCATGAAATCCTACGATATCTACTTTAACTTTTTCAAACCATTTATTTGCAACAGTAGCGTGAAAATTAGTCAATTTATCTTCAACAGACTCGATTTCATCAGAAAATTTATTTAAATCATCCAAATTTTCTATTTTTTCTTTAATTTTATGAATTTCATCAGAAAGATATGAAGGATAAGGATCGTAATTATTATATTTTATGAAAATTTGATCTTTGCCATCAGATTCAATTATAGATGAATCAACTCCATCTGCAGATGTGCCGCTCATTAAACCTAGGCTGTAAAAGCTTTTGTTCATATATATTTTTTAATTAATTTAAATAAAGTATATTGATTCTACACTGTTTTTTAAAAAATATGGAAAATTCGTTCTTAACTGAATTTAAAAAAAGAGAATATTTCAATCAATGCACTAATTCTAATGAGTTAGAACAGTTGATGAATAAACAAAAAATTAAGGCATATATAGGATTTGATTGTACGGCTCCAAGTTTGCATGTGGGGAGTTTGATGCAAATTATGTGTCTAAGACTATTACAAAAACATGGTCACCAACCTATTGTTTTATTAGGCGGAGGTACAACTCGTATCGGCGACCCTTCGGGAAAAGAAGAAACAAGAAAAATTTTATCAGAAAAAGAAATTGAAAAAAATATAAAAAATATTGAAAAAATTTTTCAAATTTTTTTAAAAACAAAAAATCCTAAAACAAAACCAATATTTGTAAATAATTATAAATGGCTTGGTAAATTAAATTATATAAAATTTTTAAGAGAAATTGGAAAGCATTTTACAATTAATAAAATGCTAAGCTTTGACAGTGTTAAACTAAGATTGGAAAGAGAACAATCATTAAGCTATATGGAATTTAACTACATGATCTTACAAGCCTATGACTTCCTTGAACTAAATAAAACTAAAGATTGCCTGATGCAAATAGGCGGCTCTGATCAATGGGGGAACATTGTTAATGGTGTGGAACTAATTAAAAGACATTCAAGCAAACAAGTTTTTGGATTAACAACTCCGTTACTTACATTAGCTTCTGGTTCTAAAATGGGTAAAACAGAAAAAGGAGCAGTGTGGTTAGATAAAAAACTTTTGACACCATATGAATACTGGCAATTTTGGAGAAATACAGATGATAGAGATGTAATCAAATTTCTTCAAATGTTTACAGATTTAAAATTAGAAAAAATAGAAAAAATAAAAAACGACAATATAAACCAATTAAAAATATTATTAGCAAATGAAACTACTTCAATGCTGCACGGAAAAATAGCTACTCAAAAAGCTGAACGAACTGCCAAGGATACTTTTGAAAAAAAATCAATTGGAGAGGATTTGCCTTTATTTAATATCAAAAAAAAAGAATTAATAAATGGAATAAACATATTAGATCTTGTAATAACTACTAAATTATTAACTTCTAAAAGTGAAGTTAGAAGATTGATAAAAAATAAAGGTATTAAAATAAATAATCAAGCTGTCGAAGATGATAAGTTGATAGTTACATTTAATAATTTTGATCAAAGTAATTCCATGAAATTATCTCATGGTAAAAAAAACCACGTAATTCTAAAAATTGTTTAATTTGATTTTTTAATCTTTTCCAATGTTCTTGTGATAAATCTTGGGGTTAAAGTTTTTATTGGATTAACTGTTGTTTTTAATTTTTTTGGAGGACCTTTAATTTTAAAACTTACACCAAAAACACCTTCTCCCGTTTTGTTTCCGACTAGTATTTTTCCAATTAAAGGTAGAGATCCGATGGCTTTATTAATAGTGGTCGCTGGTACTAACGTTCCACGCAGACTTACTAATTTATCTTTTTCAATGTAACCACTCATTAAAATTGATATCGCTGGCCCAATTGCATAAATCTCGTCTATGTTTACTAATTTTCCTTTTGAATTAAAATCAATCTCAAATTCATTAAATCGAATTCCTTCACCTGTAAGCAAATCAGCAATACCTTGTAAAGAAGCTAGACTTAATAGTTTTGCTAAAACTGGAACATCCTTAACCTTAAAATCATTTATTTTTAAATTATTTTTTGAAATTTTATCATCATAAATAGAAGAATATTCTAATGTTCCTTCAGTAAATCCCTTAATAAATTTAAAATCATCAACAAATGGCTTTGCTCTATCAGAATAAATAGTCAATTTTTTTTTATTTGAATTAGTGGGAATAATAGAAATATCTAAAAATTCATTATCAGAAAAATTGGCTTTAGCATTTAGTTTTTGTACTTTTCCAGAGTTTAATTGTCCTTTACCCATAAAGTCAAACATAGAATCATTTTTACTAATAATTTCGTCAATTTTAAAATTTATTTCTCCTTTAAATTTTTTACTTAAAATTTTTGAGTCATCATCTTTGTTTAGAGTTTTAAAAAAATATGTAGCATCATATTTTTTTCCTGAAATATTTATTTTTTTATTTTTTTTAAAAATTTTAAAATCATTATTAAAATTATTATTTTTTAAAGTACTAATTGATATACTATTAAAATCTAAAATTCGGTATTTATTATTCAGCTCAAGGTTTTTTATTAATATGATGTTTTTGGACTCATTATATTCTAAATTTTCAATTATTTTTTTTTTTTTATCAAAAACAACGTTTATTTTAAGATTGGCTTCTTTTTCTGCGGACTTATAATAATTTAAATTTTCAAAACTAATACTTGGATTATTCAGTTCAAAATCAGCATTAAAAATTTTTGAATCTTTTTTGTAGTCATAGACAATATCAGCTTTGTAATTTTCAAATTCATCTTTAAAATTAATTTTTCCTGAAGTTTCAAATTTTAATTTTTTATTATTGTACTTATAATTGATTTTATTATTTTGAAGTTTTAAATTTTTATCTATTTCAATATATTTTGAATTTTTTTCAAAATCATCCGAAGTTAATAAAAGATTATTAATTAACCCGGATCCTTCCATTTTAAAATCTTTTAACCTAACAAATTTTTTAAGTTTGAAATCTATTTTGTTATTTAAGCTGAAATCTAAATTCGAAAAGTTAATATTATTGTAAGGAACAGTATAATTAAAATTACTTAAAAATTTGTCAACATTTTCTACTTTGCCTAAATTCTTACTTATAACCGAAATATCTAAATCATTGTTATTTTTTTTAATACTTACATTTGCTGAATCAAAGTAAATTCCATGCAACTTAAAGCTATTTATATCAAATTTAAAAAAATCTTTTTTTATCTTAAAATTAGAATTAATATTTTCTAATCTGTGTTTATCTATTATATTCGCTCCTAAATTTGAAATTGAACCTACAATTTCATAATTTTCTATTAGTTCACCTTTTTTATTAAAAAATAACTCTGTTTCTCCTTCTATTTTTCCTTTTTTTATAGAATTATTCAGCACAAATATAAATGGCGAAGGATAAGTTGACCTTATAAATTTAATAAATTCAGGTAATTCAACTTTGTTTGTTTTAATTTTAATATTTTTTATAGCAAATTCATTAGCT
>CACFWQ010000002.1:0-5000 GCA_902570055.1 uncultured Pelagibacteraceae bacterium
ATTTTATTTATTTTTTTTAAGTCTTTATTATTTTTTAATAAAACTAATTTTACAAAATAATTTGTAGTTTCTTCAATTTCTCTTTTTAAAGATTGACTTCTTTTATAATGACCAAAACCTATTTTATTAGATTTTGACGAAATTAAATATATAATAATTCTTTTTACAAAAGGTGTTTGTTGAACAACGTGCGAGTTGCATATTTTATTTATTTTTTTTAAACCTTGTACATTTTCATAATTAAAAATTTTTTTTTGTTTTTTAAGAAATTGATATGATAAGTTAAAAAATTCCAAATCTGATTTAGTGTCTACTGACATTCTAATTTTTTTTTTTTCCTTAAACTTTTGAAAACTTTTTGATTGATTTGCATCTATATTTTTTATTTGAAATTCTTTTTTTTTATATTTTAAAACTAAACCTGGATGTTCTTTATAATCTTTTAGGTCTGATAATTTATTAATTTTATGCCAAACCTTTTTTTTGTAAACATTGTGACCTTCTATAGTGGAGTTTTCCAATTGTATTAGATCATATCTTTTTTTTTCAATTAATGTGTTATAAGAAATATTGATATAATTGTTATCAACAAGTGGGCAATCTCCAGATATAAGTACAAAGTAATTATTTTTTATTAGTCTGGATAAATTTGCTACCCTCTCAGTAACATTGTATTCATTGTGATGATAGTAGTAATTAATATTTTTATATTTATTCTTTAATCTTTTTTCAAAAATAAAATTATTTTTTTTTGGGCCAGTGGCCACAAATATTTCATTGATATTCTTATTTAAACTAATGCAATTAATTAAGTTTTCGATTAATGGCTGTTTGCCAATTTTGTAAAAATGTTTTGACTTTAATCTCCTAGAGTTTTTTCTACATAATATAATTGCTGTTAGCATTAGATTTTAAATATATTTTAATTCTAAATTAAATTTTTTTTTCGTATTTTTGAATTTTGTTTAAATATTTAACTTTATCTTTTATTAAAATTTTATTTAAGATACCAACAAATTTATTGTTGTTAATATATTTTAGTTTTCTAAGATTTTTTTCCATCAGATTGTCAATTTCTAGATTATAAATTGATTTCTGACTATAAAGATTAGGAAAAATAACTTTTGAATACTTTGCATCAATATTTAAGTTAATTTCATATACATAAATATGATTTTTATTTACTCTTAAAGAGACTGCAAATAATCCATAATAGCTTGGAAATAGTTTTAATATTCTATTAAGAATTTCTTTTATTTTACCTAATGTTTTTTTGTTTAATTTTATAGGAGGTGCAGATATGCCTGCAACAGATCTAGGATTAGATAGATCAATTTTGTTATTGTGAAAAAAATTCCACTCATTAATTAAACTTAATAAAATTTTTTTTTTGTTCTTTTTTTGGATAAAAGAAATTGCTGTAATATCATTTCCTGGTACATATTGAGATATATTAACCATTCTATTGTCACTCCCAGTTTTAGCAGCAAAGAAATTTTTTTTGTTTATAACTTGATTTTCAAATTTATATACAAATTTTTTACCGATTATTGGGGAGTCGGGTTTAATAATCCAAATTCCAGAATAATTTTTTTTATTAATTTTTTTTAAAATATTTGATTTAATTGACGGTATTTTATTTTTTTTTAAAAATTTGTATAAATAAAATTTGCTATATACACAACTTGCTAAATTTTTACTTACTCTATTTAACCCAAAATATTTATTGGCTTTGTAAGCAGAAATTATTGAAGGACCTGAAGATCTGCAAACAATATCATCTAGGTTTTTCTTTTTTTTTATTTTTTTTAATAAGTTATTAATATTTTTTTTTTTATATACTGATCCATATATAAACTCATCTGAGTATTTTTTTGCTTTAAAATCTTTTTTATTATGAATAACAATATTATAGTTTTTTTTTATATTTGAATATTTTATAAAAGGATATTGATTGGGACCTGCTCCAAAAAATATGAATTTAAAACTCTTTTTCATATTTTTTTCTAAACTTTTTAATTGGTCTTAAACCATCAATAGGATCAGCTCTGAAATTTCTCTCATTTTTTTCAGACTTAATTGGAATTTTAATACCATTCCCGTCAATTTTCTCTCGATTTTTAATATAAAAAATTAAATTTTTTGCTTTTGATGGTAGCCAACAGTGTCCTGATTTGAATTCATAGCCTTTACCCTCCAAGTCTAAGTGCAACTCAACATAAGACGATTTAAATTTTTCTATTGCCCTGCTGACAATCAATGGATTATTTGAATGATCAGACCAGCCTGTACTTAATTTAGTTTTTTTTCTTATAGTATTGATTGCTGACAAATTTAATGATTTGATTTTCGCAGGGTAGTTTGAAACACAATGCAAAATAATAATTTTTTTTGCTCCATTCTTTTTCAATATTTCGGTAGCATTAATTACTTCTTTCATATTAGCCATTCCAGTCGATATAATTATTGGTTTCTTTGTTTTCGCGCATTTAATTAAAAGATCCTTCCACAATAACTCATAAGAGGCAATTTTTATGTAGTGCACATATGGTTTAATTATATCAACTGCCTCTAAATAAAATGGGGTTACACAAAATTTAATTTTGTTTTTTTTACACTCTTTTGCTAGGATTGGTATAAACTTTTCTTTTAACTCCCATTTTTTTCTATCTCTATGATTTTTTGATTTATTTAAAATTTCTTTGGCAAATAATTTATCTATTTTAAATAATTGAAATTTTACAATATCAAAACCTAGATTTGCTGATAGTTTAATCATCTTTAAAGATCTAGAGAGGCTTCCGTTATGGTTGCTTGAAATTTCAGATATAAATTTTGTCATTTGATTAATAATATTTGATTAGAACATTCTTTAATATTTTATTGGCAAGAATAAGTCCTTTTCTTAAATATTCAAATAAACTATACAAATTAATCGTATTTGTAAAAAAATATTTATTTATATATATATATTTTTTTAATTTTAATAAAGTATATGAAATACTAAAATGATTAATCATAACAAAAAAACTTTATGGATGATTGCGGGCGGCGAAATGCAAATACCAGCAGCATATTATGCAAAAAAGAAAGGTTATAATCTTATAATTTCTGATAAAAGCTCAAAAGCACCTTGCAGAAAATATGCTGACAAATTTTTTTGTATAGATATCGTTGATCTAAAAAAAAATAAATTAATAGAAAAATTTTTTAAAAATAAGCTATCCGGTATATTTACAATTGCATCTGATGCTCACAACACAGTAAACTATTTTGCAAAAAGAAATAAATTACATCACACTAACTTAGATATATCAAAAATTTGTAAAGATAAGAATTTAACTAGAAAATTTTTAAGAAGAAAATTACCTCAACCAGAAAGTTATCTTATTTCTAGTTATAAGGATTATATTAAAAAAATAAAAAATTTTAGCAAAGATTATACTCTTAAACAGCTAAATCTATCAGGTAGCAAAGGATTTTATGAATTCAAAGCAAATCAACAATTGACGAAAAAAAAATTTTTTAAAATATTGAATTATAATCTCAAAAATAAAAAAATTATTATTGAAGAAAAGCTTTTTCCAAAAAAAAATACTTTGTCTGAGATGTCGGCAGAAACTATTTGGCAAGATGGAAAGATAATTTACTTCAATTGTGTAGATAGAATTTTTCCTAGGGATAATATGGGTTATAAAAATCTTCCTAAATCACTTTATATTAGTTATAAAGCTGGTTATGAAATTGGACATATAAATCCCTCATTAAAACCAAAAAAAGAAATTCTTAAGATAAAAAAAATTATGTTAAAATTAGGCAATTTGCTTGGTTATAACAAAATGAAAAAATGTCATGTACTAAAAGCAGATATTTTTTTTTCTGAAAATGGACCAATCATTCTAGAAATGACGCCTAGATTATCTGGTGGATATGACAGCACTGGCAGTGCAATAGTCAGAGGATTTAAATTAAGTGAAGCAATGATCAAAATAAGCAAAGGTGAAAGATTCAAAAAAAATGAATTAAAATATTATTTTAAAAATAATAATAAAACGGTTTTAGTTATATCAAAGTATATTAATAATAAACGACTTTTTTATATTGCTTCTGGGGAAAAAAAAATTAATAATCTTTTTAAAGATATTATATCAAAAATTAAGAAAAATACTTTACTTAAAAATGAAAAATATTTTAGTTATTAAAAAAAAGTATAAATGTATAAATTTTATACTTAATGCTAAGATAACAAGTAATTTTATATAAATGATTTTATCTAGTGATGATCTTTCTGATAATTTGTTTAAAGTAATCAACGAGACAAATATATTTGATATACATACTCATATATTTCCCCCAAATCATCAAAACTATTTTTTGATAGGCTTTAAAAACTTATTAAATTACCATTATTTAATTGCAGAATTGTTAACTGCTACTGATATTGATGCCTCAAAATTTTATTCTTATAATGATGAAAAAAGAGCATCATTAATCTGGAATGAATTATTTGAAAAAAGAACTCCAGTATCAGAAGCTTGTGCTGGTGTGCTCACAATTCTTAATGAGCTAAAAATAGAAATCAATAATAAAAATTTTGAATCAATATGTAATGAATATGATAAAAAAATTAATTCAGATAAAAATATATTTGCATTAAGTAATGTTTCATCTGTTGTAATGACTAATAATCCTTTTGATATAGATGAATGGTCCTTATTCATTAATGATGATTGGGACAAGAAAAAATATTTGGCCTCGCTTAGATTAGATGATTTAATTTTAAACTATGAAGAGTCTTTAAAAAAAGCAAAAGATCAAACTGAAATGAATGAAAAAGATAGTATTATTGCTTATCTTGAAAAGTGTTATTCTCAATCAAACCCGGTATATGCTGCAGTTTCACTGAATTTAGCTACATTTAAAAATCTTCTAAATGATTCTTTGTGGAAAAATATTCTAGATTGGTTACAAATTAAAAAATTACCATTGTCTTTAATGTT
>CACFWQ010000002.1:10000-71141 GCA_902570055.1 uncultured Pelagibacteraceae bacterium
AACATGTCAAGTGTTGGTAAGGTTCTGCGCGTATCTTCGAATTAAACCACATGCTCCACTACTTGTGCGGGTCCCCGTCAATTCATTTGAGTTTTAACCTTGCGGTCGTACTCCCCAGGCGGTGTGTTTATCGCTTTTGCTGCGACACTGAAAATAAATTTCCAACGTCTAACACACATCGTTTACAGCATGGACTACGAGGGTATCTAATCCTCTTCGCTACCCATGCTTTCGTTCCTCAGTGTCAGTAATGATCCAGAAAGCTGCCTTCGCAATCGGTATTCTTTCTAATATCTACGAATTTCACCTCTACACTAGAAATTCTGCTTTCCTCTATCATACTCTAGCTAAAAAGTTTTGATGGCAGTTCCAGAGTTAAGCTCTGGGATTTCACCACCAACTATTTTAACCACCTACGAACTCTTTAAGCCCAGTAATTCCGAACTACGCTAGGTCCCTTCGTATTACCGCGGCTGCTGGCACGAAGTTAGCCGGACCTTCTTATTCGGGTACAGTCATTTTCTTCCCCGACGAAAGAGCTTTACAACCCAAGGGCCTTCTTCACTCACGCGGCATCGCTGCATCAGAGTTTCCTCCATTGTGCAAGATTCCCTACTGCTGCCTCCCGTAGGAGTTTGGGCCGTGTCTCAGTCCCAATGTGGCTGATCATCCTCTCAAATCAGCTATTGATCACAGTCTTGGTAGGCCATTACCCCACCAACAAACTAATCAAGTGCAGGCTCATCCAATGGCGCATAAAGCTTTCTCCGTAAAGACTTATGAGGTATTAGCACAAGTTTCCTCGTGTTATTCCTCACCAAAGGGAAGATACCCACATGTTACTCACCCGTCTGCCACTAAGTATTGCTACTTCGTTCGACTTGCATGTATTAGGCGTGCCGCCAGCGTACGTTCTGAGCCATGATCAAACTCTCAAGTTTAAAAACGGCGCACACTAGCTTCTATATAAATTCTAAGAATAAAATTTATATAATGTTAAAGTGTGTACGACAAATTTTGGTAACCTTAACCGTCCACACTTCTCTTCTTAAATTTTCACAATTTAAACAGCTAATTAGGCCCAAAAGCCTAATAATTCACAATAATTTTATTGAGAAAGTGTGACGCTTATATTCTAAAATGTAAGGAAATCAAGGGCTTAGAATAGAAAAAATTCACAAAAAACTCTTGAAAATAAGGGTTTTTTCTGGTTTCTAAATTTCAATAAATCAATTTCTAAAAGTGAACATGAAATACAGTTTAACTAAAATAATATCTCAATTTAAAAGGAATCTTGATATTATTCTATTAGTAGTATTAATTTTTTTCGTAGGTAGTTCAATACAAATTTACAATCTTTATAAATATCAAAAAAAAGAAAATTTTTCTAAGGTTTTAAATAATATTTATTTTAAGAAAACCTTGTCACATATATTTGACAATTTTGATCCGCGATATTTGACAATTGAACACAAAGTTTCTTCGGGGGAAACTTTAAACGGAATTTTAGAAAAACATAAAATTCCTAAACTAGAAATCAAAAAAATTATAAAAGAATTTAATAAAATAAAAAAAAAAAGAAAATTAAAAATTAATCAACAAATAGTATTCACTATTGATAGAAATAATAAAGATAAAAAAGTAATTAACTTATTTTTTCCTGTATCAAAAACAAAAAAAATTCAGCTAGTTAGAAATTTTAATAAAAATATTTTTGAATCGAGAGAAATTGTCAAAAATTTAAGTAAAAAAATTAATTTTAAAGAAGGAAAAATATTGAAAAGCTTATACAGCAGTGCGGTTAAATCAAAAATTCCACCAGGTATAATTGTAGAATTTGCACAAATTTATGGATTTCAAGTCGATTTTCAAAGAGATATAAGAAAAAATGATATCTATCAAATTGTTTATGAAAGTTTTCATGATGAAGAAGATAAATTATTTGAAACTGGTAAAATAATCTTTACAAACTTAGTGTTAACTAGTCAAGAAAATCCATTATATTTATTTATCGATAAAAAAAATGAAGGACATTATGATCCAAATGGTAAAAGTGTTAAAAAAGCTTTAATGAAAACTCCAATTAATGGAGCTAGGCTCTCTTCTGGTTATGGTATGAGAAAACATCCAATATTAGGTTTTAATAAAATGCATAAAGGAACTGATTTTGCGGCCCCAAAAGGTACACCTATAATGGCTTCCGGAGATGGAAAAATTATAAGATCAAGATGGTGTGGCGGAGGTGGAAATTGTATTAAGATTAAACATAATTCTACTTATTCAACAGTCTATGCTCATCTTTCAAAATTTGCTTCGGGAATTAAAGAAGGAGTTAGAGTTAAGCAAGGAAGAATTATAGGGTATGTTGGTTCGACTGGAATGTCAACGGGACCCCATCTACATTATGAAGTGATAAAAAATGGGAAAAGGATTAATTCCCAAAAACTAAAATTACCATCTGGAAAAATTTTAAGTGGCAAAGATAGAAAATTATTTGAGATTCAAAAAATTAAAATTGATGTTTTAAAGTCTGAATTAATTTTTAATCAAAGTTAGGTGTCGATTTTTTCCTTAACTTCTTCTTTGTTAGTATTATCTGAAACTACTTCTATTTTGTTACGTTTTTGATTTTCGTTATCATTTAATGTTTTTGCATTTTCTTGTTCAGTTAAAATTCTTGTAAAATGATCAGCGTGTTGAAAATAATTTTCTGATAATATTTTATCTCCATTTGACAGAGCTTCTCTTGCTAAATCATTATATTTTTCAATTAATTTAGAAGCATTGTGATTATTTCTTCCTGGAGCTTTTCTTTTAAAATTTGAATTTGATGGAAAATCTGAATGAAATTTTGACGTTTCACCATTTCTTTTAAAGTTTCGATCGTTATTTCTAAATCGACCTCTTCTATTATTATTTCTATATGACTTCATTATTTTAAAATAAATATTTTAATCAATTAGCGAATTTAAATTTTTGTGCCAATTATGCACCTATCATTTTTACTATAATCTTTTAATACTTTTTTTATATAAAAACCTTTTAATTGCAACATTTCAATAGTTTTTTTTTTTTGTCTATGTCCAATTTCCAAAAAGAATAATCCATTTTTTTTTATCAAATTTGATGTTCTATTAATTACCTTTGTAATCTCTGAAAAACCATCATGCCCCCCCTTTAAAGCTAACTTTGGCTCATAGTCAACAACATCTCTATCCAAATATTTTAATATCGTATTTTCAATATAAGGAGGATTTGATACAACTAGATCATATTTTCCAATTAAAAAATTGTCAACATCAGAAATATAAAATTTACTCCTATTATGAAGTTTGAGCTTTTTTGCATTATATTTACTTACTTTTATAGATTTTTTCGAAATATCTATTCCTATTCCAGTAAAATTTTTTCTTTCATTTAGTATAGATAATAGAATACAGCCTGATCCTGTTCCTATGTCAAGGACACGTAGTTTAGAATCTCTATGAGTGTATTTCATTACATTTTCAATTAACAATTCAGTGTCAGGCCTTGGTATTAAAACAGAATTATCAACGTAAAATTTTTCTTTCCAAAATTCTTTCTCATTTATTAAATATGCTACTGGTTCTCCCTTTTTTCTTCTTTCTATTAAACCATTAAAAATATTCACATATTTTTTACCTAAAATTTTTTTTGAGTTCAAAATAACATATTCTCTTTTTTTATTTATAATATTTGACAACAATATTTCGCAATCAAAATTTGCGTTTTTAATATTTGAATTATTTAATTTTTGATAAGCTTGATTTAAAATATTTTCTATAATCATAATTAAGTCAAATTTTGTAATTTCTCTTGTTGCGCCTGTAGATTTAAACTTTCAATCATTTCGTCAAAAATTTCACCTTGCATAAACTCTTCTAATTTATGGAGGGTAAGATTTATTCTATGGTCTGTAACTCTTCCTTGCGGAAAATTATAAGTCCTAATTCTTTCTGATCTATCTCCAGTACCTATTTTACTTTTTCTATCTTTTGATCTCTCCTCTTCTTTTTTATTTCTCTCCATTTCATAAATCCTTGAACGTAAAATTTTTAATCCTTTTTCCTTATTTCTAATTTGTGATTTTTCATCTTGTTGGCTCACAACAATTCCTGTTGGGACATGTGTAATTCTAACTGCTGAGTCGGTTGTATTAACACTTTGACCTCCTGGGCCGCTACTTCTAAAAACATCTATTCTTAAATCCTTTTCTTCAATTTTAACATCAACTTCTTCTGCCTCAGGTAAAACAGCAACAGTCGCTGCTGACGTATGAACTCTTCCTTGCGTTTCTGTGTCTGGAACTCTTTGTACTCTATGAACTCCACTCTCGTATTTCAAAGTCGAATATATATTACGACCTTTAACTAAAGCTATTACTTCTTTTAAACCTCCAGCATCACTTTTAGATATGCTTATTAATTCCAATTGCCACTTCTTTTTGTAACTTACCTTTTCATACATTTTAAAAAGATCTGCAGCAAACAAACTTGCCTCGAGTCCACCTGTGCCAGCCCGTATTTCTAAAATTGCATTTTTTGTGTCAGCCTCATCTTTAGGTAATAAAAATAATTTTAATTTCTTTTCATTTATTTCTTGGTTTTTTTTTAACTCTTTTAATTCTCCTGTTGCCATTTTTATCATCTCATTTTCGCTATTAGGATCATTAATAATTTTTTCTAATTCATTTTTTTCTTTTTCATAAGAACTATATTGTTTGGCATTTACAATGATATCATTAAGATCAGCGTACTCTTTCGACTTTTCAGCAAATTGTTTTTTTTCCGTTTTACCAGAAGATAGTTCTTTTTCTAATAAAGAATGTTTATTTATTAAGTCTTCTATTTTTTTTATTGGAACCATTAACTATTTTTTTCAATCTCTGCTGCTTTTTCTTCAACTTTATTAATAACTTTTATAATTAGATCTTCATTTAATATTTTTTCTTTTTGTACACCTGATAAATAAAGCATATTATTTCCTTTTCCTCCGCCGGTTATTCCAACATCTGTCATGCTCGCTTCTCCTGGTCCATTCACTACACATCCTATTATAGATAGTGTTATCGGTGTTTTAATATGTGAAAGCTTTTCTTCTAAAATTTTAACAGTATTTATGACTGGAAAAGCTTGTCTTGCGCATGAGGGGCATGAGATTATTTTTACACCTCTGTTCCTTAAATTTAAAGATTTTAATATTTCATTTCCAATTTTAACCTCTTTAACTGGATCGTCAGATAATGACACTCTTATTGTATCGCCTATACCCTCTAATAACAGCGTGCCTATTCCAATAGCTGATTTGATACTGCCTGGAATAAAGCTTCCTGCTTCAGTAATTCCTAGATGTAAGGGATAATCACATTTTTTTGATAATTGGCGATAGGATGCAATTGATAAAAAAACATCTGAAGATTTAACACTTATCTTAAAATTAAAAAAATCTTGATCTTCTAAGATTTTAATATTTCTTAGGGCACTTTCTACTAAGGCTTCGGGACAAGGTTCTCTATACTTTTCTAAAATGTCTTCTTCAAGAGATCCCGCATTTACTCCAATTCTTAATGAACAGTTATTATTTTTAGCAGCTTTTAAAATTTCGTAAATTTTTAATTTATCTCCTATATTTCCTGGATTAATTCTTAAACATTTTGCACCATTTTCTGCTGCTTCAATTGCTCTTTTGTAATGAAAATGTATGTCAGCAATTATAGGTACTTGCGAATGTTTTGTAATTTCCTTTAAAGCAAAAGTAGATTCTTCGTCTGGGCAAGAAACTCTGACCAGGTCAGCTCCCTCTTCACAAATATCATTTATTTGTTTAATTGTAGATTTTGCATCTTTTGTTAAAGTATTTGTCATAGATTGTACTGATATGGAATGATTCCCTCCAATTTTAACATTTCCTACATTTATAATTTTAGTTTTTTTTCTTTTTATGTCTCTAAAGGGTCTTAGACTCATAATTTATTTAGGCTAATTTAAATTCTCTATGAAGGGCTGAAATAGCTTTTTTTACAAATTTCTTTTCAATTAAAACTGAAATTTTAATTTCTGATGTAGAAATAACTAAAATATTAATCTCTATATTAGCCAATGTTTGAAACATCCTATATGTTACACCAGGCGTGGTTATCATTCCAACGCCAATAATTGACACTTTTGATACATTTTTGTTCACTGTTAAATCTCTATATTTTATTTTTTTGTTTTGTTTTATAAGCCTCAAAGTTTTTAATAAATCTTCTGATTTAATAGTAAACGTTATATCGGTTTCTCTTTTATTGCCAGATGAAGTTTGAACAACCATATCAACGTTAATATAATTCTGAGAAAGAGGTTTAAATACAGAAGCTGCTACTCCAGGCTTATCTTTAACTCCAACGAGAGTTATTTTTGCATCATTTTTAGTAGATGTTAATCCTGCTATTGTCTTATTGTTAAATATATTTTTCCTTTTTGTAATTAAAGTTCCTTCTTTATTTATAAATGAAGATTTTACATTAACATCAATCCGATTTAACCTAGCATCTTGCAAAGAAGCTGGTTGCATAACTTTTGCTCCCAGTGATGCCATTTCTAACATTTCTTCATAAGAAATAATTTTTATTTTTTTTGCCTTTTTTAAAGTTTTTGGATCAGTTGTATAAACTCCATCAACATCAGTGTAGATTATGCATTTTTTTGCTTTAAAAAATTTTGCACACATAATTGCACTAGCGTCTGAACCGCCCCTTCCTAAAGTAGTTATTCTGTTATTTAAATTAATACCTTGAAAACCAGTAATTATAGGAATTCCTCCAGATCGTAAAAATTTATTAATTTTCTTTTTATTAATTAAACTAATTCTTGATGAGCTATAATTTCCTTCGGTTATAATAGGAATCTGCCAACCCATCCAAGATTGGGACTTGTAGCCTAGATGATTTAATCTACCAGCAATTAAGGCACAGGACATTTGTTCTCCAGAAGAAACGAGAACATCGTACTCGGAAGAAATAAAATTATTACTTATTTTTTTTGATTTTTTTGCTAAATCATTTGTTACACCGCTCATAGCAGATGAAACAACAATTACTTTATATCTTTTTTTAACATAGCTAATAATTATGTTAGCTACTTTCTTAATTCTATCTACTGTGCCTACAGATGTACCGCCAAATTTTAAAACAACAATTTTCATTGATAATAATTTTTTATAAAAATTAAAATATATTGATAAAATACATCTTAATTGTAATGTCAACTAACAATGAAAAGTAGCACCATAAATAAACAAGAAATTGCAAAATTTTCAAAAATAGCCTCTGAATGGTGGGATCCAAATGGTAAATTTAAGCCTTTACATAAATTTAATCCAATAAGAATTAAATATTTAAAGGAAAATATTATTGAACATTTTAAAGTTAAATATGCGAATCCTCCTCTTAAAGGCATTAATATATTAGATATTGGATGTGGTGGAGGTTTACTCTCAGAGCCAATGAGTAGATTGGGTGCTAACATTACAGCTATTGATGCCTCTAAAAAAAATATTGAAGTAGCTAAGTATCACGCAAAAAAAAATAAACTTAAAATAAATTATATAAATTCCTCACCAGAAAAACTAAATATTAAAAAAAAGTTTGATGTAATCCTAAATATGGAAATTGTAGAACATGTTGAAGATTTAAACTTCTTTATCAAAAAAAGTTCAAATTTATTAAAAAAAAATGGCTTAATGTTTATTGCAACTTTAAATAAAACTTTTAAATCCTATCTGTTTGCCATTATTGGAGCAGAATATATTCTTGGATGGCTTCCAATAGGAACTCATGATTGGGAAAAATTTGTTAAACCCAATGAATTAGTAAGAATAGGTAAAAAGTCTAATCTTGAATTAAAAAAAATAAATGGAATGAAGTTTAACCCAGTAATAGATAAATGGCATTTATCTAATGACAAATCTGTAAACTATATACTTATATTAAAAAAAATTTAGTTTTCTTCATTATGAAACCAGGGAATTACGTCAGTTTCAATTCCTTCATTTTTAAGGTCTGAAATTTCATCAATTGAAGCTTTGCCATAAATACCTTTTGATTTTTTTTTGTCATCGTAGTGCAAAGATCTCGCTTCATAAGCAAAATTATCTCCAACGTAATCAAAATTCTTTTTAATAAATTTTTGATATTCTTTAATTTTATTTTTTATTTTAATATATTTTTTATCTTTTGTGGTTGTTATATTGTCATTTTTTGAGTTCATAATATTTGGCGCCATTAAAGTTTTTTCAACTTTAATAGAACCACAATAATGACAATTTAAGTGTTTTGTCTTTTTTAACTTGTCATATTCTTTTGAAGACGAAAACCAACTATCAAAAAAATTGTTACAGTTTTTGCATGTTAGTCTATATCTAATCATATAAAATATTTAATTATTATTTTTTAAAATTCAATTCTTTTAGCTTCTATAGTCTGCATTAATTTCAATATATTTTTTTGTTAGATCCATTGTATATGCTGTAAAATTTTTTTTACCTATATTTAAATCTACTGTTAAATCTACTTTTTCTCCTCTCATATATTCTGCAACTTCAATCTCTTGATAGTTTGGAACTAATTGGCCTTTTTCTATAACTTTAATATCACCAAAATTTATTGCTAATTTTTTCAAATTTAATTTAACATTGGACTTTCCTATGGCCATTATTATTCTTCCCCAATTTGGATCTTCTCCTGCAATTGCAGTTTTTACAAGAGGAGAGTTTGCGATAGAAAAGGCAACATTTTTAGCATCTGTAAAAGTTTTTGCATTAATTGTATTTACGGTTACAAACTTGGAAGAGCCTTCTCCATCTGCCGCAACTCTTTTTGCTAAATTTAATAATACAGTGTGAAATTTTTGATCAAATTCTTGAAGCTTTTTATCATTAACACTTGTTATTTTTGAATGTTTGATTTTTTTTGTAGCAAAAACTGAAACCATATCATTTGTACTTGTATCTCCATCGCAACTAATGGCATTAAAAGTTGTTTCAATATTTTTTTTCAATAATTGCTTCAAAATTTTAGACGGAAGATCTGCATCAGTAAAAATATAACCTAATGTTGTTGCCATATTAGGAAAAATCATACCAGAGCCTTTTGCTATCCCATAAATTTTAACAACAGAACTTCCTATTTTGCATTCCTCCATTGCCAATTTTGGTTGTAAATCGGTTGTCATAATGCCCAAAGCAGCTTTTATCCACAAGTATTTGTTTTGAGTATATTTAATTTTTTTTATAAGATCTGGAATTGCTTCATGAATTTTTTGGGTGGGGAATATTTCACCAATTGTACCTGTTGATCCAAATAGTATTTCGTTTGGTTTTACTGAGTTTATTTTTTCTTCATCTTCAGACATTTTAATTGTAAGCTGCTTTGATAGCTCTTCTGCTATTTGAATTATTCCTTTAAATCCTAATTTTCCAGTAAAAGCATTTGCGTTCCTTGTGTTTATTAGTATGGCTTTTATGCTTTTTCCTTTTATAGATGAATTCCATTTTATATTTTCTGATATAATTTTTGACTGAGTATAAACAGAGGCGTAGTTTGCTCCGTCTCTAAAATAGAAAAGAACAAGATCGTCTCTTGGATCCTTGTAAAGATTCGCTGATACCACAGATATAGCAACACCATCAATATGGTCTAGGTCTTGAAAGTGACCAATTCTCGACTTTTTATCTTTAGATAAAAGAAAATTTTTTATGTTAATTGCCATGCTATTTAAAAAAATTATTTAATACCTATATTAAATTATATATTTAATTAATATACCAAAAAATGTTTAATCCAATAAATTTCATATCCAAATTTATTAAGTCAAGTAATCAAAAAGAGCTTGATAAATTAATAAAGATTGTTGCAAAGGTAAATAAAAATGAACCAGAATTTTCAAAACTTAAAAATGAAGATTTTCCAATCAAAACCAAAGAATTTAAAGAAAGAATAAAAAAAGGGGAAAGCTTAGATAAAATTTTACCTGAAGCATTTGCGTGTGTTAGAGAGGCCTCAAAAAGAACAATAAATGAACGCCACTTTGATGTTCAAATAATGGGTGGCATTGTTCTTCATCAGGGCAAAATTGCTGAGATGAAAACAGGAGAAGGTAAAACATTAACTATTGTTCTTGCCGCATACCTCAATGCTTTAACCTCAAAAGGTGTACACATTGTAACAGTTAATGATTATCTTGCAAAAAGAGACTGTTTAAACATGGGTCAAATTTATAATTTTTTAGGTTTAAAGTCTGGTTTCATAAACAATTATCAAGATGATTTTGAAAGAAAAGAAAATTACAATTGCGACATAACATATGCAACAAATAGTGAACTAGGTTTTGATTATTTAAGAGACAATATGAAATTTTCCTCTGAAGAAATAGTTCAAAATTCTCACAATTTTTCTATAGTTGATGAAATTGATTCTTGTTTAATTGACGAGGCAAGAACCCCTTTGGTAATTTCAGGTGCTACAGAAGATAAAACTGATAAATATTTATCTGTAGACAGACTAATTGGACAACTTACAAAAACAGATTATGAAATAGATGAAAAAGACAAAAATATTCTTCTAACTAATAAAGGAGTCGACAATATAGAAAAAATTTTTTCTAGAGTGGGTATATTAAAAAATAATAATTTTTATGATCCAGAAAATTTAGAACTGGTACATCATGTTAATCAAGCTCTTAGAGCAAATCATTTATTTGAAAAGGGTAAGGATTATATAGTGAAAGATGGAAGTCTTAAAATTATTGATGAACTTACTGGTAGAATTTTAGAAGGAAGAAGATATGGAGATGGTCTGCACCAAGCGTTAGAGGCAAAAGAGAAAATTGATATTCAGGTAGAAAATCAAACATTAGCTTCTATAACCTATCAAAATTATTTTAAACTATATAAAAAAATTTCTGGTTGTACTGGAACTGCATTTACGGAAGCTGAAGAATTTTATGAAATTTATAATCTTCCAGTTGTAATTATTCCTACAAACAAAAAAATGATTAGAAAAGATTGGAATGACCAAATATATAGAACTGAAGAAGAAAAAAATACCGCAATTATTTCAAAAGTTTCTGAGTGCAATAAAAAAGGCCAACCCATCTTAATTTTTACCTCAAGTATTAATAATTCAGAAAAATATTCAAAACTTTTAAAAAATAAAGGAATTGCTCATACAGTTTTAAATGCAAAAAATCATGAAAAAGAAGCAGAGATAATTGCTAATGCGGGGAAAACTAACTCAGTCATAATTACAACTAGTATTTCAGGTAGAGGTGTTGATATTCAGCTAGGAGGGAAAAAAGGAAGCGTACCTTCAAAAGAATTAATTGAAGAGAAAAGTAAAGTTAAAACATTGGGAGGATTGTTTGTTATTGGAACGGAAAGAATGGAATCTAGAAGAGTAGATAATCAAGCAAGAGGAAGATCGGGTAGACAAGGGGATGAGGGTAATTCAATTTTTTACGTAAGCTTAGAAGATGACTTAATGAGAATATTTGGTTCGGAATCAATGAATAATATTTTACAAAAGCTTGGTTTAAAAGATGGAGAAAGTATTGACCATCCTTGGATAAATAAAGCTCTTGAAAGAGCTCAACAAAAAGTTGAGGCTAGAAACTTTGATATCAGAAAAACTCTTCTAAAATTTGATAATGTCTTAAATGATCAAAGACATGTTATTTTTTCACAAAGAAACAATCTTATGAAAATTAATGAAATTTATAAATACTCTAACAACTTTTTAGATGAAATAGTAAATAACCTTAAAGACTATAAAAATAAAAATTTAATAGACCCAAAAAATGATGAACTAGGAAAAAAAATTAGATCAATTCTTGGAAAAAGTTTTACCAAAGAGGAAACCGATACATTAATCAACCAAAATGATAGTGAATTTAAAAACCAAATCTATGAAAAATTTAATAAAAAAAGAAATGAAAGAGCTGAATATATAGGAGAAAAACGAAATAAGGAAATCGAAAAAAGAATTTTTTTACAAATAATAGATTCAAATTGGAAATTACATATTCAATATTTAGAACAACTTAGACAAGTTATAGGTCTAAGGTCTTATGGACAAAGAGATCCTTTGGTGGAATATAAAAAAGAAGCATTTAATTTATTTGAAAATTTATTAGAAAAATTAAAAACTGACTTAATTACAATATTGTTAAATCTTACGATTGTAGAAAAAAAAAATGAAGAAATAAATGAAATTAAAAATACAAAAAAAATTAATATTTCAAATAATCCTAATTGTCTTCTTCTAAAAAAAAGAGGAGAGAAAATTTCTAGAAATGAAAGATGTGAAGCTACTGGTAAAAAATATAAACAGTGTTGTGGTGCCTTATATTAATAAAATCATTGCTGCAAAAATTATAAGAAAAAATACAAATATAATTTGATACTTGGAATTCTTAGCAAATAAAGTCACTTTCTGTAAAAAATCTTCTTTAATACTCAAATCAACATCTGTATCTGTTCTTTTTCCAAAGCCTTTGCTTCTTCCTATTGACAGAAACCTATTTTTTCTATGCAATAAAATTTCATCTCTGCTCATAGAATTAAATTCATTTAAATTTTTTTTAATTGAAAGTTTCACATTATTTAAAATTGAGTCTCTATCTCTATGAGCTCCTCCTAATGGTTCTTTAATAACCTCGTCAATTATAGATAGCTCTAATAGATCCTTTGAAGATAATTTCATAGCAGTAGATGCCTCCATTGTTTTTTTTGGATCTTTCCATAATATGGTTGCACATCCCTCTGGCGATATAACTGAATAAATTGCATTTTCAAACATCAAAACTTTGTTGGATGATGCTAGTGCAATTGCTCCACCTGAGCCACCTTCTCCTATAATAATGGATATAGTTGGAACCTTTAGCTCCATACAACATTCGATGGATCTTGCTATTGCTTCTGCTTGGCCTCTTTCTTCAGCGCCAACTCCGGGATAGGCGCCAGGCGTATCAACAAATGCAATAATTGGTATATTAAATTTATCTGCCAACTTCATTAAACGATTAGTTTTTCTATAACCTTCTGGTCTCATCATTCCAAAATTTCTTTTAATCCTCGAGTCAAGATCTTCTCCTTTTTCCTGTCCGATAACAAGGACTGATCTTCCAATAAATTTTGCAAAGCCTGTTAAAACAGATCGATCTTCTCCGTAGTAACGATCTCCTGAAAGAGGAACAAAATCCTCAAACAAATTTTCTATAAAAAATTTTGATTTTGGTCTATCTTCATGCCTAGCTACTAGAGTTTTTTGCCATGGATCTAGTTTAGAATAAACTTCCCTTAATTTACTGTTAAGCTCAGACTGAATTTTTGATATTTTTTCAGTATCAACTTCTGATAATCCTTCTTGATTATATGGGTCTTTAAGCTGGTCTAGCTCACTCTCAATTTTTTTTATTTCTGTCTCAAAATTTAAGTAATTTTTCATTTATAAATAAAATTATCTATTGATTAATAACAAAATAAGGCAATAAAATGTAAAATATTTCATTAGATTATTATAAATTAACATAATACAATTGATTCAATATTTAAGGGAGAGACTACTTTTTGTAGCGCCGAAGGAGCAACGACCCCGGAAACTCTCAGGCAAAAGGACCTTAAACATATTAGCTCTGGAAAGAAGACTGGGTCTCACCGAAGGAGTAAATCTCTCAGGTAAAAAGACAGATGGGGTATAGAATTAAAGAGTTAATATGAAAGAACAATATATAAAAATCAAAAATCTATCTGTTACAAAAACATTATTAAATTTTGTAAATAATGAATTATTGCCAGGAACAAAAATAAGAAAAGAAAGTTTTTGGAGTGGATTTGATAAGTATGTTCATGAACTATCACCTAGAAATAAAGAATTATTAGAAATAAGAGAAAGTTTACAAAAAAAAATAGATAATTGGCACAAAGAAAGAAAGGGTCAAAAAATTGATATCAAGAAATATGAGGGATATTTAGAAAAAATTGGTTATCTAAAAAAAACTAGTACAAATTTCAAAATCAAAACAAAAAATGTAGATAAGGAAATATCAAGTATTTGTGGTCCACAATTAGTTTGCCCTATTTCCAATGCAAGATTTATATTAAATGCAGCAAATGCAAGATGGGTAAGTTTATATGATAGCTTGTATGGAACAGATGTAATTCCAGAGACTCAGGGTGCATTGAGAGGAAAAACTTATAATCCAATAAGAGGAAAAAAAGTAATTGGGTATGCTCGTAATATTTTAGATAAATATGTGCCATTAAAAATCAAAAGTTGGAAAGATTTAACAAAAATCCCTAAAATTAAAAACCATAAATTAAATTTAAAATTAAAAAATCCTAAACAGTTTGTGGGCTATAAAAAAAAATCAAATAAATTATCTTCACTTTTATTCGTAAATAATAATCTTCATATTAATATTTTATTTGATCAAGGTGGAGATATGGAGATAAATAATCCTGATGGCAATCAAGACAAAATTAAAATTCATGATATTATTTTAGAATCAGCTGTTTCAACTATCTGCGATCATGAGGATAGCGTGGCTGCGGTTGATGCTGAAGACAAAGTTCTTGGATATCGAAATTGGTTAGGTTTAATGAAAGGAAATTTAAAAGATGAATTTACAAAAAATGGAAAAAAAATTTTAAGAAAACTAAACCCCGATATAAATTACATATCTCCCCTGGGAAAAAAATTTAAATTGCATGGCAGATCACTGTTATTAAATAGAAATGTGGGCCATCTCATGACAAGCCCTGCCATTCTTTTAAAAGATGGTTCAGAATGCCCTGAAGGTATTCTAGATGCGTTTATTACCTCTGCGGCATGTCTTCATGATTTTAAAGAAAAAGGAAATTCTAAAACAAACTCTATATATATAGTTAAACCTAAAATGCATGGACCGGAAGAATGTAAATTTACTGACTTAATTTTTAAAAAAGTAGAAAAAGTTTTAAATTTGAAAAAAAATCAAATTCTCATTGGTATAATGGATGAGGAAAGAAGAACTTCTGTAAATCTCAAAGAGTGTATCAGAGCACTAAAAAATAGGGTTTTTTTCATAAATACTGGATTTTTAGATAGAACTGGTGATGAAATACATACTTCAATGGAAGTGGGTCCAATGGTTAAGAAAGCTAAAATGAAATCATCAAAATGGATTTCTGCCTATGAAAACAATAATGTTGATATTGGACTTTCGTGCGGCTTTTCAAGAAAAGCCCAAATAGGAAAAGGTATGTGGGCTATGCCAGATTTAATGGCTAATATGATGGAACAAAAAGTTGTTCATCCTAAAGCGGGTGCAAATTGTGCCTGGGTTCCCAGTCCTACTGCTGCAGCATTACACGCCCTTCATTATCATCAAATAAATGTATTTTCTAAACAAAAAGAATTATCAAAAAGAAAATCAGCAAAACTTTTAGATCTTTTAACTATTCCTATAGCAGATAGACCTAGCTGGTCCATAGAAGAAATTAATGAAGAGTTAAAAAATAATGCACAAGGAATTTTGGGTTATGTTGTTAGATGGATAGACCAATCTGTAGGATGTTCCAAGGTCCCTGATATTAATGGTATTGGCTTAATGGAAGATAGAGCTACTTGCCGAATAAGTAGTCAGCATATAGCTAATTGGTTACATCATGGTGTTTGCAGTAAAAAACAATTTTTGGAAATTATGAAAAAAATGGCAAAAGTTGTGGACAATCAAAACTTAAAAGATCCGGGTATGAAAGGTCAAGCTCCCTACCAGCCTATGTCAGGCAATTTTGATAAATCTATTGCTTTTAAAGCAGCTTGTGAGCTTGTTTTTCATGGAAGAAACCAGCCGTCTGGTTATACTGAGCCAATTCTTCATCTTAATAGACTTCTTAAAAAGAATTAGTCAGACTTATTTTCAATTATTGTTCTATTTTTAAATGCAGCCAATAAACTTCCATCTTCTAAATCTTCAACGGATGATCCAACACTTATTCCTTGCCCTAGTTTTGAAACTTTAACATTTAAATTTTTTAGTTCTTCTTGGATATAATACGCAGTGGTTTGTCCTTCAACAGTGGAGCTGGTAGCAACGATTACTTCTTCAATTTGATCTTTTTTTACTCTTTCAACCAAAGAAGCAATTAAAAGATCTTCTTTTCTTTCTTTATTAAAAGATGAAAGTGTTCCACCAAGTACATGAAAATAACAATCTGTCGCAACATTTGAGTTTGTCACTGCAACCTGATCACTAATTTGTTCAACTACACATATTTTTTTTAATTTTCTATCAATAATTTGACAATTATTACAACCAGTAGAATTAGATTTTAAATTTCCACATTTCCTACATCTTGATACATTTTTATAAACTTGAGCTAAATTATTTACCAAGGGTTTCATTAGCTCATCTCTATTATTAATTAGTTTAAGGATTAAACGTTGAGCTGAACGTTTTCCTAAGCCTGGTAACTTAGAAATTAATCTAATTAATTCTTTTAATTCATTTATATTTTCCATTAAATTAATTAAGTTATTTAAAGCTACCTGGGATGCCAAAACCCCCGGTTACTTTTGAAATTTCCTCAGAAGTTTTTGATTTTAGTTGAATCTTTGCATTATTATATGCTGCCACTATAAGATCCTCAATGACTGATTTATCTTCTTTGATGGTCTCTGGAGAAATTTCTAATTTAATCATTTCACCATCTCCATTAAGAATAACTTTTACTGAATTAGCTCCTGAGGTTCCTTCAACCTTAATATTTTTTATTTTTTCCTGACTCTCTTTCATTTTCTCTTCTAATTCTTTTGCTTTATCCAAAATTTTACTAAAATCAGTCATTAATTTTCATTTTTAGATTTAATATCGATTAATTCTGCATCTGGAAACAACTCTAAAATTTTTTTATAAACTTCATCTTTTTTGGCTTCTTCAAAAGATTGGTTTTTGGAAATATGAGTTTTTTCTTTTTGGGATGGTTGGCCAATTTTTTGACTTAATGATATAATCCATCTTTCATCAGTCCATTCATATAATTTTGTAGACAAGTTTTTTATGAACTCTTTATCTAAATTATTATTAAATGATATTTCAATTCTACGATTTTCAAAACTAACAAGATTTACGTTAGTTTCTAATTCATATTTTAATTTAATTTCTTTTTTTAAATTACAAACTTTAATTAAATCATCAAAAGTTTTGATTTGTAAATTTGTCTTATTTGGAGATTTTAAAGTTGGGTGATCGGTTAGTTTTTTTTCCTGAGTAACATTTTTAATTTGACCTATTGTTTTATTTTTTATATCTAATAAATCTTTTTCTAAATCTTGATCATAAGATAGACTCTGATTAGTAGCTTGATCTTTATTGTTTTCAGCTATATTTTTATTTTCAGAAATTACTTCGGAAATGTTCGGCATTCCTTTTAAATAAATAAGTCTTATCAAAAACATTTCCATCGATAAATTTTGATTTGAAACAATATCAATTTCTTCTAAAGTTTTAATAGTAAATTGCCAAAATAGTAACAAGGTCTCATTGTTTATGTTTTCTGATATTTGCTTAATATTATTAAACTCTTTATCATTTAAAGAAAAATTTGCACTATCAGATTTTAAAGATGAAATATTTTTGAAATAATATAATAATTCTAAAAAATCATTTAAAAATATTTTTGGTGCAATTCCTTGATCATATATTGATCTATAAATTTTAAGTGTTTCTTTTTCATTTCCTTCAAAAATATATTTAAACAATTCTATTAAATAGGACCTATCAAAATATCCAAAAATTTTTTGAGCCTTATCTAAATTAAACTCAGCACCTTGTTCTTGGCTTAAAAGCGCTCTATCTAAAAGTGAAAGAGCGTCTCTTACTGAGCCTTCTGAAATTCTAACAATAAATTTAAGCGCTTCATCACTAGCTTTTCCATTTTCTTTTTCTTTTATTTTTTTTAAAAAATTAAATAATTTTAACGATTTTACTCTAGATAAATCAAATCTTTGGCATCTTGATACAACAGTAATTGGTATTTTTTTAATTTCAGTTGTTGCAAATATAAATTTTAAATATTCAGGTGGTTCTTCAAGAGTTTTTAACAAAGCATTGAATGCTTGTTTGCTTAGCATATGTACTTCATCAATAATAAAAATTTTATACTTTGCTGATGTTGGTCCATACCTTGAAAATTCAATTAAATCTCTAACATCATCAACTCCTGTTTTGCTAGCTGCATCCATTTCTAGTACATCAATATGATTACTATTTGATATCGCATTACAATTATCACATAATTTTTCTTTACAAGGTTTGCCGGTCTCTTTCGAGCAGTTCAAAGTTTTAGCTATTATTCTTGCTATAGTTGTTTTTCCAACACCCCTAATGCCTGTAAACAAATAAGCGTTGGGAACTTTATTTAATTTTATCGAATTTAATATTGTTTCTGCAATAACTTCTTGTCCGATTAAATCCTCAAAAGATTGCGGTCTGTATTTTAAAGCTAAAACTTTATTATTTTTTGTCATTAATTTTACTAGGAGACCAACCAACCTGAATATTACTCATTACCCTTGCTCTCTTTCAAGCCTGGGGGAGTTCATGGTACTTTCACCTGACTGGCCTCCAATCTTATTATAACAGCAATATTTTCTATTCTTCAAGCAAAGTAAAAATAAATTTATTTTTCTCTAAATTTATCTGAAATAAAAACACCTAATACGTGAAAATCCTCACAATGTAATCCCAATTCTTCTAGAGATTTTTGAACTTTTGGCTCCTCTATATGTCCATCTAGATCACAAAGAAAAAAGTAAGAACTAAATGAATTTTTTTCAGGATAACTCTGAAGTTTTGTTAAATTAACACCCTGTATGGCAAAGCCAGATAGTGCCGAATATAGTGCAGCTGGTTTACTTTTTAATTTAAATAAAATGGAGGTTATATATTTATCTTTATTAAATTCTGGTTGAAAAATTGGTTTTCCCATCAATAAAAATCTCGTTACATTTCCTTTGTCATCTTCTATGTTGGACGCAAGTATTTCTAAATCATAAATTTTGGCACTTAACTTTGATGAAATTGCTGCATTTGATTTATTATTTTCAGACTTAACCATTTTTGCCGAGCCAGCAGTATCTGCTCTAACATTTTCAATAAAATTATTTTTTTTTATATATTTTTGACATTGGCTAAGAGCTTGTGCATGAGAATAAACATTTTTTATATCGTTGATTTTTGTTCCTGGTAAACCTAACAAATAATGCTGAATAGGATAAAAATGCTCTGCATAAATATTTAAACGATATTTAAAAATTAAATATTCAACTCCTATATTTCCTGTTGTTTTATTACTTTCAGGAATCATGGCTCTTATTTCATCATCTTCATTAGCTTGATTAAAAACATCATCAAAAGTTTTGCATGAAATTGTTTTGCAGCCAGGATACATTTCTTTTGCACAACTTTCGCTGTAGCTACCTTCGATTCCTTGATAAGCAATTTTCATATTTTAAGATTTATATTCCATAATTTTTTTTAAAGCCAGATAATCTTCTTTGGTATCAACTCCTATAGGTGAAGATTGGGCTAAAGATACATTTATTTTTATATTATTTTCTAAAGCTCTCAATTGCTCAAGATGGTTTTCAATTTCATTTTTGGTTTGTGCATAATTTACAAATTTTTCTAATACAGAAATTTTATAGCAATAAATTCCTATATGATGATAAATATTATGGTTTTTTTTTGATAAATTTTTTCTCGAAAAATTTAAGGCCTCAACAAAATTATTATTTTCTAACTTTTGATCTGTAACAACTTTAACTATATTTTGATCGTTTAAAATTTTATCATCTTTAATCTTTGCGGCCATTGTCCCCATATCTGAGTTATGTTTTATCATTAATTGGTTTAAATTAATTATATCTTTTGGATTTATCATTGGCTCATCTCCTTGTAAATTTAAAACATAATCTACATCATTTAATTTTAATTTTTGTAAAGCTTCAAATATTCTATCAGTTCCGGTTTTATGATTTCCTGTAAGAATAGTTTTGCCTGTTCCATTTTCTTCTATAGCAGTCATAATTTCTTTATCTTCAGTAGCGACGATTGCTTCTAATCCAGTTTCTTTTGCTCTATTCATTACATGACAAATGATTGGTAAATTATTGATTTTTAACAAAGGTTTGCCTTTTAAGCGACTTGCCGACATCCTTGATGGAATTATGATTATAGTTCTGCTCATTTTTATTAATTTATCCAAACCTATGCGTCTAACGGACGCAAATTAGCATATTAAAACGATAAGTAATTTATAATTTATCATGTTATATGTGCATTTTAGAAAAAATTAAAATGGATTCGTTTGAGATAAATAAAATAATTGCTGCTGTTTTATTAACAGTTTTATTGGTCTTTGGGGTAGGAAAAATATCTGACATAATTTTTCATGTGGAGAAACCTGATGTCCCGGGATATGAGGTTGAAGTAAAAATGGTCAGTGCTACATCAATAGAGAGAACTGCTGAAAAGCAACTAGATATTTCGGCTTTTTTAGCCTTAGGCAGTATTGAAGATGGTAAAAAAGTATTCAAAAAATGTGCCGCGTGTCATTCTATAACTTCTGATGGAAAAAATAAAATTGGTCCTAAACTTTGGAACGTAATGTTTAGGCCAGTTGGATCAATAACAGATTACAAATACTCAAAAGCTTTGTCAGATTATAAAAAAGAATGGAGTTGGGAAGAAATGAATGGTTTTTTAATTAAACCATCTAAATGGATTAAAGGAAACAAAATGGGGTTTGCTGGATTAAAAAAAGAAGAAGACAGAGCCTCTGTAATACTTTATCTAAACGAAAATAGTGATAACCCTAAACCGTTACCTTAATTTTTCCAAACAATACAATAAAATACTTTTTTGTACGTGAATTCGATTTAACGCCTGTTGCCAAACTTTTGATTGTTTGCTTAAAAATATTTCATTTGAAACTTCAGAACCTCTTGGTAAGCAATGAAGAAATATTGAATCTCTTTTTGCATAATTCATTATTTTTGAATTAACATTAAAGTTTTTAAATTCTTTTAATTTTTTAACTTTATTTACTTTATCGTTCATTGATATAACTTTATCTGTAAATATTACATCGGCATTTTTTGCTGCATTTTTTGTATCATTAAATACTTTAATATTTCCATTATTTGTTTTTACCCAATTTAATATAGTTTTGTTTGGTTCATATTTTTTTGGACATCCAATATTTAAAATAAATGAAAATTTAACTGATGCTGCAATCAAACTATTAACTACATTATTATTTCCATCACCAATCCAACATATTTTTAGTTTCGAAATAGGTTTTTTTTTAATTTCTTCAATAGTAAAGATATCTGATAGTACTTGAGTTGGATGTGAAGATGGGCTTAAACCATTAATAATTGGAATATTTAAATGCTTTTTAAATTCTTCTAACTTTGCATCATCGTCGGTTCTCAACATAAAAGCATTTCCAAAAGTTGATAAAATTTTTGCAGTATCTGCAAGCGACTCTCCTCCTTCTTTTAAATGTAATTCATTGGGCCTTAAAGTTAATGCACCTCCACCTAATTGTTTAATAGCAAGATAAAAACTTAATCTTGTTCTCAAACTAGATTTTTCAAACATTTGTATAAGAAGTTTTCCTTTTAAAGGACTATTTTTATCTAAATCTAAAGCATTTAAATTTTTTCTTTTCTTTTTTCTTTTTTTTGCATCTGAAATAATTTTTCTAAGATCTGAGGTGGGAATATCTTTAAGATTTACAAAATGTTTCATTAAGCTTTATATTCCTTACAAACTTTTTTTATAATTTTGATTGCTAGATCAACTTCCTTTTTTTTAACTGTCAAAGGAGGAAGTATTCTTATTACATTTTCCTCAGCTCTTATGGTTAAAAGGTTATTATTCATTAATTTTTGAATAAATTTTGATTGATTGTTATAAAGCTGTAATCCTATTAATAGTCCTATTCCTCTTACTTCTTTAATAATATCAGGATACTGCTTCTGTATCTTTTTTAACCCTGAGTGAAAATATTTTGAAATATTTTGAACATTTTTTAAAAAACCTTTTTTTAGTATTTGATCAAGAACAGCGTTACCAACTTGCATTGAAATTGGTGCTCCTCCAAAAGTAGATCCGTGAGTTCCGGGAACCATTCCAGAAGCAGCTTTTTTGTTCATTAATACAGCACCAATTGGATATCCTCCGCCAATTCCCTTGGCAATAGGTACTATATCAGGTTTTATATTTGCATACTCAAATGCAAAAAATTTTCCACTTCTTCCTATGCCACACTGAACTTCATCTAGTATTAATAAGATTTTTTTTTGATTACATATTTTTCTCAATTCTTTTAAAAAAAAATTACTATGAACTTTAATTCCTTTTTCTCCTAATGCAGTCTCTATCATTATTGCAGCTGTATTTTTTGTTATAGATCTCTTTAAAGATTTAAGGTTTCCAAATTCAAAATGATCAAAACCACCCACCTTAGGTCCAAATCCTTCTGTCATTTTTTTTGAACCACTTGCAAAAATTGCCGCCAAGGTTCTTCCATGAAAAGAATTTTTTATACATAAAATTCTATTCTTTTTTGGTTGTCCAATTGAATAAAAATATCTTCTTGCAACTTTCATTGCGGCCTCAGTTGCCTCTGTTCCGCTATTTTGAAACATAACAAAATCTGCAAATGTTTTTTGAGTTAGTCTTTTTGCTAATCTTTCACCTTCTGGTATTATAAAAGCATTTGACACGTGCCAAAGTTTTTTTGCCTGTTTATTAATTGCTTTTATTAAATATGGATTTGCGTGCCCTAGGGAATTTACAGCTATTCCTTGTACAAAGTCTAGATATTTTTTTCCATTACTAGCATAAAGAAAACTTCCTTTTCCTTTTTTAAATGAAATTTTTCTTCTATTATAATTTTTAACAAGTGCGCTCATTTTTAAGATTTAATTTTATATCCTATTTTATATAAATAGTAAGATAGAAACCAGACTATGAATAAAAGAATTGTTAAGAAAATTAATCCAAAAAAAATCGAACCATCTGACTCACCTAAAAAACCAAATCTAGTAATATCTATAATATAAAAAAAGGGATTAATTTGACTTATTGTTTGAAAAAAAGTAGGAAGTCTATCAATTGAATAAAACACTCCGGAAAGAAAGCTTAATGGAGTAACAATAAAATTAGTTATAGTAGCAGTATGATCAAATTTCTCAGCCCAGAGTCCAGTAATAAAGCCTAGAGAACCCAAAATAAAAGATCCTAAAAATGTACCGATTAAAATATAAAGAAAATTGGCGATACTTATGTCAATAATAAATGAAAAAATTATAACTGAAATTAACAAAATAATTAAGCTTCTTGTAACTGCAGCCAATATTATAGCTATTGTTACTTCGGTAGCTGATAATGGTGCCATTAGTGTATCTATTATGTTACCTTGAATTTTTGCTATCATAATACTTGATACAGAATGGCTAAAAGCTTGCTGAATTACTGACATGGCTATAAGACCTGGGGCTAAAAAGCTTATAAAAGAATGACCTAACACTTCTCCTCTTTCATTCCCTATTGCTAATGAAAGTACAGATAAAAATAATAAACTAGAAACAAGTGGAGAGAGCAAAGTTTGAGCCCATACAATTAAAAAGCGACTTACTTCTTTAACATACAAACTTTTTAATCCAACCCAATTCACTAAACCAAATCTTCTTAAACCAATTTGATATTTTTTTACAACCATAAGTGACCATTCATAACGTTTTTTTTTTAATTTTGTGAAAAAAACAAAAAAATAGCTTGAATTTTAACATCTAATGTGAGTACCTGAATATGGTAGTATATAATTTATATACACTATATGTAGTATTTATGAGTTGGAATGAGGAAAGAATAGCTAAACTAAAAGAGCTCTGGGGCAAAGGTAAAACAGCAAGTCAGATAGCTGAGATTATAGGGGGCATTAGTAGAAATGCTGTAATTGGAAAAGCACATAGATTGAACTTATCTTCAAAAATTAAAACTAGAACTGTTGCAAGTAATTTTGATTCAAAAAAAATAGACAGTAAATTTGAATTTCCAAAAAAAAGAACAAGAATAAGAAAAAGTAAATTTAAATCTCTTTTAATAGAAAAAGATTTTGAACCAGAAAATCCAAAACAACTTGAAGAGCTTGATGAAAAAACCTGTAAGTGGCCAATTGGACATCCTAATGAAAGCTCATTTTATTTTTGTGGGAGGTCTTCTTTAAGAGACTTTTCATATTGCAAACTACATTTGCTTTATGCTTTCCAACCTAAAGGTAAAAAGGAAGATGATTTAGAAAAAAATAACGAGCTACAACAATACATAGAGAAAAAAACCAAATCTGCCTAAAGTTTTAATTTTATTAAATTAACATTTTTTTTAAATTTTTTCAAAAAAAGAAATTTAAAAAAATATATTTTAATTTTTATTTTTAATTTGAGAAAATTGACCCGCTTCTTTCCACATATATGAATATTTCTGCAATTCTAAATCAAAATTTGCATGGCTTGGAAAATTTAAATCGAAATTAGTTTTATAATTTCCAGACGGTATATTGTCGTATCTCAATAATTTTAGTTGGTCATTTGTAATTAATGGCTTAGGTAATAATTCAGAGAATAAACAAACAAGCTTTGCAATAATCAAAGGTGTTGGTATTAGCAATCTTTTTTTGTCAATTGATTTTAAAAGTTTTTGTAAAATTTCTTTTAGTGTAATTTGTTGAGGCCCAACACATTCCATTGTTATAGATTTTAAATTTTGATCAGTTACTTGGTATATTATTTCTGTAAGATCAGAACAATAAATTGGCATAAATTTTGTTTTACCATTGTAGTATAATGGAAAAAATGGAAGGATTTTAAGAATTGTCATAAATTTTGTAGTAAAATTATCATCGACAGAATAAACAACTGATGGTTTTAAAATAGTACATTCTTTAAAATTTTCTTTAATAAATTTTTCTGCATTCAGTTTGCTTTGAGCATATTTTGAATCAATCGCTTGCTCAATTCCTAGAGCAGAAAGATGAATAAATTGTTTTAAATTATATTCTTTACATAAACTTGCTAAAAAAATAGGAAATTTTTCATTTATATTTATAAAAGTATTATTTTTTCCTTTTTCAAACAAAATCCCTATTAAATTAATACATATATCCGCATTCTTAACTAATTCTCTTAAATTGTTTTCATCAAAAATGCTACTTTCCACAATGTCGATGTAACCTGGATTTGCTTGTGTCTTTAAAAGATAACCTTTTTGATGGAGGTTTCTCGTAACTGCTGTAACCTTATAATTGTTTTTTGTAAGCTTTCGAATTAAATTACGTCCTATTTGGCCACTGGCGCCAAAAATTAGACAATTTTTTGGTTTCATATATATATAATTATAAAATGAGTTTAGATATTAAACTACACAAAAACGATCTACCAGAAAATTTAACCTTGGGGCCAATTGTAGCGGCTGATGCAGAGTTTACTGGTTTAACTCCTGGAAAAGACAAACTATGTTTAATTCAATTATGTTCTGCTAATTCCAAAACAGTACATATAGTTCAACTCGACAGAGAAACTTATAAAGCTCCTAATCTTATTAATTTGTTAAAAGATAATAATATTAAAAAAATATTTCACTATGCTAGAAAAGATCTTGAAATGATTAAATATTATTTAAAAATTGATGTAAAAAATATTGAATGTAGCAAGCTTCAGTCAAGAATAGGAAGAGGTTATTCTGATCAACATTCTTACAAAGCTCTAGTTAAAGAATTTATTGGGATTGACATAAGTAAACAAAAACAAAGTTCTGATTGGGGAAAACAAAATTTAGATCCTGAGCAATTAAAATATTCTGCAACAGATGTTGTGCATTTATATAAAATACATGAAGAATTAAATAAAATTTTAGTTAGAGAAAAAAGAATGGAACTTTATAAAGAGGCTCTTAAATATGTAGGGATCCGTGTTGATCTTGATCTTGCTCTAATACCTCATGATGTATGGAGCCATTAAATGAAAAAAGAAAATTATAAAAAAACTGCTCTTGATACTATTAGTCTACAAATTTTAGCGTTACGAAAATTAAAAAATTCAATTGGAAAATCGTTTAATCAAGCTGTAAAAATTATTGGTGAATGTAATTCAAAAACTATATTGATTGGTGTGGGAAAAAGTGGTCATGTGGCATCACAAATTGCGGCTTCTTTATCTTCTGTGGGCGCACCAAGTTTTGCATTATCTGCTTCTGATTGTTCTCATGGTGATCTTGGAAGTATATCACGTAAGGATGTTCTTGTACTTATTAGCAATTCTGGTGAAACTGAGGAACTTAAACCAATTGCATCATATGCGAATAGAAACAAGATAACTTTAATTGGGATAACCGCAAAAAAAAATTCAATATTATATAAAGCTTCAGACATAAAACTCTTAATTCCAGAAGTAAAAGAGTCTGGGCCTGGTGGCATAGTTCCAAGTAGTTCTATTATTGCACAAGCAAGCCTTGGAAGCTCTTTGGTGATTGCTGTTATGAAATTTAAAAAACATGGCATTATGTCATTTAAAAAATGGCACCCAGCTGGAGCCCTATCTAAGAAACTCCTAACTGTTGAAGATTTAATGATAAAAGGAAATAATAAAATTCCTTTTGTAAATGAAAATTTAAGAATGAAGGAAGTCTTAAAAGTTTTAAAACAAAAAAACTTAGGAATTATAGTTGTAAGAAACTCTAAAAAAAATACAACTGGGATACTGTCTGATGGTGATATAAAACGAATTATACAAAAAAATCAAAATTTACAAAATATACTAGTAAAAAAAATAATGACTTTAAATCCAATAACTATAAATCAAGATATGCTTGTTACAAAAGCTTTATCTATGATGCAAACCAATAAAATTACCAGTTTGTGTGTCAATAACAAAAGATCTCCAAAAAAAACTATTGGTATAATTCATATACATAATATTCTTGAGGCTAATATTGAATAGATAAATGAATATAAAAACAATAATTCAATTATTTTTGCTAATTATTTTGGGAATAACTTTTGGTGTGTATTATTATTTTTATCAAAATACAAAAATTGATATTAATAGTTCTAATAAAGAACAAAATACTGAAATTACTATAAGTGAGAAATCATCTAATATAATTAAAAAAATTTTTTATACATCTACAGATAGCTTGGGTAACAAGTTTGAGATAAGATCTGAGCTTGGAGAAATAAATATTGAAAATCCCGATATAGTAAATATGACTGACGTTTATGCTGTAATATATATAGTTAATTCAGACCCAATTTCAATTAAATCAAAATTTGCAAAATATAACAAAAATAATTATGAAACAAACTTTAAAAAAAATGTTTTGTTAAACTATCAAAATCAAAAAATAAGAAGTCAAAATTTAGATTTATCTTTTGAAAATAACTTAGCGACTATTTATAATGAAATAGTATATAATAACGATAATGCAAAACTCTACGCTGATATATTGAAAATTGACTTAATAACAAAAAACTCTAGAATTTTTATGGATAATAATTATAAAAAAGTAAAGATCTATACTGAACAATAAATGGCAATAATTAAAAAATTTAGAATTAAATCTTTTAAAAGACGGAAGCCATTAGTTTCATTGAAAAAAATTTCATTTTCATTTGGCAAAAGACAAATCTTGGATGATGTTAGTTTTAATATAAATAGAGGTGAAATATTGGGAATGCTAGGGCCAAATGGAGTCGGAAAATCAACAATATTCAATCTAATAACAGGTTTAATAAAGCCTGACTATGGTACTATCAGTTTTGATAATATAAATGCTACTAACTACCCAATTTATCTAAGAACAACTAAATTTAAAATAGGCTATGTTCCTCAACATGGAGGCTATTTTCATGATTTAACTTTATTAGAAAATCTAAAAGCAATTGCAGAAATATTAATACAAGATGATAGACAGAGAATGTCAAAAATTAATGAATTAGTTTCCAAATTTGAATTGGATTCAATTAGAGATATTAAAGCAAAATTTTTATCAGGAGGTCAAAAAAAAAAATTGGTTATTGCTATGGCATTATTGGGAAACCCTAAAGTACTTCTTTTAGATGAATGTTTCTCAGCTTTAGATGTATTAACGATAAAAATGCTTCAACAAATTATTGTTAACCTGCAAACACAAAACAATATCGCTATTTGTATATGCGATCATCAGGCAAGAGATTTATTGTCATGTGTGGATGTAGCAATTGTACTTTCTAACTGCAAAATTATTGCACAAGGAACTCCGTCGGAATTGATGAATAATGCTGATGCTAAGTCTGCATATTTTGGTGAATCTTTTAAATTTTACTAATAATAATAGTTAATTTAAATGTTAAAAATCATTAATATAAATAAAACAATAAAAAGTTTTAAAAAAAAAATCTCAGTTAGTAGTGATAAAAGTTTAAGTATAAGATGGGCTTTGTTGGCTGCTCAAGCTGTCGGAAAATCAAGAGCATATAATCTTTTAAATTCTGAAGACGTTAATAGTGCATTGATTGCGTTAAAAAAACTGGGTGTAGAAGTAACTAAAAATAAAAAATATTGTGAAATAAATGGAAAGGGTCTTAATAGTTTTCTATACAATAACAATACTGTAATAAACTGTCAAAATTCAGGAACTTTATCAAGGCTTATTTGTGGTGTTTTAGCAAAATCAACAAAGTCAGTAATTCTAAAAGGAGATCAAAGTTTATCTAAAAGAGATTTCTCAAGAATAATTAGACCTTTAAATCTTTTTGGTATTAAAACTAAATCAAAAAAAAATAAGTTGCCTTTAAAAATCACTGGAACTAATTTCTTAAGACCTATTGAATATGATGAGCTGATAGGAAGCGCTCAAGTAAAATCTTGCTTACTTTTTTGTGCTTTAAATACACCTGGAATTACAAAAATTAGAGCAGTTCCTTCAAGGGACCATACAGAGAGATTATTTAAATTCTTAAAACTTCCAATAAAAATTAAACGAGAAAAAAAATTTGATATCATAAAAATTAAAGGAGATAATCAATACAATGGTTTTAACTACAAAATTCCAGGTGATATTAGCTCAAGTGCTTTTTTTATTGTGTTAACTCTATTATCAAAAAATTCAAAATTATTAATTAAGAATATCAATGTAAATAAATCAAGAACTGGAATTATTGATATATTAAAAAAAATGAATGCAGATATAAAATTAATTAATAAAAAAATGTATAATGGTGAATATGTGGCAGATATTTTAGTGAAAAGTGGAAAATCTTTAAAGTCAATTAATTGTGCAAGAGAAATGAATAGTAGAACTATAGATGAATTCCTTCTAATTTTTTTAACATGCGCTAAGTCAAAAGGAATTTCTTACTTTAATCATATAGGTGAACTAAGACATAAAGAATCTGATCGATTAAAATTTGCCTCAAATTTTTTAAAAATGATAGGAATTAAAGTAAAAGAAACTTCAAATAGTTTAAAAATATATGGTAATCCAAAATTAAAATTAAATGGAAATTATAAAATAAAAAATTATAACAAAGATCATAGGGCCTGCATGATGTCATGTGTTGCTGCACTTGTGCTGGGAGGTAGATGGAAAATTTATGATAGTGACTCAATTAATACATCTTTCCCCCAATTTTTTTCAAAATTAAAATCTTTAGGTGCAAAAATAAACTAGTGAAAAAAAATAATTTTTCATTTTCTATAGCTGTAGATGGTAGTAGTGCCTCTGGAAAAACTACAGGAAGCAAAATTATTGCTAAAAAATTTAAATTTAAATTTCTTTCTTCGGGAAAACTATACAGATATTTAGCATTTAGAATTTTAAAAAATAAAAAAAAATATAATTCTAAATTTATTAATAAAATAGCAAAAAATATCAAATTAACAAAGCTTAATTCAAACAATCTTTATAATCCTAAAGTTACAGCTTTATCTTCAATCATAGCTAAAAAAAAATATGTGAGAGCTTCTTTGCGTAAATTCCAGTTAGATTTTATAAAAAAAAATAAGAAAATATTGCTTGAAGGTAGAGATATTCAATCAAAAATAATGCCAAATGCAGATCTAAAACTTTTTTTTAAATGCTCCTACAAAAAAAAAGCTAAAAGAAGATTTAAAGAATTTAAAAAACTAAATAAAAAAATCACACTTAAAGATGTGGAAAAAGCCTTAAAAAAGAGAGATTTTATGGATAAAAATCGAAGAGAAAGTCCCTTGCTTTTCGTGAAAGGTGCTGTATTAGTTGACACCACTAAAATAAACAAAAAACAAATGGAGGTTAAACTTAGTAAATTAGTTAAAAAGGCGATTATTAAAAAATATGGAAATTTATAAAGAATTAGAAACTCCAGCATCCAAAGAATTCGAAAAGCTACTCAACGCACAACTTTCAAAAGCAAAAATTGAAGAAGGCAGAATTATAGAAGGAAAAGTTACAAAAATTACGGAAAAATTTGTTTTTTTATTTATTGAGGGACTAAAATCAGAACCTGTATTGGATATCAATGAACTAAAAACAATGAAAATTTTTGACAAAATAAAAGTTGGTGGAAAAGTTTCTGTATTATTGGAGAGAATTGAAGACAAAAATGGAGAAGTATTAGTCTCGGCAAATAAAGCTCAAAAAATCAAGGGATGGTATGAACTTGAAAAAGCCTATGAAAAAAATGAGCCTATCATAGGTAAAATTACCTCTAAATGCAAAGGAGGTGTAATCGTAGAACACATAGATACAGGATCTTTAATGTTTTGTCCAGGTTCTCAAATTTCAGATAAACCACTTAAAGATATTTCTCATTTGATGAATGAGCCGCAAAAATTTGCATTGATAAAATTAGATAAAATAAGAGGAAACGCATGTGTTTCTAGAAGACAAATTATTTCTACAAATAAAAAAGAAGACAAGGCAAAAATTATAGAAAAATATAAAGTTGGCGATGTCATTAAAAACGCAATAGTAAAAGGTTATAGCTCTTTTGGATGTTTTTTTGATGTAAATTCTGAACTAGATGTGTTGGTTCACTTACAGGAAATAAGTTATTCAAGAGTTAATCATCCAGATGAAATCTTTAACATTGGTGAAAAACATGACCTTCTAGTAATAACAGTTGATAAAGAAAAATTGCAAGTGGGTTGTTCTATTAAACAGCTGTCTCCAGACCCATTTGAACATATTTCTAATTATGAATTAAATAAACCATACAAAGTTAAAGTTGTTAAATTGATGGACTTTGGAGCTTTTTGTGAGTTAGAACCTGGATTAAGCACCCTTTTGCATTCAAGCGAACTAAGCTGGACAAAAAAAAATCTTTCTGCAAAAAAAATGTTTAATGTGGGTGATGAGATTGAATGTGTAATTACAGAAATTGATCGAGATAAAAGAAGAGTAGCAATATCCCATAGGCTAACTAAAAAAAATCCTTACGAAATAATTGAAAAAAAATATCCTGTTGGAAGTGAGGTTGAGGGAACTGTCAGCCATATGAATGAGTATGCTATTTATTTAAAATTAAATGAATCAGAAATTGAAGCATTTCTTCACTGTAACGACCTAACTTACGCAAAAAATGGTGAAGAAGAATTAAAGAATTATAAAAAAGGTGACAGACTAAAAGTTAAAATGTTAGAGATAAAAAAAGATCAACAAAAAGTTCGCGTTGGTCTTCGACAAACAAAACCAGATCCATTTGATTGGTTTCAAAACAAAAAGAAAAATGATGCAATAACAGTAAAAGTTATCTCTTCTGACAACAAAGGTCTGATGGTAAAACCAGAGGGATGTGAACTAGAATTTTCTATTAAAAAATCACAAATTGCTATAAATGCTGCAGATGCAAGACCTTCAAGATTTGTAAGATCTGACCGTATAGATGCTGCAATATCAGAGCTAGATATTCCAAAAAGAAAGGTTTCGTTAAGTATAAAATTGCTAGAAGAACTACAGAATAAAGCTGCTGTTTCTAAATTTAGCTCTCCTCTTTCTGGTAAAAATCTTCCATTTTCGTCTTTATCAAGTAAACTAAAAAAAAAAGAAAAAACGAAAAAAAAAGAATAAATTAAATTGTCTACTTTTAAAAAGTCTGACCTCCTTAAAAATTTAAAGAATTCATATGTTAATTTTTATTCAAAAGACCTGGAGAAAGTAATAAATATTTTTTTTAAAGAAATAAAAGAAGCTCTCTATAAAGGAGAAAGATGTGAAATTAGGGGTTTTGGTTCTTTTTCTACTCATATACAAAAGGCTAGAATTTCTAGAAACCCAAAGACGGGTGAAAAAGTTGAAACTCCTCAAAAAAAAAGTATTCATTTTAAAATGGCTAAAGAACTTTTTAAAAAAATAAATAATAATGAATAAAAATATTTTTATAGCCTGTGATACAAAGAGCACAAAAAAAGTTAGTAAAATAATCAAAGAAACCAAAACAAATAAAATAAATATTGGTTATAAGTTTGGCATAGAATTTTTTTATTCAAAATCAGGTAGACAATTTTTAAATAAAATTAAAAAAAATAAATTAATTTTCTTAGACCTAAAACTTAATGATATCCCAAATACATGTGCTTCGGGGGTAAGGGCATTAGGAGATTTAAAAAATATTAAATATCTTACAGTACATGTAAATGGTGGTTATGAAATGTTAAGAGCTGTAAAAAAATCCGCAAAAAAAATTAATAGTAAATTAAAAATATTAGGTGTTACAGTATTAACAAGTTTATCTAACAGAAATTTAAGAGAAATAGGACATACGAAGTCAATTGAAAAACTAGTAACCAAGCAAGCCAAATTAGCAAAATTAAGTGGCTTAGACGGCATTGTTTGTTCAGGACAAGAGATAAAAGTAATTAAAAAAATTTGTAAAAAAATGGAAATTGTAACTCCAGGTATAAGATTAGATGGAGACAAGGCTCAAGATCAAAAACGTATAATGACTCCAAAAAAAGCTTTTGATAGTGGAGCAACGTCTATAGTGATTGGAAGAAGTATTACCAAAGGTAATATCAAAAAAAATATACAAAGATTAATTAAATCTATAAAATAAATTAATGAAAGTTAAAATCTGCGGCCTCTCGACTGCTGATCAGGTGCAAGCCTGTATTGATTGCAGCGCTGACTTTTGTGGCTTTATACTTAATTATAAAAAGAGTCACAGATTTATTCAATTTGAAAAAGCAAAAGAACTAACAAATATAAAAAAAAAAAATACTAAATATGTTGCTGTTTTAGTTGAACCAAAATATGAAGAATTGGAAAATTTTTCAAAACTAAATATTGATTATTTTCAAATTTATGGAAATTTTAATAGTGAGTTTGTTTATAAAATAAAATCTAAATTTGGTAAAAAAATAATTGTTGCAATTCAGGTTAAAAAAGAAAAAGATATTTTAAATTACAAAGAGTTTGAAAATTGTGCTGATATAATTTTATGGGATAGTTCTGGATTGGAAAAAAGTTTAAGTTGGAATTATGATTGGATGAAGTCTGTTTCTAATAATATTACTAAAATGATAGCTGGAAATATAAATATTGATAAACTTGAAAAAATTTTTAATCTAGCTGATATAGTTGATGTTTCTGGTGCTTTAGAAACAAATAAAGTAAAAGATATATCAAAAATAAAAAATTTTTTAAATAATTTGAAAAATCTTAATAATGAACATTAAAAAAGGTACACCTTTAATAGACCAGCACGATAAAGATGGTTTTTGGGGAAAAAAATTTGGAGGCAATTTTATTCCTGAAACATTAAAAAAACCGGTAGAAGATCTTACTATATTGTTTGAAAAACTAAGAAAAGACAGAAAATTTATTAAAGAAAGAGATTACTATTTTAAAAATTGGGTTGGTGCCCCTACTCCATTCATAAAACTAAAAAACTTAACAAATTATTTAGACGGTGCTCAGATATGGACAAAAGTTGTTTCTGAAGCAAATGGTGGAGCTCATAAAATTTATAATGCTACAGTTCATTGCCTTATTGCAAAAAAAGCTGGAAAAAAATACATAGTGGGAGACACAGGAGCAGGATATGCCGGCAAAATGCTTAGCATGGCTGCGAAAAAATTTGGATTAAAATGCAAAATATTTATGGGAGCAAAAGACATTAAAAGACAAAAACCTAACTGTGATGCAATGAGAAAAAATGGTGCGGAAATAATTCCAGTTTATACTGGTAGTCAAACACTTGTTGATGCTGTCAGTGAATGCATGAGATACTGGGTCTCAAACTGCGATACTACTCATATGTGTGTAGGTTCTACTGTAGGACCAAATATTTTTGTTAAAATTTGTGGATGGAGCACATCACAAATTTCTAGAGAGCTTCTTATACAAATAAAAAAAGAATTTGCAAAAATTCCAAAAAAAATAAAATTATTAAACTGTGTTGGGGGTGGATCTTCAAGTTTCGGATTTTGGAATGAATTTATGCATTATGATAAAAAACAAATTGAGTTTGTTGGTGTTGAAGCAGGTGGGCCAAAAAAAAGTAAGAGACATGCTGCTCCTTTAACTTATGGTTCAAAAATTGGAATTCTACACGGTGCCTCCCAATATGTAATCATGGATTCAGAAGGTCAGATAGAAGAAACTGAATCTATTAGTGCTGGGTTAGATTATCCCGGAGTATCTCCGCTTCACTGTTTCTTAAAAGATGCCAAAAGAGCAAGATATACTGCAGCTAGTGATGAAGAGGCATTAAGCGCATATCAGTTAGTCACTAAATTTGAAAATTTAAATCCTAGCTTGGAACCGAGTCATGCTTTTGCTGAAGCAATAAAAATAGCTCCAAAATTAAGCAAGGAAACAATCATAATTGTAAATTCGTGTGGAGACGCACATAAAGACAAAGATATTTTAAAACAAAGATTAGGAATTTAAACAATGGCAATTTCACCAATTAGCTTAGCATTTAAAAAAACTAAAAGAGAAAAAAGACCAGCTTTATTAACCTACACAGTTGCAGGAGACAATAATAAAAAAAAATCTCTGGAAATATTAAATTCTATTTCAAAATATGTGGATATATGCGAATTAGGCTTTCCTCATAATACACCGATTGGAGATGGTGGACAAATTCAAACGTCTTCTTATCGAGCAATTAATAATGGAATTAAAATGAAAGACACTTTTCAAATTGTAAGAAATTTTAAAAAAAAAAAAAATTCTAAACCTTTGTTATTAATGGGCTATTACAACATGATATATCAATATGGTGAAAATAAATTTTTAAAAAAATGTAAACAAGTCGGAGTTAATGGTTTAATTGTAGTTGATTTGCCTTGGCCTGATAACAAAATATTTGCAAAAAAATGCAAAAAAAAATCTATTACTTTTGTACAACTTATATCTCCAACTACATCAAAAAAAAGAATGAAAAATATTATTAAAGATTCGCATGATATGATTTATTATATAAGCATGTTATCTACTACCGGGGGCAAACTTAAAGTTTCTCCTAAAAGAATTTTAAAAAATTATCATAATATAAAAAAAATAAATAAATCAAAAAATGTAGTCATTGGCTTTGGAATAACTAAAAAAACTATTGCATCCCTTAAAAAAGCCGATGGTTTAGTAGTAGGAAGCCCTATATGTGCAGAAATATCAAAATCATTAAAAAAACGTCAAAATCCTGTCACAAATGTCACTAGGATGGTATCATTATTAAAAAATAAAATATCATGAATTGGTTAACAAAAGTACTTCGATTTGGTGAAAAAATAAAAAAAGTTATTAAAGAAAGACCAACTAAAGAAGAAATATTACAAAGTAGCTGGGTATCCTGTTGCGCTGGTCCAATTTTAAAAAAAGAAATTTTTAATGACGAAACACAACATGTCTGCCCTAAATGCAATAAACATTATCCACTATCACCTAAACAAAGATTTGACTATTTCTTTGGCAAAGACAATTATACTATTGTAGAAACGCCTAAGGTTTACGATGATCCACTAAATTGGCCAAACGGTGTTTACAAAAAAAAATTAGCAGCTGCTAGAAAACTTACAGGTCAACACTGCTCAGTTCTTGTTGCTCAAGGTATTAAAGATGGGATAGGAATTACAACATTTGCCATTGATAGTAGATTTATTGGTGGTTCAATAAATGTGAGTTCTGGGGAGGCTATTACTAAAGCCTGCCAAATTGCAATTGACTCAAACAATCCATTAATTGCATGGAGTGAAGGTGGTGGTCAGTCCATGTTTGAATCAAATCTTAGTTTGCACATGATGACAAAAACCGTTTTAGCTGTTAACACTCTTAAATCAAATAAGCTTCCTTTTATAAATTGTTATGTAAACAAATGTTATGGTGGAATTAGTGCAAGTTTTGCTGGAATTAGTGATATTGCATTTGCTGAAGAATCTTCAATGATAGGTTTTGCAGGTCAGCACATTGTAAAAAATCAAACAAGAGAAGTTCTGCCAGAAGATTTTCAAACAGCAGAGAGTCTACTTAAAACTGGTTTTGTGGATGCCGTATATCACAGAAAAGAAATTAATGAAAAAATTATGAATATATTAAAAATTTTACTTCATAAACATGATGCTAGTTCAGAAGTAAATGATGAACTAACTAATGAAACTTCAGAAAATAATCAGTCGTCTAGAGCGATTGCATCCTAAAAAAATTGATCTTTCTTTAGGAAGAGTTTTTAATCTTTTAAAGAAGCTTGGAAATCCGCAAGATAAGTTAAAAAATGTGATCACTGTTTGTGGAACAAATGGAAAATTTTCTTCTATACAAAGCCTAAAAACTATCCTTAACCAAGCAGGATACAAATGTAATCTTTTCTTATCCCCTCATCTTCAAAATTACTCTGAACGTTTTGTTTATAATGACAAAGAAATTAATAGTAATAGCTTAGCTGATTTACTAGAAGAAATTGAAAAAGTTAATGAATCCGAAAATTTAACACTATTTGAAGCATTAAGTTGCAGTTTTTTAAAATATTGTGAAAAATATAGTAATAATATATCTATTATTGAAGCTGGCTTATTTCACCAATTTGATGCCACTAATGTATTTAAAAAAAATTTGTGTTCTATAATTACTTCAATAAATATAGATCACCTTCAGTGGATAAAAAATAAAACTATAGATGGTATTATTTACGAAAAAACTGCAAAATTATTAAATTCAAAAATCTTTGTTAGTAAGCAAGAAAATAAAGAAATTACTTTTAAAATCGAAGATGCTTTAAAAAAAAATAAATCAGAAAAATATTTTTATGGAAAACATTTTAATTGCTTATCTGCAGAAAATAATTTCATTATGTATGAAGATTTAAAAGGAAATTTAATTTTACCTCCTCCTAATATTTTAGGAAAAGAACATCAGCTTGATAACATTAGCGTTGCTATTATGGTGGCAAGAAATCTGTTTAATGTCCAAGATCAAGACATAAAAAAAGCAGTTACAAATATTAAATTAAAAGGAAGATTGCAGGAAATTAAATCAGGAAAACTTAAAAAACTCGTAAAAAAAAATAGATTAATTGTTGATGGGGCGCATAATATTGGATCTTCAAAAGTGTTATCTAAATGGGTAGAAAGTTTAAATGAAAATGTTCATTTAATTTTAGGGATGATGAAAGATAAAGACCATTTAGGATTTTTAAAAAATTTTAAAAATAAAGTAAAATCTATAACATTAATAGACATTCCTAATCAGGCTGGATCAATATCAAAGGAAGAATTTAAATTAAAAGTTCAAAATGAATTCTCAAATATTAAAATTGCAAATAGTATTGAACAATCACTAAAATATAATTCAAATTCATCTAACAATATAATACTAATAGCTGGTTCTCTTTATCTAGTAGGAGAAGTTTTAAATTTAAATTAAATATTTTCTTTTATCCAAGAAACAATATTTGATTTTGTAGTTGCTCCAATTTTTTGTGAAGCTAATTGTCCATCCTTAAATAACAACATTGTAGGTATTCCTCGAACTCCAAACTTAGTAGGAGTATTTGGTTCATCGTCAATATTGTGTTTTGCAACAACAACGTCTTTCATCTCGTTAGAAATTTCTTCAAGTGTAGGAGCAATTTGAGTACACGGTCCACACCAAGGCGCCCAAAAATCTGTTAACAAAATTTTGTTTTCTTTTACTAAAGATTCGAAAGTTTCATCTGTTGATTTAACTGTAGCCATAAGATTTAATTATATATTATTTAGAAAAAGTCAATTAAGCATTTTCGTATTTTTTTTCTACAGACATAACAAAATCATTAATTTCATCCAAAAATTTTAGTTTTTCATTGTTATTTTCATTCGTATACCTTTCTCTTAAATTGTCGCACTCATTGTAGAATTCCCTGCATGTCCACCACTTTTCTTTTTTGTCACTAAGGATTCTTTTGGCTATTTCTCTTTTTACTTGTTTAAACATTTTATCTGGCAGTGTTTCTGGGGATTCTTGATATATAATTTTTTTTGCAAATCCAACTAATCTTTCATCTTCAAATTTATCCAGCATTTTTAATTTATCTTTCCAAGAAGCAGCGTGCCATAAGGGAAATAGATTAGTATCTTTTGCAGGTGTAAATTTTGTATAAATGCTTTCTTCAGCATAAATATCCTCTTGTGATTTAAATTGTTTTTTTTCTTCTGCTATTTCTCTAAGAGCTGTAATTATATTTTGTGAAAATTTTTCATTATTTTTTACTAATTCAGCTCTTTTACTTATTAAATTTGGATCAATTGCATTATATGGTTCTACTTTCATACCATAAGTTTTATCCAAAATTATTGGCGCCTTGTTAGATCTGATTGTTCTAAGAAACTTAGGTGTTTTTTTCATTTCAGATTTTAAATCATTTACTGACATTTTTAGAAGTGGTTCAACGTCTAATCTTAAGTCTACAGCTTGTCCCCATTGATAAATTGGATGTATACAATATTTTGAGTTCAAAGGAGCACAAAGATACAATCTTGATTTGCCATAAAAATATTCATTTAATGTAATTATATTTTCTTTTTTAAAAATTGTTTCAGTATCAGATCTATTTGACGTTTTGAGAAATGAATCCCAAGTATTAGGTTGTTTTTTTTTAATAATTTCTAAAACTTTTAAAGTTAATTCTGCATCAAATAAGGCGGAGTGTGCTCCCGAAACTTCAAGACCGTTGCTTCTTGCTAATGATTCTAATTTCATTACTGCATTACCTTTTTCATTTATTTCTGTCTTTAAAACATTGTTGTCTATAGCATAAGCGCCTCTTGCGATATTTAATCCGTCATGTCTTTTATTTGGTGAAGAGTTTGTAATATAAGGATATCTAATTCCTTTAAAAAACTCTTTCCTAATCATTTCATCATCAAAACCAATATTGGACCAACCTAAAAAAATTGCAGGACTCCATTTTTTGAAAATTTTTTCAACCTCACCCAACATTTGATAGTGGCTAAGATTGCTTTTAGTTAATAAATCAACCCCAGTTTTGTTAACAATTAAGGCCATTGCCTGAGGAATTTCGCCCTCCGGAAGCCTGCATCTTAAATTAAAACGATCTTTTTCTTTAAAATTTTCATCAACAAGTATGCCCCCTATTTCAATTATACTTCCAAAATCTGTGTTTGCATTTGATGATTCAATATCCCAAATAGCTAAATTCAATTTCACTCCTTTATTTTAATGCTAATTGTGAGATAATTATTAGAAACTTGCATCTAAACAAGTAGCAAAGTTGTTTTTTTAATATATTAATTTTTATTAAAGTCAAACTTTATCTTTTTATTAAGTGATGGAATTGTTCAACTTTTTCAAGAAATTTATTTTGATAATTTATCAATTCATTTCCTTCGATTTTAAAATCTTGAAATAATCTGTCTACTGTACAAAGAAGAATTACTCCTTTAATAATTCTAGAATTATAAACTGTATTATGTGCTAATGAATATGCTCCAAGTTGCAAAAAGTAATCTTCAATATACTCTTCTTTTTTTGGTTTATTGCTCTGTTTAAAGTCTAAAATAGTTTCTTTTCCTTCATAAACACCAATGCAATCGGCTGTTCCAGCATACTTCCCAGGATAATACACCGTAGCTTCTGCTCCCCAAATTTCAGAAAGTTTATTTTTTAATCCATTATCAATAATTTCTACTGCCATTTTTTTTGATTTATTTTCCTCCTCTAATAAATCTAAATTAAATTTACCTAATAAAAATTTTTCAATATAGGAATGCATTGAACTTCCTCTATTTGAAGCTTCATTTTTAATTCTTTCTGCTTCTTTGTGTCCTACTCTTTCCTTCCAAGCTGCTAGGCCTGCTTTATCTTCTTCGCTTTGAGTAGCCTTAAGAATGGTTGTAACACTGGGTAGATTTAAACCATCTAGATTATAGTGTCTTGAGCCATTAATAATGGAACGTGTTGACTTGGGATATGTAAATTTTTTGTTCCATTCCATATATGATTTATAAAAGTATTTGATTTAAAATTGAAATCAATTTTTCAGCTGTTTGGAATGTTCTGCAAATTTTTTAACATTCTCTGTTTCAACAGCTTTTTCAAACTGGTCTGGATCTTTAATATTTTCAAGAGTTCTGGTAATTGATCTTGCGTCTTTTCCAAAACTATCTACAACAGACATGGCTTCTTCAAGTTTTTTTCTTAAAACTAATACATTTTCAAAATGTTTAGAAAATCTCGTTGTTATAATTTTTAAATCATCATAAATTTGAGTAGCATGCTTTTGTACTTTAAGGGTTTGAAATCCAAGATGAAATGATTGTATTAAAGCGCAAATTGTGTTTGGTCCAGCTATTGAGATTTTGTATTTCTTTCTTAGTTCCTCCATTAACAATTCTTTTGTTTTTGGATCTCTATAACTAGCAAGTTCAGCATATAAACCTTCTGTTGGAACATAAACTATTGCAAAATCAGTGGTGATGGGTGGATTGATATATTTTTGATTAACTAATTTAGATTTTGCTCTAAAAGCTAAAGCTAATTCATTTCTAGCTAAAGCCAATGATTCTTTATCTTTATTTTGAAACGCTTCATCTACTGCTTTATATTTCTCAATAGGCCAGTGACTATCAATTGGCAAAAAATTATCTTGAAGTTTTATAGCAAACTCAACCACATCTCTATTTTCTTCAGGTCTCATTTTAGCATTCGCAATATATTGTGAGGATGGCAATAGATCCTGTAATAAATTTGCTAAACTAAATTCACTCAGTCCGCCATATTGCTTAACTCCAGCTAATATTCTGCTAAAATTATTTTGACTACTTTGTATGTCCTCAACTTGCCTGTTAAAAAAAGCTACTTTTTCATCTACTCTTGTTAAAGCACCTGTCATATCTTTTGCAACTTCTTTGCTCATGCTGTTAAAAGATTCACCTAATGAGCTCTTTAATGTATTAATATCATCCTTTATTTTAACAAATTCATTTTCATCACTCTTTGGTTCCTTTTTGAACCTTAAATAAAAAGCTATGTTTACAAACAAAATTGCTAAAACTAAAACTATAATTAACACATCCATGATTCTCTACGTTATACTCCTAAATATAAATTTCAATTTATATTTTCTTAGAAAGTAAATTTATAATTTTATTAATTCCTTTTTTTTTTAAAGAAAATTTTGATAACATCATGCAGGCCTGCGATTTTAAGATCTCTCCATCCTTTAATATTCTTAAATTGTTAGCTTTTAATGTTGCACCTGTGCTTGTTATATCTGATATTAACTCAGCAGTACCTGTAAATGGAGCCACTTCAGTACTTCCTAGACTCTGAACTAGTTGAAATTGTGTCACTCCTTTTGAATATAAAAATTGCCTAGTTAAATTAGGATATTTTGTTGCAATTCTTAAAAGTCTTTTTTTTTTCTTTTTAAATTCATCCGCTACTTCATCTAAATCCAACAATGTTTGAACGTCTATCCATAAATCTGGAATAGCTAATACTAAATTTGCATTACCAAAGTTGTATCTTTTTTTTATTAAAATTGCATTTTGTATATTAACTTCACTTTCTTTATATAAATCATAACCTGAAAAGCCAATATCAATATTACCTAATGATAATTGTTCAATGCATTCTCTAGCATGCAAATAAATAACTTTAATGTTAGATAATTTTTTAATATATCCAAACAAATCTCTTTCTCCTCTTTCAGAATAAATATTTAGTTTCTTCTTTTTAAAAATGTTGATTGTGTCATGCTTTAATCTTCCTTTAGATGGAAGCCCAATATTAATAATATTTTTAGTCATATAAATTCATATTTACTGCAGCGCCAACTGCATAAACTTTTCTAAATCCTAAATTAGTAGTTAACTGGTCATACCTTCCACCTGATATAAAATTTTTAAATTTTGATTTTATTTTAACTTCTATGGAAAAAATCATTGAACTATAAAATTCCACTTCTCTTTCATTGGCCGCTGAAAATTCTATTTTTAAATTTTTATTATTATTTTTACTCAAAGGAAAAAATTCCTTTCCAACAATTATATTAATTCTATTTTTTTTAAAAAATGCATTTAAAACTTTTGGTGCTTTTTTTAATGGACATTTTATTTTTAAAAATTGCTTTATGATTTTTGTATTATTTCTTCCAGTTGATAAACTTCTTGGATCTTTAATCTTCATATTAAATCTATCTATTACTTCTTTATAGGTTCTGCTGGCAATTATTTTATTTTGATTTTCTTTTCTCATTTTTTGATATCTTGATTTATCTGCTTCAACAAATACTGGATCTATATCTGAATTTGTTTCTAATCTTTTCAGTAATTCGTTAAAATAATTTTCATTCCAATAATATCTTTTGAGTCTATTTTTCCATCTTCTTGGAATGTTTAGTTTGTTAATTAATAAGTTAAACAATTCAACATTGCCAATTTTTAAAACTGACTTTTTAAAACCACTACTTTTTAAAATTTTTAAAGATGTATCTATAATTTCTTCGTCATCTTTATGTTTGTTTTTAGAACCTAAAATTTCATAACCAATTTGATTATTTATAATACTATCTTTTTTTTGGTAAGTTTTTCTAAATGCTTTACCACTATAAAAAACTTTTTCTCTAATATCTTTTTTGTTTTGTATAAATCTTATTACTGAGGAAATTGTTAAGTCTGGTCTTAAACAAAGTTCTTTTCCATTTAAATCATAAAATGAAAATAAGAATTTCTTAAAATTTTCCCCAGATCTTTGAAGGATATATTTGGTTTCAAGAACTGGATCCAATGCAATATTGCTAAAACCCTTAGATTTAATAGATCTAAGGATTTTTTCAGATAATTTTTTTGATTTCATCGATTAAATTTTCAACTTTTACAGATGATTCTTCACCTGTTTTAAGATTTCTTAATTTTACTTCGGCTTTTTTTATTTCATCCTCACCGTAGAAAATTACACATGGAGATTCTATTTTATTTGCATACTCCATTTGTTTCTTTAATTTACCTTCTCCAGGATAAATTTCTGAACTGATATTGTATGATCTAAGTTTGTTTAATATATCAATATATTGTTTGGTGTTGTTTTTATCAAAAACACATATGACTACTGGTCGTATAGACTTTATTTTAAAATCTTTTTTTTGCATTAAAGCAAAAACAAGTCGGTCAAGACCAATCGATATTCCAGTTGCTGGACAGTCAAGATTTCCAAAATTACCCACAAGATTATCATACCTTCCTCCACCACCTATCGACCCAAATTGTATTGTTTGTCCTTTTAAATTTTTTACCTCAAAGTTTAAATTGACCTCAAAAATTGGTCCTGTGTAATATTCTAAACCCCGTATAACCGATGGATCAAATTTATAATTTTTAAAGTTATAAGCTTCAAATATTTTTATAATTTCTAATACATCTTCGCTATCAGGAGTGTCACTTTTTAAAGCATTTTCTATTATTTTAATCTGTTCGTTTTTAAGTTTTGCACCTTTTGTATAATCTCCTGATTTGTCTTTTCTACCCTCTCCTAAAAGTTTTTGGGCTTCACTCCAGCCAAGTCTGTCAATTTTGTCAAGAGCACGTAGAATAGTTGATATTTGATCTTTCGATTTGATTTTTAATTTTTCAAATAGTTTATCTGTAAATTTTCTAGAAGAAATTTTTACGGTATAATCAGCTTTATCAAGTCCGCACTTTTTTAATATTTCAGATATTAATATACAAAGCTCAGCGTCAGCTTGTAAATTTTTTGTTCCCACATAATCTGCATCAAACTGAAGAAATTCTCTATATCTTCCAGGCCCGGGCTTTTCATTTCTCCAAACAGTTCCTAGTTGATAACGCTTAAAAGGTTTTGGAATTTCATTGAAATTTTTTGCACAATATCTTGCTAGGGGAGCTGTCAAGTCATATCGAAGTGATAACCATTTACTCTCATCTTTAAATGAAAAAACTCCTTCACCAGGTCTATCTTTATCAGGTAAAAATTTTCCAATACTCTCCGTATACTCAAAACTTGGAGTTTCGAGATATTGAAAGCCATACTTGATCATTACCTCTTTAATATTAGAAATTACAAAATCTCTGATTAATAATTCTTTTTCTTGTCTATCTTCAAAACCTGAGGGTAATTCCTTAGAAGGTTTTATCTTTTTTTCTTTTTCCATTTCTTGGTACACGGGGACAGATTCGAACTGTCGACCTTCGGTTCCACAAACCGCTGCTCTAACCAACTGAGCTACCCGTGCTCCTTTCTTTGTTTTATACTAATTGTGGTTAATTTTAAATTTATAAAATGATTAAATTGCTAGCGTGCAGCCAGCATGAGAATGGTGTCTGTGTGAATTTACTAATACTTTAACTTTCTTAATCATTGTGAGTTAAATAACACTTATTTTTATAAATGCAAGTAGGTTTTGTATAGGAACAAAAAAGCTTTTTTAGCTTTTAAGATTCCTATACAATTTTTGTGAATTAGAATTAAGAGGTTTTTTGCAATTTTACTGCAGATGGGCCTTTTTCTCCGTCTTCAACTTCAAATGTAAGCTCGTCTCCTTCGTTTAAAAAACGAAGTCCAGCTTCTCTTACTGCTGAAGCATGAACGAATACATCTTTTTCTTTATCTTCTCGTTCAATGAAACCATATCCCTTTTTGCCATTGAACCATTTTACTTTGCCTTTTAGACTCATTTTTACTCTTTCCTTTATTGTTTTACTTTAGCTAAACGTCAGCTTGTGACTAATTAGTGGATTTTAATATTTATTGCAAGCTAAATGAATGCTATTTTTTATTTTTTTATGGTGGCTTCGGTTGGAATCGCACCAACGACACATACCTTTTCAGGGTACTGCTCTACTACTGAGCTACGAAGCCAAAACTAGAATCTAAAAACAATCCGTCCTTTGGTTAAATCGTATGGAGTAACTTCTACAGTAACATTATCACCTTGTAAAACTCTAATCCTATTCTTGCGTAGTTTTCCTGCGGTGTGAGCAGTCACTATATGATTATTTTCTAATTGTACTCTGAACATTGCATTTGGAAGTAATTCAATTACTTTTCCCTTAAACTCAAGTAAGTCTTGTTTTGACAATTTTATTTTCTCCTAATTCTTAATTTTACTGATTTAGCATGTCCATCTAAACCTTCGTAAGTTGCAAGATTTATAACTTGTTCCCCAATACTTTCAATACCCTTTTTTGATAAATTTACGTATGAAATTCTTTTATAAAAATCATAAACTGATAATCCACTTGAAAATTTAGCTGAGGAATTTGTTGGTAGAATATGATTGTTACCAGCATTATAATCTGTAGCTGCCATTGCAGAATATTTACCTAAACAAATTGAACCAGCATTTATAATTTTATACACAAGTTTTTTATAGTTGGTTACATTTAGTTCTAAGTGTTCTGGGGCTACTATGTTAACTATATCTATAATTTGTTTATCTGATAAAACATTTATAAAAATACCATTTAGTATTAAACTTTTTTTTGCAATAAACTTTCTTGGTAAATCTTTTAGCTGATTTAAAAGAGAAATTTTTACTTTTTTTATAAAATCTTTATCTTTAGAAATTAAAATACATTGCGAATTAACATCATGTTCTGCTTGAGCCAAAAGATCTGCGGCTACCCAATCTGAATTAGCAAATTTATCTGCTACTACAGTAATCTCGGACGGTCCTGCAATCATATCAATGCCAACATCACCAAAAACTTCTTTCTTAGCAGTAGAAACAAAAATATTTCCTGGTCCAACTATTTTATTCACTTTTTTAATTTTTTTTGTACCGTAGGCAAGACTGGCAATAGCTTGGACACCACCAACAGAATAAATTTCCTTAATACCAACCTTTTTGGCAGCATATAAAACTCCAGGATTTAAATTTCCTTTATATTTAGGATTCATCATTACGATTCTTTTAACTCCTGCTATTTTAGCTGGTATAGCATTCATTAAAACCGTAGATGGAAAACTTGCATTTCCTCCGGGCACATATATTCCAACTGAATCTATGGGAACATATTTACATTGTAATTTATTTTTTAAATTATCCATGTAAGATATGTTTTGAATTTTTTGTTTAGAATGAAATTTAAAAATTCTATTAAAAGCAAAATCTATTGCTTTTTTTATCTTTGGATTGAGTAATTTAATACTTTTGATTATTTTTTTTTCACTAGGTATTATTTGAGTATTTTTGCTAAATTTTTTTTCATATTTAATTAATCCTTTGTCTCCTTGCTTTTTAACTTCATTAATGATTTTTTTAACTATATTTGTATTGATTTTTAGACTAATTTGTCTCTTTAAAAGTAACCGATTTAACTTTGATTGGTAATCTCCTTTTGTAAAATCTAATATTTTTATCATCTAAATTTTGTTTTGATCTTCTAAAATTACTTCAATTATTTCAGTGGAAAGAGTTATGCAAGAACTATTCTTGAAAATTAGATTTATTTCGAATTTTTCCTTATTTTTTAGTAAATTTATTGATAATAATTCTAAAGTTGAATCTTGGCTATTTTGATCTATATTTTTTGATTTTACCATTTCGATAAAATCAAATCTTAAAACACTATTAATTTTTTTTAATTCTTTTTTATTCTCTCTTAGGAATCTTTCTAAAAAAATTAAAAAAATTTGATTTTTTTTGAGATATTTCAGCTCTTTTATTTTAATTTTCGCTTCATAACAACAAGCTGATATTACCTTTAATCCTTGATGATCTTTTGCAATAATTTTTGCTAAATATTTTTTGTCCATCAATTAACTAGTTCTTTTAATACGTGCACCAACTTTTCTTAATTTTCTTTCTATATACTCGTATCCTCTATCTAAATGATATATTCTATTAAGCACAGATTTGCCTTTTGTAGTTAATGCAGCAAGTATCAAAGAAACAGAAGCTCTCAGGTCGGTTGCCATTAATTCTGCAGCTTTAAAATTAATATTACCTTCTATAATAGCTCTATTGCCAGATATTCTAATTTTTGCACCCATTCTATTAAGCTCAGGAGCATGCATAAATCGATTTTCAAAAATTTCTTCACTTATTTCTGATCTTCCATCTGCCTTACATAATAAAACCATCAACTGTGCTTGTAAATCAGTGGGAAATCCTGGATATGGGGATGTTTTTAATTTAATACTTTTTATTTTTTTTGTTCCAAACACTCTAATAGTGTTTTCTTTAGCTATCACTTTAACGCCAATTTTTTTTAAAATATTAATTTCTGTATTTATTATCTTAGGTACAATGTTTGTAATTTTCATATTGCCACCAGTTAGGGCTGAGGCAATCATATAAGTGCCTGCTTCAATTCTATCAAACATTACTTTATATTTTACATCAAGCAATTTTTTTACTCCAATAATTGTGATTGTTCTTTTTCCGCTCCATTTAATATTGCAACCCATTTTTCTTAAGCAATTAATTAAATCTTTAATTTCAGGTTCAATAGCACAATTTTTTAAAATAGTTTTGCCTTTTGCAAGACTGGAAGCAATAATTAGATTCTCTGTTGCTCCAACAGATATCTTTGAAAATTTTATTATATTCCCAATTAATCCTTTTGGAGCATTCGCATGTATATAACCATTTTTAATTTTATATTTTACTCCTAATTTTGATAAAGCCTTTAAATGAATATCTACAGGTCTTGCTCCAATAGCACAGCCCCCAGGTAAAGAAACTTTGGCTTTCCAAAACCTAGCTAATAAAGGACCAAGAACAAGTATTCCTGCCCTCATAGTTTTAACCAAACTATAAGATGCAAATGTTTTTATATTTTTAGAATTATCAATATTAATTAATTTTTTTTTTTTGTTAAATTTTACTTTTGAGCCTAAAGAACGAAGTAACAAAATCATCGTTTCTATATCTTTTACCTTAGGCAGATTTATTATGTGAACTTTTTTATCTGACAATAAAGTTGCTGCTAAAATAGGAAGAGAGGAATTTTTAGATCCAGAAATTTTAATATTGCCTTTAAGTTTCTTAACACCAATAACCTCCAATTTTTCCATCGGTTAAACTTTTGGTAAGGTAACTCCAGTTTGACCCATGTATTTACCTTTTCTGTCTGAATAAGATATTTCTGGCTTTTCGTTCCCTTTAAGAAATACAAATTGGGCTACACCTTCACTAGCATAAACCTTAGCTGGCAATGGAGTAGTGTTTGAAAATTCAAGCGTAACATGTCCTTCCCATCCAGGTTCAAGTGGTGTGACATTTACAATAATACCACATCTTGCGTAGGTCGATTTTCCTAAACAAATAACCAGTATATCTTTTGGAATTTTAAAATATTCAATTGTGCTTGCCAATACAAATGAATTAGGTGGGATTATGCATTCTAAAGTTTTTTTTGTAACAAAATTACTAGGCTTAAAATTTTTTGGATCTACAATTTCTGAATTAACATTTGTAAATATTTTAAATTCATTTGAAACTCTCGCATCATAACCAAATGAAGATAACCCATAAGAAATTTTACCTTCTCTGACTTGCTTTTCTTCAAATGGTGAAATCATTGAATGCTCTGACACCATTTTTTTTATCCATTTGTCAGATTGAACGGGCATTTATTTGTTTTTTTTTAATTTTTTTTGAAAAATTTTTCTTTTTTTTAGATTTTTTCTTAAAGCAATTTTAAGTTTAAGATTTTTTTCTCTATAGTTTTTCATTTATTTTTATTTGGATTTGTTAAGTCTTCAAGAGTAATTGGTTTTTGAATATCGTGCATTTTCACCTCAGGTTCATTTTTCTTTTCCTGCTTAGCTTGTTTTTTAGCTCTCTTTTCAGCAAGCTTTTTTTCTCTTTTGGCCTGCTTTTCCATAGCTTTCATTCCACGCGTTGATTTATAATCGTAATGAATTCCCACTTTTAATTCCTCAAATAAAATTTTTTTTATTAGATATAGATCATTATATTATAAAAATTAAGGCAATAATTTGAAAATTTGAAAATTATACACTAATCTTACCTTATCTGATGCTCCTATGGTGAAATGGTATCACGAAAGCATGGTAAGCTTTTGTTGCCTGGTCAGTACAGGCTGGGAGCACCAGCTTTATTTTTTATAAAAAAATTTTTTTAATATTAATGTTATGGAAAGTAGTAAAATAAATCCAAAAATAGGTAGATATATTTCTTTAGACAAAAATATTTTTAATATGCTTGGGGCTGAATCATTATTTGCAACAACATTTTCTAAACCACTGCCAAGTGAAGCAATTATAAAAACCTGTGGCAATAGTCCAACTAACGATCCAAAAAAATAATTTTTTAATTTTACATTAAATAAAACTGGCAATATATTTTGAATTTGAAAAGGAATTCCTCCAATAATTCTATAAATTAAAATATAAATAAATTCATTTTCTTTAAATTTTTTTTCTAAAAATTTAAAACGATTTAAGAATTTTTTTTTTACTAATTCTTTAAAAAAGAAATTTGCAAAAATATATAAAAGCACTGCCCCAATTGTCATGGATATTGTCGCTAAAATAGCTCCTAGCCATTTGCCAAATATATATCCTGCAAATATCACTATTGGACTACCAAATCCCAATGCAAAAACCCAAATCACAGTAAAAGCCATAAAGACTATAGACATAAAAAATATATTCGATTCTCTAATTTCAGCTAGAGCTTTTGTGTGTAAATGAATAAACTTATAAGTAGTAATATCTTGAAAACTATATTTTGAAAAAAGTAAATACAAAAAAATAGAAACTAGTATTATATAAAATAAGCCTACTAAAAATTTAATATTTTTTGTTTTTTCCATGACTTTTACTATTCGTAAAATCTTCTGTACTTATTTTTATATATTATCTATAAATACCAAAATTTTAATAATATTAGCACTAACGATATGAAAAGAACATATAATCCGAGCTCTAAAAAACGCCATCGCCGACACGGCTTTAGATCAAAAATGAAAACTAAAGGTGGAAGAAAACAAATTGCAAGAAGACGAAAAAAAGGTAGAAAATCTCTTACCGTTTAATTTAATGAAAAGTAAAATAGTTTGTTTATCAAGAAATAATGAATTTAAAGAAATTCTTAAAGGTGAAAAACAATCTAACAGATATTTTACTATTTTTTTTAAAAAATTATCAAATAAAAAAGAAAACAAATTAAATATAAGTTTTATTGCAAAAAAAAAATTAGGAAATGCAGTAAATAGAAACAAGATTAAAAGAAAACTTAGAAACATAACAAACGAAGCTGTAAAAAAATTGTCACTTAAATTAAATTATTCTTATCTTATAATAGCTAAAGAAACTATTTTAAAAAATGAATATTCAGATATAAAAAAAACAATGTTTGCTGAATTTAACAAAATTAAATAATGAAAATTTTCACAAATATTTTAATTAAAATTATCAAATTTTATAAATTAACTATTTCCCCTTACCTGGGAAATAATTGTAGATATCTTCCTACTTGCTCTGAATATTTTATTGATGCATTAAAAACTTATGGATTGTCAAAAGGATTTTTTAAAGGCACAAAAAGAATTCTTAGTTGCCATCCGATAAAGTTTTTGGGTGGTGGAGAAGGATTAGATCCAGTAGACAAATTTGAAAATAAAAAAAATCATGGAAACTAAAAACGTAATTGCAGCAATATCTTTATCTGCAGCAGTAATTATACTTTATACTTTATTTTTTCAGCCACCTGTGGATCCCAACAAAATTAAAAAAAATTCAATAGAAAAAGCAAAGGTTGTTGAAGATTCTGAGGCACCTGCTTTGGATGAAAATGAAAATTCTTCAAAACTATCAAGAAAGGAGGCTTTAACTGAGAATGAAAGGGTAGAATTTGAAAATGATAATATTTTTGGTTCAATAAATGTAAGTGCTGGTGCAACTATAGATGATTTAACTTTTAAGCAATACAACACGAAACTTGGTAGCAATAAAAAAATTGTTCTTCTGAACCCACGAAAAGTTGAAAATGGATATTTAATTGAAAGTGGATTTGTAACAAACAACAAAAATATAGATGTACCAAATGCTTCAACTGCATGGAAAGTCGTTGGAAATAAAAAATTAACAAAAAATAATCCTATAAAATTAGTATGGAAAAATTCTCAAGGTATCGAATTTCAAAAAAGGATTAGTCTTGATGACCAATTTTTATTCACAATTAAAGAAAAAATAATTAATACATCAGAAAAGACCTACAATTTTTACTCATATGGCCAAATAATTCGTAACCAAATGCCAGAAATTTCTGGTTTTTATATTTTGCACGAAGGATTAATTGCAACTCTTGATGAAGAGCTAATTGAAGAAGACTATGATGATATCCAGGAAAAAAAGTTCTCTAGAAATGCTTCCAAAGGTTGGTTGGGAATAAGTGATAAATATTGGATTACAAGCATTATACCTCCAAGAAATAAAGAATTTAAAACAACATTTGATTATAAAAACAAATTTAGAGCAAATTACATATCCTCTGACGGAATTGAAGCTGGTCCAAATGACACTGTTGAAGAAAAAATACAAATAATTGTTGCTGCAAAAAGAGTTGAAACAATTGATGGTTATGCTGAAAAATTGAAAATTGAAAAATTTGATTTAGTAATTGATTGGGGCGTATTGTATTTCTTAACAAAGCCATTATTCTTTGCAATTGATTATTTCTTTAAATTGCTAGGTAATTATGGTTTAGCAATTATAGCGGTAACTATTTGTATTAGATTAGTATTCTTTCCTCTCGCAAATTTTAGTTTTCGAAGTATGGCCAAAATGAAAATGCTTCAACCTGAAATGCAAAGATTAAAAGAATTGCATAAGGAAGATAAGATGAAATTACAACAAGAAATGATGGCTCTATATAAGCGAGAAAAAGTAAATCCTATGAGTGGCTGTTTGCCTATATTAGTTCAAATACCTGTATTTTTTGCTCTGTACAAAGTTTTATTTGTAACTATTGAAATGAGACATCAGCCATTCTTTGGTTGGATTAAAGACTTATCAGATAAAGATCCCACATCCATATTTAACCTTTTTGGTTTGATACCTTGGGATCCCCCATCTTTTTTAATAATTGGTGCTTGGCCAATTGCAATGGGAATAAGTATGTGGATACAGCAAAAATTAAATCCGGCTCCACCTGATCCTGTTCAGGCAAAAATATTTATGTTCTTTCCAATTTTTTTAACAATAATTCTTGCTCCTTTTCCAAGTGGGCTAGTCATATATTGGACGGCAAATAATATCCTGACAATGGCTCAACAAGTTATCATAATGAAAAGAACAACTGTTAAAACAACTTAAATGACAAATGTTGAAGAAGCAAATTTAAAAAAAATTTTACCTTTAAATGGTCCTTCCATCAATGAAGTTAATAAATATTTAAAAAAATATAGTGATGAAAAAATTGTAATTAAATGCGGAGGAAGCGTTTTAATTGATCCTGATCTTTTCAATCTTTTTATATCAGATATAGTTGTTATGAAAAAACTTGGATTAACACCAACTATTTTACATGGTGGAGGAAAAAGAATTAATAATAAACTGGAAGAGTTAAATATTAAAAGTACTTTTATAAAAGGTTTAAGGGTTACTGATCAAAACATTATTGAAGTAGTTGAAAACGTTTTAATAGAATTTAATAAAGAAATTGTAAATTCTTTAAAAGAGCAAAAATGTTACGCTGATTCGATTACTACAAAAGAAAATAATATTATTTTTGTTAAACCAGAAAGAAAGGAGCTTGGATTTGTTGGCATTCCAACAAAAGTTGAAACGGATATTTTGAATAATATGATTAAAAACAATGGCGTTCCAGTTGTTGCCCCAATGGGTTTAAATGATAATGGACAGGCATACAATATTAACGCAGATATTGCTGCAGGAGCAGTAGCAAAAGAACTTAAATCCAGAAGACTTTTGCTTATGACAGACATAGAGGGTGTAATTGACAAAAATAACAAATTAGTCCCAGAAATAACAACTAATATAGCAAAAGAGATGATTAATAAGGAAATTATCAAAGGTGGAATGATACCTAAAATTAATACCTGCATAGATGCAGTTAATAATGGAGTTAGGGGTGTTGTTATAATTGATGGAAGAAAACCTCATTCTATACTTTTTGAATTATTTTCTGATAAAGGTTCTGGAACTTTAATTAGAGAATGAAAAAACTTAAAAATATAGAATTTTTTATTTTTGACTTGGATAATACTCTTTACTCTGGACAAACCAAAGTGTTTGAAAGAATAGATAAAAGAATGTCTGAGTATATTTCAAAAAAATTAAATGTTGATTTATTAGAAGCTAAAAAAATTCAAAAAAAATATTTTTATGATACGGGAACAACTCTTTCTGGTTTAATGAAATATAACAATGTAGATCCATATGATTTTCTAAGCTTCGTTCATGATATAGATATTAGTTGGTTGCCAAAAGATTTATTACTAAAAGAAGAGTTAATCAAAATTAAAGAAAAAAAATATATATTTACTAATGGTTCACAATCCCATGTGGATAATGTTACTAGGCAGTTAGGTATTGAAGGTTTGTTTGATGGTGTATTTGATATTGTTGATGCTGATTTTATACCAAAACCTGCAATAGAACCTTATCAGAAAATAATAAAAAAATTTAATCTTGATCCAAAAAAATCAGTTTTAATAGAAGATATAGCCCATAATTTAAAACAAGCTAAGTCTCTAGGAATGAAAACAGTGTGGCTTGAAAATTTTGAGACTTTTGCAAGCAAGGACAAAGATAAGCCATATATTGATTATAAGATTAAGAACCTGACTAGTTTTTTGCAGGAAATTAATATATTAAAAGCAGCATGATAGTTAATACAGAATTTGAAAAAATTATAAATACAGCTTGGGATAAAAAAGATAAAATAGATTCTAAATCAGACCAATCAATCATTGATGCTGTTAAAGAAACTATTGAACTAGTTGATAAAGGCAAGATAAGAGTTGCTGAAAAAAAAGGCAATGAATGGGTAGTTCATCAATGGATTAAAAAAGCAATACTTCTAAGTTTTAAAACTAATGAAATGCAAGCTTTAGCGGGACCTTATGCAACTTGGTGGGATAAGGTCAAAGGAAAAACTGCAGGCTGGGGAGAAGAAGAACATAAAAAAGCTGGTTTTAGAATGGTACCAAATGGGGTTGTTAGACATGGATCTTTTATTGCAAAAAATGTTGTGCTAATGCCATCTTTTGTAAATATAGGTGCTTATGTTGACAGCGGCACAATGATTGATACGTGGGCTTCTGTGGGTTCATGTGCTCAAATTGGAAAAAATTGTCATATTTCAGGAGGAGCTGGTATTGGTGGAGTCTTGGAGCCAATGCAAGCAAATCCGACCATTATAGAAGATAATTGTTTTATAGGCGCTCGTTCAGAAATAGTAGAAGGAGTAATAGTTGGCGAGGGGTCGGTTTTATCAATGGGAGTCTTTATCGGTCAATCAACTAAAATAGTTGATAGAAAAAATGGAAAAGTTATTTTTGGCAAAATTCCCCCTTACTCTGTAATTGTACCAGGAAGTTTACCAAGTAAAGATAGCAAAGGACCTTATCTATCTTGTGCAGTAATTATTAAGCAGGTTGATGAAAAAACTAGGTCAAAAACATCAATAAATGATCTACTAAGAGAATAAAACAGTGCCAATATTCAATGAATTAAAATTAGCTAAAGAGCTAATGAGATTTCCAAGCATTACCCCGGTGGATGCTGGAACAATGAATTTTCTAGCAAAAAAATTACGATCTTTAGGATTTAAATGTAAAATTTTAGAATTCAAATCAAAAAATTCAAAACCTATCAAAAATTTATATGCAAGATTAGGAAAATCTGGGCCAAATTTTTGTTATGCTGGTCACACAGATGTTGTGCCACCTGGAAATTTGAATGATTGGAGTGTTAATCCATTTAAACCTGCAATTAAAGGAAATTATTTAATTGGAAGAGGTGCAAATGATATGAAAGCTTCTATCGCTTGCTTTATTTCTGCAGTAAGTAAATTTAAAAATAAAAAGTTTAAAGGTTCAGTAAGTTTATTAATTACAGGTGACGAGGAAGGCATAGCCATTAATGGTACAAAAAGAGTTGTTGAATATTTAAAAAGAAAAAAAGAAAAAATTGATTTTTGCTTGGTAGGCGAGCCTACTAACCAAAATAAGCTAGGTGAAATGATGAAGATTGGAAGAAGAGGAAGCATAACTGGATATTTAACGGTTTATGGAACTCAAGGCCATGTTGCCTACCCTCATGATGCAAATAATCCAGCTCCTACTATGGTAGAAATATTAAATCAAATAGAAAATATAAAACTTGATAGAGGAACAAAAAACTTCCAACCTTCTAACCTTGAAATAGTTAAAATAAATATTGAAAATATGGCTGATAATGTTATCCCAGCACAAGCAACTGCAGTTTTCAATATAAGATATAACAATAAACATTCGTCAAGTTCATTAAAAAAAAAACTAAATAATATTTTCAAAAAAAATTGTAAAAAAAGCAAGTGTACCTTTAAAGTTTCTTATATGGTATCTGGTGAAGCCTTTATAACTATACCCAACAAAACAACATATATGATTCAAAAAATCATAAAAAAAATAACTAAAATAAAACCAAAGTTATCAACATCGGGTGGAACTTCAGATGCAAGATTTATTAGAAGAATATCACCATGTGTAGAGTTTGGTCTTGTTGGAAAGACTATGCACAAAGTCGATGAAGCTGTACTTATTTCAGACCTAAAAAAATTAACTCATATATATAAAAATATTTTAGAGAATTATTTCAAGTGAAAAAACTTCATACAATTAAAATGGTTGAAGTTACTAGAAGTAATTTTATTGAAAATATTCACCATGGTGTTGCTGTATTAATAAATTCTAGTGGAGAAATTTTAAGGGAATGGGGTAATTCTAATATGTTAATTTATCCAAGATCAGCATTAAAACCTATTCAATCATTAAATCTTTATAAAGATGGAGTTGCAGAAGCTTTAAATTTGTCTGATGATTTTATAGCATTAACAACTGCTTCGCATCATGCAGAAAATATTCATCAAAAAATGATTACAAAATGGTTAAAAAAGATTAATTTAAAAGAAAAGCACCTTTCATGTGGACCTGCATGGCCATGGAATGCGAGTGATCAATTTAAAGCCTACCTGAGATACAAAGTTAAAAGAAAAATTTTTCATAATTGCTCTGGAAAACACTGTGGTCACCTAGCCGTATCTAAATATAAAAATTTTTCAATTAAAAACTATCAAAAAAAAAATCATCCGATTCAGAAAGATCTAATTAGATTGGTTGAAGATTTATCAAAATATAAAATAAAAAACATTGGTATTGATGGATGCACATTGCCCAATCCTTTAATTCCTCTAAAAAAATTTGCTTTCGCAGCCGCTCAATTCGCTGATTATAAAAAATTAAATGAGAACTCTAACATAGCAAAAAGAATTTTTGAGTCGTGTGTAAAATATCCTGAAATTACTGGAGGCAACAAAAGTGTAAATTCTATTTTAACAAAAATTTCAAAAAAAAAAATATTTTTTAAAAATGGAGCTGAAGGTATTTTTCTAGCAATAATTCCAGAACAAAAATCTGCTTTAGCAGTCAAAATAATTGATGGAACGCGCAGGGCAGCAGAAGTAGCCATAGCTGGATTGATATCAGAGCTTGGGTTGGTTAATAATGATAAAATTAAAAAAATTAAAAAACAACCTATAAAAAATTCTACAGGTCAAGTTATAGGTTCTATAGAATGGAGTGGCAAATGAAAACTGGAATTTTAACTACTGACACTTATTTAAAACATGATACTGGGCAAGGTCATCCTGAAAGAGCTGATAGAGTTTCTGTTATAATTAATAATCTAAAAAAATTTGAAAACAAAAATTTAGTTTGGAAAAAACCTACCAAGTTTGATGATAAATATCTTAAAATTACACATAATGATAATTATATCAATGAGGTAGAAAAATCTTTTCCAAAAAAAGGATTATTTTTTTTAGATGGAGATACAATTGTATCGCCAGGTAGTAAAAATGCCTCGGCAGATGCTGTTGGATCAATTATAACAGCAATTGATGGAGTGCAAAATCAAGAGTTTACAAATGCTTTTTGTGCTGTACGTCCTCCAGGACATCATGCAGAAAAAGATAAGGCGATGGGTTTTTGTATTTATAATAATGTAGCTGTAGGAGCACATTACTTATTAGAAAAATATAAAGTTAATAAAATCGCTATTATAGATTTTGATGTTCATCATGGAAATGGAACTCAAGATATTTTTTATGATAATGAGAAAGTTGTATATATATCAACTCATCAATATCCTTATTATCCAGGAACTGGTGGTAATAAGGAAAGAGGAAAATATAACAATATCTTAAACATTCCTCTTCCTGCTGGAACAACTTCAGAAGAATATTTAAATGCTTATGAACATGTATTAAAAAAGCTAAAAGAATTTAAACCAGAATTTATTCTTTTTTCTGCAGGTTTTGATGCTCATAAAGATGACCCTTTAGCACAGCTTCAGTTAAATTCTAAAGATTATTATGACTTAACTAAAAGAACATTAAGTTTAGCTAAACTTCATTGTAACGGAAAAGTCGTATCTATTTTAGAAGGTGGGTATGACCTTAATGCTCTTAAAGAAAGCACTGAGATGCATGTTGGCGCACTATTAGAATTTAATTGAAAATTAAAAATTATTCACTATAGAAACCCAAATGAAACTTTGTAAAGTTAAAAAATCTAATATTGATAAAAATGGACGCGGCCTTTATGCCGTTAAAGATATCAAAGAAGGCACTAGAATTATTAATTACGTTGGAAAACTTATTACTAAAAAAAAAACTGAAGAATCTGAAAAATTTGATAATTCAAAACCGATTTATTTATTTGATCTAAATGCTAAATACGATCTAGATGGAGATGTTTCTTGGAATATGGCTCGTTTAATTAACCACTCATGTTTAAATAACTGTGATTATGAAGGCAAAGGTCTAAAACTTTGGGTAACTGCAATTAGAGACATTAAAAAGGGTGAAGAATTAACTTGTGATTATGGATTTAGCTATGATTCAGATTATAAACAATTTCCCTGCAAATGTGGTGCAAAAAATTGCGTTGGATATATTGTTCGAGAAGGTTCAAGATGGCGAATTAACAAAAAAATTCAAACTTTTAGTAGATAACTTTTTCTAAATATAATCCTTCTGGAGGTGCTGGTGGTGCACAAAGTTTTCTTTTTTTAGATTTAAATACATTTTGAAACTTTTGCAAACTCCATTTTTTTTCACCTATATATTTCATACATCCAACCATGGATCTAACCTGATTTCTTAAAAAAGACTTAGATTTAAATTGAATTATTATTTTTTCACTTAATTTTTTAATTTTAACCTTTTTTAATGTTTTTATTGGACTTTGAGCATAACAATTACTAGCTCTAAAAGTTGAAAAGTCATGAGTCCCCGATAGTTTTTTTCCAGCTTTTTTTATAACTTCTACATCTAATTTTTTTCTAATATGCCAAGCTCTATTTTTTTCAATAGAAAGTGGTGCAAATCTGTTAATAATTATATATTTGTAAATTCTTGCTTTTGCAGAATATCTAGCATGAAAATTAGATTTTTTTTTTTTTATTTTTGTTATTGATATTTTTTTTTTATTCAAAAAAAAATTTATAGATTTTATAAATCTATCTAAATTATTTATTTTCTTACTACTATCAAAATGAGCTGATTGTCCTAAGGCATGAACGCCTGCGTCAGTTCTTCCAGAACCAATTAAAGATATATTTTCTTTTAAAATTTTTGAAATTACTATTTGAATAGCTCTTTGAACTGAATCTCCTTTTTTTTGAATTTGCCAACCAACAAAATTGGTTCCTACATATTCTATAAGAATATGATATCTATACATCTTTTAAAATTGATCCTTTTTTTATCTGAGACCCAGGCATAAATTCATTAATTTTTTGTGGACGCTTTCCTTCTCTTTGAATTTCAATAATTTTAATTGATCCTCTTAAGCAAGCTATTTCTAAATTATCACTTAAAACATTACCCACCGCACCATTTTTGCTAGAAGTTTCTGCTTTAAGTATTTTATAACGTATGCCTTTATAAACAAACCAGGCTCCAGGATTTTGGTATAGGCCATTGATTTTTCCTATTATGTTTTCTGAAGTATTATTCCAATTTATCTTTCCTTCAGATTTCAATATTTTATTAGCATAAGTTGCTTTGGCATCATCTTGAGATTTAAAAACTGCTTTATCACTTAAAATATCATCGATGTTGCTGAGTATTTTTTCAGCTGCCAAAGAAGACAGCCTGTTAGACAAACTTTCTGCATTCTCATTTTCTAATAAATCCAATTTATATGAATTACATATTGGCCCTGAATCTAATTTCTCAATAATCTTCATAATACTTATGCCCGTCTGTTTTTCTAGATTTATTATTGATCGTTGTATTGGTGCCGCACCACGATATAATGGTAACAAACTTGCATGAATATTAATAAATCCCTTTTTAGTTAAGTTTAATATTTCTGGAGATAAAATTTGTCCATAAGCGACAACAATTGCAATATCTGCATTTAATTCCTTTAGAAATTTTTTTTCATCTTCGTTTTCATTTAAAGAAGCAGGTGTCCTGCATTCTATATTTAATGTTTCGGATAAAGATTGGATAGGCGATTTTTCTATTTTAAGTCTATTAGATTTTTTAGATGGCTGTGTATAAACAGCTGAGATATCATATCCATTTTGATATAATGACTTTAAAATAGGAACTCCAAAATAAGGAGTAGAAAAAAAAATAATTTTTTTCAACATCAACTAAACAACAATTCTTTCAGATTTTTCTTTTTGTTTTGAAAGTTTTTTTATTATTATTGTTTTTTTTAATTTAGATAAATAATCAATAAACAGAATCCCTTCAAGATGATCCATTTCATGTTGAATACAAGTTGCTAATAAACCTTTTGCTTTTAAAATTTTTTTATCACCATTATAATCTAGATATTCTACTTCACATTGACTTGGTCTATCAATTTCTGCAAATTGTCCTGGAACACTCAAACAGCCCTCTTCATAAGTTAAGATTTCTTTATTTTTATTTATAATAATTGGATTAACAAAATACATTGGATTTTTACTATCTTTATCTTTGTTTATGTCCATAACAATAATTCTTTTTGGAACACCAATCTGTATAGCTGCTAGTCCTATTCCATTTGACTCATACATTGTATCCAACATATCATTCATTAATTCTTTTTCAGATTCTCCTACCTGTAACACTGGTTCTGATATTTGCCTAAGCAACTTATTCGGTTCTGTTAAAATTTTTTTAATAGTCATAATCGGTAAATCTAGCTATTTTATTACAAATTTTAAACTTTTAAAGGAAGAACTTTCAATAAAATTTGATCTCTTAATTTATCAATACCAAGTTGATTTAATGCACTTATGATAAAATACATTGTTTCTATGTCTATATCGACAATATTATCTTCTCCTATAAT
>CACFWQ010000003.1 GCA_902570055.1 uncultured Pelagibacteraceae bacterium
TTGGTGATGGAATAGCTAGAATATATGGATTGGACAATGTTCAAGCGGGAGAAATGGTTGAATTTTCAGATAGTTCCAAAGGAATGGCTCTAAATTTAGAAAATGACAACGTTGGTGTTGTCATATTTGGTGATGACAGAAATATTAAAGAGGGAGATACTGTTAAAAGAACAGGAGCAATTGTTGACGTACCTGTTGGAAAAGAATTATTAGGTAGAGTAGTTGATGGATTAGGTAATCCAATAGATGGAAAAGATGCACTAGATAAAGGATTGAAACGAAACAGAGTTGAAGTTAAAGCACCAGGTATTATTCCAAGACAATCTGTTTCAGAACCAATGCAAACTGGCTTGAAAGCAATTGATAGTTTAATTCCAGTTGGAAGAGGCCAGCGTGAATTAATTATTGGAGATAGACAAACTGGAAAAACTGCAGTTGCAGTTGATACAATTATTAATCAAAAGGAAATTAATCAGTCAGGTGACGAAAAACAAAAACTATATTGTATATATGTTGCAGTTGGTCAAAAAAGATCGACCGTAGCTCAGATTGTTAAAACATTAGAAGACGCTGGAGCAATGGAATATACAACAATTGTTTCCGCAACAGCATCAGATCCAGCTCCACTCCAATTTCTTGCTCCATATACAGGATGTACCATGGGGGAATATTTTAGAGATAATGGAATGCATGCTTTAATTATTTATGATGATTTATCTAAGCAAGCGGTAGCTTATAGACAAATGTCTCTTTTATTAAGAAGACCTCCTGGAAGAGAAGCTTATCCAGGAGATGTTTTCTATTTGCATAGCAGATTATTAGAAAGAGCAGCAAAATTAAACGATGATAAGGGAGGCGGATCTTTAACAGCCTTACCTATTATAGAAACTCAAGCTGGAGATGTATCAGCTTATATTCCAACTAATGTTATTTCTATTACTGATGGTCAAATATTTTTAGAAACAGAGCTATTTAATCAAGGTATTAGACCTGCTGTAAATGTTGGACTATCTGTTTCAAGAGTTGGTTCTGCTGCACAAACAAAAGCAATGAAAAAAGTTGCTGGTTCAATAAAATTAGAACTTGCACAATATAGAGAAATGGCAGCTTTTGCGCAATTTGGCTCTGATTTAGACGCATCTACTCAAAGATTATTAAATAGAGGTTCTAAACTAACAGAATTATTAAAACAAAAACAATATTCTCCAATGTCAGTAGCGGAACAGGTAATTTCGGTATTTTGTGGAGTCAAAGGTTATTTAGATGATATCGAATTAAAAGATATCAGTGAATTTGAAAATAAAATTTTAACCAAATGTAAATCTGAAAATCCAGAAATTTTAGAAACGATTAAAAAATCAGGAAAATTGGAAGAAGCAACAGAAAAATCTTTAATAAAATTAATCGAAGAATTAAAAAAAGAATTTAAATCTTAATATATGCCAAGTTTAGATGATCTAAAAAAAAGAATTACTAGTGTTAAATCAACACAAAAGATTACCAAAGCAATGAAAATGGTTGCTGCAGCAAAACTAAGAAAAGCACAAGAGAATGCAGAAAAAGGAAGACCATATTCTGAAAAAATGAATAATATTATATTAAATTTATCAAGTAGCATTACTGATAAAGAAAATGCGCCTAAACTATTAGCTGGTACAGGCAATGAGAAGGTCCACTTATGTATCGTATTAACGGCGGACAGAGGTTTGTGTGGGGGGTTTAATACAAATATAGTAAAAAAAGCAAAATATTTTTTTGAAAAAATCAAAATAGAAGGAAAAATTTTAAAAATTATTACAGTAGGGTCTAAGGGATATGATCAGTTAAAAAGAAATTATGGAAACCAAATAGTTGAAAAAATTTCTTTTAAAGATTCAAAAGTGGCAAGTTATTTAGATGCAGAGATTGTTGGTAAAAAAATTATTCAATTATTTGAAAAAAATGAATTTGATGTCTGTACAATTTTTTATAATCAATTTAAAAATGTAATCACTCAAATTCCCCAAGAACAACAAATAATTCCTCTTAAATCTAATGAAGTTAAAAAAAATTCAGCAGAAGATAATTATGATTTTGAACCAGAAGAAGATGAAATTTTATCAAATTTATTGCCAAAAAATATTTCAACACAAATATTTAAAGCGATGTTAGAAAATTCTGCTAGTGAGCAAGGTTCTAGAATGAGCGCAATGGATAATGCAACCAGAAATGCTGGAGAATTGGTTGATAAGCTAACTATTAATTATAATAGAAGTAGACAAGCAGCTATTACAAAAGAATTAATTGAAATAATTTCGGGAGCAGAAAGTTTATAAATTATGAGCAACAAAGGAAATGTAACACAAGTTATTGGTGCAGTGGTAGACGTAAAATTTGAAGGAAAATTACCTGAAATATTAACTGCATTAGAATGTAAAATAGGAGACAATCGATTAGTTCTGGAAGTCGCTCAACATTTAGGCGAGTCAAGTGTAAGAACAATAGCGATGGATGGAACTGAAGGTCTCAAAAGAGGCGATGAAGTAATTGACACCGGAGCTCCAATAAAAGTTCCAGTAGGACCTGAAACTCTAGGAAGAATAATAAATGTAATTGGTGAACCAATAGATCAAAAAGGACCTGTTAAAACAAAAGATAGTTGGCCAATTCATAGATCGGCACCAGTTTTTACAGATCAGTCAACCGAAACAGAAATTTTAGTTACTGGAATTAAGGTAGTAGATTTATTAGCTCCATATGCCAAAGGAGGAAAAATTGGATTATTCGGAGGCGCTGGAGTTGGCAAAACAGTTATTATTATGGAATTAATTAATAACATTGCAAAGGCTCATGGTGGCTTTTCTGTTTTTGCAGGAGTAGGTGAAAGAACTAGAGAAGGAAATGATCTTTATCATGAAATGATTGAATCTGGAGTGATTAAACCAGACGGAGAAGGATCAAAAGCAGCGCTAGTGTATGGTCAAATGAATGAACCACCTGGAGCAAGATCAAGAGTAGGACTTACAGGATTAACAGTAGCTGAGTACTTTAGAGACCAAGAGGGCCAAGATGTATTATTTTTTGTTGATAATATTTTTAGATTTACTCAAGCAGGATCAGAGGTATCAGCTCTTTTGGGACGAATTCCATCAGCTGTTGGATATCAACCAACTCTTGCAACAGATATGGGTAATCTTCAAGAAAGAATTACAACAACTAACAAGGGATCAATCACATCTGTTCAAGCAATTTATGTTCCAGCAGATGATTTAACAGATCCAGCGCCAGCTACTTCATTTGCTCACTTAGATGCAACAACAGTTTTATCTAGACAAATTGCAGAATTAGGAATTTACCCAGCTGTAGATCCATTAGATTCCACTTCAAGAATATTAGACCCAAGAATAGTGGGTGATGAACATTACAGAGTTGCAAGAGATGTTCAAAAAATTTTACAAACTTACAAATCTCTTCAAGACATAATTGCAATTTTAGGTATGGATGAATTATCAGAGGAGGACAAGCTAACTGTCGCAAGAGCTAGAAAAATTCAAAGATTCTTATCCCAGCCTTTTTTTGTAGCTGAGGTCTTTACTGGTTCTCCAGGAAAACTTGTAGATTTAGAATCAACAATAAAGGGTTTTGATGCTATTTGTAAAGGTGAGTATGATCACTTGCCAGAGGCAGCATTTTACATGGTTGGCACAATAGAAGAAGCTGTTGAAAAAGCTGAAAAAATGGCCAAAGAAGCAGCAGCATAATGAGCAATGGTTTTAAACTTGAAATAGTCAATCCAGAGAAGTCCTTTTTATCAAAAAATGATGTATCGGAAGTAGTCGTTCCTGCTTTTGAGGGAGATATGGGCATTTTAAAAGATCACATCTCAATAATATCTTTTTTAAGACCTGGTTTGGTAAAAGTTTTAGACCAAACCGCTAATAAAGAAACCTATTATGTTGAAGATGGAATAATAGAATTTAAAAATAATTGTTTATCAATACTTACTAGTAATATTTTTGATATTAAAAAAATAGATAAAAATAATGTCAGGGATATTTTGGCAAAAGCAGAAAAAGATGGACAAAATCCAAATATTTCTGATCAAGCAAAATATTTGATTGATCATAAAATTGAGGTTTTAAAGTCGTTAGCCCTAAATTAATTTAATACTTTTTTTACTTCTGATTGAACTTTTTGATAAACTTCAAGTTTAAAGTTTACAGCTATTTTAGTAAGATCATCTAAATTTATCCATTTCCAATCTAAGAATTCAGGATTCTTTGTTTTTATATTAATTTCAGACTCACTACCAACAAATCTCATAATAAACCATTTAAGTTTTTGTCCCTTAAACTTTCCTTTCCAAATAATGCCAATCAAATGGTTAGGTAAAATATATGTAAATCTATCTTCTATTTCTTTTATTAGTTTTACATTAACAATACTAGTTTCTTCCTTCAATTCCCTTAGGGCAGCAGAATAAAAATCTTCATTCTCATCAACACCACCTTGCGGCATTTGCCAAAAATTTTTTGGATTATCTATTCGTTTTGCTACAAATACTTTATTTTCTTTATTTAATACAACTATTCCTACACCACTTCTTAGCGGTAAATTTTGAAATTTTTTTTTCATTTTTAGCCGTTAAGAAGCTTAAGTACGAAATCTAATTGATTATCTGTTTTGGTATTAATTACGAAATTTTCGGAATCCTCTTCTATTTTTATATCTGGCATTACACCAACATCCGAAATTGATTTGCCGGATGGTAGATAATATTTTGATATTGTTAGTCTTATTGCACCTTTATTTTTTAACGGAATTATTGATTGTACAGATCCCTTTCCATAACTATGTTCTCCGATCACAATTGCTCTTTTGTGGTCTTTTAAGGCACCTGCTACAATTTCAGCAGCTGAGGCGGAACCATAATTTGTCATTACAATTAAAGTTTTTCCTCTAATCAAGTCACCTTTTGTTGCAAACCATTTTCTATTTTCTAGTTTTTTTCTACCTTTTGTTGAAACAATTTCACCACTTTCTAAAAAAAAGTCTGATATCTTAATTGCTTGTGATAACAAACCTCCAGGATTATTTCTTAAATCTAAAATATATCCTCTCAAATCTTTTTTTTTGTTAAATTCTTTAATTTTATCTTTTACTTGGCTAGCGCTATTTTCATTAAAAGATGTTAATCTTATATAAGCGATACCTTTGTCCATATATTCTGATTTTACTGAACTTATTTCTATAACTTCTCTAGTAATTTTAAAAACAATTGCTTTTTTGACTCCTCTTCTTCTAACAGTAATTTCTATATCTGATCCTACTGGACCTCTCATTAATTCAACTGATTCGGTTAAAGACTTTCCTTGGACCTGTTCATCGTTTATTTTTATGATGTAGTCACCAGCTTTTACTCCTGCTTTATATGCTGGGGTATTATCAATTGGAGAAATAACTTTTACAACACCTGCCTCCATACTAACCTCAATACCAAGTCCGCCAAACTCACCACTAGTTTCTGTTTGCATTTCTTTATACATTTCTGGAGTCATATAAGCTGAGTAAGGGTCTAAAGATTGTAAAACTCCATTAATAGCTGCATCCATTACTTCGCTCTGATCAATCTCCTCAACATATTCATCATCTACTTTGTCTAAAACCTCACTAAACAAATCAATTTTTTCATAAATAGTTTTTTCTTTGTCAGCAAAAACTTTATTTGGGAGAAAAAAAATAAGCAAAATTATTATAAGTATTTTCATATTAAGACCTTTTCTTTTGGAATTAATTCAGACCACATTTTTTCAAGATCATAAAATTTTCTTTTTTCAGGGTTAAATATATGAACTATAACATCCACTCCATCAATTAATTTCCAATCATTACTTTCTTTTCCTTCAATTTTACAATTTTTAATTCCATTATTTTTAAATTTTTCTAAAACAATTTCTGACAATGCTTGTATATGCCTTGATGAAGTTCCGCTAGCAATTATCAAATAATCAGCCATTGAACTTTTATTCTCTAAACTTATAGTTACTATATCTAATGCTTTATTTGTATCTAAGGTATTTATAATTGTTTTTTTTAAATCAAATATTTTATCCATTAATTACAAAAATATTATCAAATTTTTCTTAATTGAGAAGATGAAATATTAACTTTTTTATGTTTTATAAATTTCAAACTATTTTTATTTAATCGTTTAAATGTAATTGATTTTAAAGATTTTGCTCTGTAACCATGTCGATCAAATACCAATATATTGCATTTTTGTGAAATAGATTTCCATTTATACCATTTATGAAAACCAATAAGATTATCTGCTCCCATTATAAAGTAAATATTCAAATTTTTATTAATTTTTTTAAAATGATTTATAAGATCAATAGTTTTATTTGATTTTATTTTGCGTTCATAAAACTCAACTTTGATCAATCTTTCTTTTTTAGTTATTTTTTTTGCAAAAATAATTCTTGATTTTAAATTTACATTGCTTTGTTTTTTTAGAGGATTTTTTTTAGTTATAGCCCAAATAATAAAATTTAAATTAAATCTTTTAATTGATTCTTTAGATATATTTATATGACCTTTATGTGCTGGATCAAAAGTTCCACCTAAAATTCCAATCTTTAAATTTTTTTTTAAATTTATTTTCAATTTATTTCCTGATTTGTCCTTTTCCCATAATTTCATATTTGTATGAAACTAATTGTTCTAATCCTACAGGTCCCCTAGGCGGTAGTTTGCTTGTTGAAATTCCTACTTCTCCTCCAAATCCAAATTCTCCACCATCAGCAAATTGTGTTGATACGTTATGCATTGCAATTGAGCTTTTAACGTTTTTTAAAAATTTATATGCTGTTTTTTTGTTTTTTGTAATAATACTATCTGTATGCATTGTTCCATATTTATTTATGTGCTCAACCGCATTTTCTAAACTTTCTACACATTTTACCGAAACTGTTGAAGATAAATATTCAGTTGACCAATCTTTTTCTTTAGCATCTAAAATTTTTCCTTTATAAAATTTTTTTAAATATTTATCTCCAATAATTTTACAATTATTTTTTGCAAGTTTTTTAAGCATTGGATTGCAATATTTTTTAACAATTTTTTTATGCAAAAGAATAGTTTCTGTAGCTCCACAAATGCTTGTGTTTCTTAGTTTTGCATTATAGACAACTTTAATAGCCATTTTTGAATCAGCATCTTTATCTATGTAGGTATGGCATATTCCTTCTAAATGACCAATAGTTGGAACCTTTGAAAGATTCTGAACTTTTGCTACTAATCCCTTTCCTCCCCTTGGAACAATTACATCAATATATCTAGTCATTTTTGAAAGCATAAAATCTACATACTTTCTTTCTTTTTTATCAATTAATTGAACATAATTAGGATCTATTTTATTTTCTTTTAAAGCTTTTCTGAATAGTGAAACCAAAATTTTATTTGAATTTAGCGCTTCACTACCTCCTCTTAAAATTACAACATTTCCTGACTTAAAACATAAACTAGATATATCAGAGACAACATTTGGTCTGCTCTCAAATATAACTCCAATAACACCCAGGGGTATTGAAACTTTTTTAATTAATAATTTATTTGGTCTTTTCCATTTTTTTAAAATAATATTTGTTGGATCCTTTAATTTTCTAATATTTTTTATTGCTGTGCAGATACTATTCAATTTTTTATTATCAATAATCAATCTATCAATTAAATTTCTTTTTAAATTTTTTTTTAATGCATCTTTAATGTCTTTGTTATTTTGTTTAATAATTAACCTATGGTTTTTTTTAATTAAAAAAATATACTTATCTAAAACTTTATTTTTTATTTTAGAATTAATTTTATTTTTAGAAGCATTTCTAGCTTTTTTTCCAATTGAATGCATAAAATTTTTCATTTTATATTTCTACCATATCATCTTTATGGACAACTTCAGACTTAGCAATGTAACCAAGTAATTGTTCTATTTTACTTGAATGATGTCCTTTAATCTTATTAATTTCATTTGAAGAAAATGTACTTAATCCTCTAGCACACTCTTTATTATTTTTGTCTACGATTATTATGTGATCTCCCTTATTAAATTTTCCAGAAACGTTTTTAATACCAGCTGCTAATAAACTTTTACCTTTTTGTAGTGCCTGTTTAGCACCATCATCAATTATTAATTTACCTTTTGGTGATATAGATCCAATTATCCATTTTTTTCTAGCATCTAATTTAGAAATTTTTGGTAAAAACCAAGTGCAATTATTTCTTTTTATAATTTGCTGTATAGGTCTATTTAATAGTCCATTAGCTATAGACATAAAACATCCGGATAATTGACAAATTTTAGCAGCATCAATTTTGGTTTTCATTCCACCTGTTCCATGTTCACTGATGCTATTAGTTGAAATTTTTTCGATTTCTTTATCAATGTTTTTTATTTTTTTTATTAATTTGACATTTTTATCTATTTTTGGATTTTTTGTATAAAGACCATTTACATCTGATAGCAAAATTAGGCAATCTGCTCCAGATATCTGAGCCACTCTCGAAGCTAAGCGATCATTATCTCCATACTTAATTTCTGTGGTAGCAGTGCTATCATTTTCATTAACAATTGGAACAAAACCTAATTCAAATAAATTTTCAAAAGTTCTTTTAGCATTTAAGGATCTTCTTCTTTGTTCAGTATCATCTAAAGTTAATAATATTTGAGATATATTAATTTTACTTTTTGAAAATGTTTTATTAAAAAGGTTCATCAATTCTATTTGACCTATCGAAGCTATTGCTTGACTTTTATCTAATTTTAAATTTTTTTTATTTAAATTGAGTTTTTTACATCCAATTGCAATTGCTCCCGAGCTAACAACAATAACTTTTTTATTTTGATTTAATAATGTTTTTATATCTTTTGAAAACTCACTTAACCATTTATGTCTAATTTTTTTTGATTTATCTATAAGTAAAGATGAACCAATTTTAATAACAATTTTGTTTGAATTTTTAATGTACATAAGACAAGAGTTTTGCTTTAATTTTTGATACAGATTCTTTTTTAAAAGTAGATAAAGAAATTACTTCAGATTTTTTATTTTTTGAAAAATTTTTAACTATTTTTTTTACAACTTCTTTTTCTAGCAAATCAACTTTATTTAAAACAATAATTTCTTTTTTATTTAATAATTCTTTACTATAACTTTTTAATTCTTTTCTAATTTGGTTATATGATTTTTCTAAATTTTCTTCGCTTATATCAATCATATGAAGTAGAGTTTTGCATCTCTCAATATGTTTGAGAAACTTAATTCCTAGTCCTACTCCAGCATGAGCTCCTTCAATAAGGCCAGGTATATCTGCTATGGTAATTTCTTTATTATCATATGTAGCAACTCCTAAATTTGGATTAAGAGTTGTAAATTTATAATTTGCAATTTTTGGCTTTGCATTGGTAATTGTTGCAAGCAAACTTGACTTACCTGCATTAGGTAATCCAACAATGCCTATATCTGCAATAGTTTTTAGTTGTAACCATACCCAATATTTTTCTCCAAAAGTTCCTTTTGTAAATTTTCTAGGAGCACGATTTGTCGAACTTTTGAAGTTAGTATTTCCTAAGCCACCCCTACCACCATTGGCCACAACAAATTCTTCTTTTTCATTTTTAAAATCAAATAATAAAGTTTTATTATCTTCTTCAAAAACTTGAGTTCCAATTGGAACTTTTAAATATAAATCTTTACCATTTTTTCCGGTTTTATTATTGTTCATTCCATTTTGTCCTTTTTTAGCTTTAAAATGTTGTGTGTATCGATAATCAATTAAAGTATTTAAATTTCTTTCAGCTTTAAAAATTATTGAGGCTCCTTTACCTCCGTCGCCACCATTTGGACCACCAAATTCGATGAATTTTTCTCTTCTCATGCTTGCGGAACCAGAACCCCCATCACCTGCTTTAACAAAAATTTTTACTTGATCTAAGAATTTCATAATACAACTCTGTTTAATTTTTTGTTGTATTTATTAATTGGGTTTTACTGAAACAAATGTTCTGTCTGATTTACTCTTTTTATACTCAACTTTTCCTTTAACCAGTGAAAAAATTGAATGATCTTTGCCCATAGCAACATATTGACCAGGGAAAATTTTAGTCCCCCTTTGTCTCACAATTATATTTCCAGGATTGACAAACTGACCACCATATTTTTTTACTCCGAGTCTACGACCGGCACTATCTCTGCCATTTCTTGATGATCCTCCTGCTTTTTTTGTTGCCATAATAGTTTACCTAAAGTTATTTTGTTTTAGTCTTTGTTTTATTTTTCTCTACTTTTTTTTCCACTTTTGTAGCTTCAGCTAGCAAGCTACCATCTTTAGAAAAAATTTTTTTTATTTTCACAAGTGAATAAAGCTGTCTATGTCCATTTTTTTTCCTAGAATTTTTTCTTCTTCTTTTTTTAAAAATTAAGACAGTTTTATTTTTTCCATTCTTGATTAATTCTGCTTCCACTTTTGCACCTTTTACAAGTGGTGAACCAATTTCAATATTTTTTTCGTCTCCATAAGCCAAAACTTCATTAAATTCAATTTTATTTTCAGGTTTTAAATTTTTCAGCTGTTCAATTTTAAGAATTTCACTAGCTTTAACTTTATACTGTTTTCCACCAGTTTGAATTATTGCAAAAGACATTGTATATCCTAATTTTTATATTGAGGAATATAGACTTAGACTAATTATAGTCAAGCTGAATAACCTAAAAATTATCCTTTAAATCTCTTAGTTTTGAAAAAGTTTCTAGGGAAGAGCTATTACTAATATTTAAATTAGTTTTAATATTTTCATCATCACTTCTTAGAAAAATATTATTTTTTAATTCATCTTTCAAGGTAGAAGGTATAGTTGGCTGATTGTCTTTTATTTTTTCATTTATTTCTTTAATCTTTTTTATTAAATTTTTATTTTTATTATCATAAGTAATGCAAAATTTTGAATTTTGTAATGTGTATTCATGACCACAATAAATTTTAGTTTCAGGCGGTAATTTTTTTATTTTCTCTAGCGATAAAAACATTTGTTCATAAGTTCCTTCAAAAATTCTTCCACAACCTAGTGAAAATAAAGTATCTCCTGTAAACAAGTTATTTTCATTATAAAAATAAAAACATATATGGCCCAAAGTATGTCCTGGTATATGAATTATTTTTGCTTCAAAATTTTCTTCTTTCCATATTTCTCCATCTTCTAGCATAATATCTATTTCAGGAATTCTTTTACTATCCCCCTTAAATCCAACTACTATTGAATTATATTTTTTCTTTAATTCACTATTGCCTCCAACATGATCATAATGATGATGGGTATTTAAAATATAATTTAATTTTAAATTATTTTTTTCTAAAAAATTTATTATTGGCTCAGATTCGCTGGGATCAATTACACATGTTTTTTTAATTTTTTCATCGATAATTAAATAAGAATAATTATCTTTTAGACATGAGATTACTTCAATTTTCATTTTATTTTTTAATTAAGAAAATTCCCAATTCAGAACTAAAATTTTTTATATTTATATTTCCACTATTTATTGTAGAAATTTTTTCACCATTTAAAGCTATTGATTTATATAATTCAATTTTTTTATTATAACAAAAATTAAAAAAATCCTTTATTGTACACATGTGTAAATTTGGCGTGTCATACCACTCATTTGGTAAAGTTTTTGTTACAGGCATAGTTCCTTTTAAAAGCAAATGTATTCTCACTTTCCAGTGGCCAAAATTAGGGATTGTTACTATAGCTTTATTTGCAACTCTTAAAAGTTCATCCATAACTTTTTCAGGATTATAGAAAGCCTGCAATGTTTGACTTAAGACCACATAATCAAAGGACAAATTTGGAAATTGATGTAAATCTTTTTCAGCATTTCCTTCAATTACAGAAAGTCCTTTGCTTGTGCAATCTCGAACATTATTTTTTGATATTTCCAAACCTCTTGTATCAACACTTTTTTTTTCTTTTAAATATTTCATTAAAGTACCATCTCCACAACCAACATCTAATACTCTACTTTTATTTTCAATAAGTCCCGCAATTATTTGAAATTCTTTTTTCATATTTACTTTAATAATTTGCCTCTAAAAAATTTTTTACAGAACTTAAAAAATCAGGTACATCTAGAAGAAAAGAATCGTGCCCTTTATCGCTATTTATTTCTATAAATCCTACATCTGCCCCAGCTGCATTTAGGGCAATTACAATTTCCTTATTTTCTAAAGTTGGATAAAGCCAATCAGATGTAAAGGAAATTACAAAAAATTTTGTTTTACTATTTTTAAAAGCATTTGAAAGATTTCCATTATATTGTTTTGCTAAATCAAAATAATCCATAGCTCTTGTTATATAAAGATAGGTGTTCGCATCAAAACGATCAACAAATGCATTGCCTTGATATCTTAGATAACTTTCAATTTGAAAATCAGCATCAAAACTAAATTTTAAGCCATCTCTTTCTTGAAGTTTTCTACCAAACTTGTCTTCCAAACTTTTTTTTGAGAGGTACGTAATATGTGCCGCCATTCTTGCAACTGCTAAACCATTTTTTGGCGATGATTTTGTATTTAAATAATTTCCATTATTCCAATTTTTATCAGCCATTATTGCCTGTCTACCTAATTCATTGAGTGCGATATTCTGAGCAGAATGACTAGCGGTACATGCTATTGGAATCGCAGTTTTAGTTTTGTTTGGAAAATTTGCTACAAATTGTAATACTTGCATTCCTCCCATTGATCCTCCAAGAACACTATACAATTTATCTATTTCAAAAAATTCTAACAAATTATATTGAGCATTAATCATATCATTAATTGTAATTACTGGAAAATTTGTTCCAACTATTTTATTTGTTTTAGCATCAATGCTACTAGGACCATATGATCCGAGACATCCCCCAATTACATTTGCACATATTACGAAGAATTTATTTGTATCAATGGCTTTATCAGGACCAACCGCATAAGACCACCAACCGTTTTTATTTGTTACAGGATTAATTCCAGCTACAAATTGATCTCCACTTAAAGCATGAAAGACTAAAATTGCGTTATTCTTTTCTTTATTTAATTTTCCATAAGTTTCATATGCCAAAGGATAATTATCTATTGTTTTACCACAATCTAACTTAAGTGGTTTTTTTATAATTATTTTTTTTATATTTTTACTAGTATTCATAATTTTGCGATAATAATGAATTGTGAGGAAAAAAACTTATTTAGCGGTTTTTTTTAAGCGCTCGCAATTCAGATAAATCAGCGCGTTTTTTTTGTACTAGATCAGATTTCATATGTCAATTTTTTTGTTGTGAATTGATAATTATCAATAAATCTTGATTAATTTATTTATAAGGATAGGTATATAAAATAATAAATATGACATTGCCAAAATTTAAAAATCTTGATTTCGAATCATATAAGCCAGGCAACTCTAAATTGTCTAGAATTAAGAATATTATTAAGCTTTCTGCGAATGAATCCGCTTTAGGACCAAGCCCAAAGGCTAAGAAGGAAATTAATAAAAAAATTAATCTTTCCAGATACCCCGATGCTAAGTCAAACAATTTAAGAAAGAGTATTTCAAAAAAATTTTATTGTAAATTTGAAAAAATTATTTGCGGTGCTGGATCTGATGAGATTATTCAAATTATTTGTCAACTATTTTTAAAACCAAAAGACGAAGTCATAGTACCGCAGTTTAGTTTTTTAATGTACAGAATATATTCAAAAAATGTTGGAGCTAAAGTTTTATACGCAAAAGAAAATAATTATAAAATATCTACTTTTGAAATTCTAAAAAAAGTATCAAAAAAAACAAAAATAGTTTTTTTAGCCAATCCAAATAATCCAACAGGAACTTATTTAAAAAAAAATGATTTGTTAAAATTAAGAAAAAAGCTTAGAAGTAATATTTTGCTAGTTGTTGATGATGCATATGATGAATATATGAAAAGAAAAGATTATGTATCAGGATTAAAATTATTTAAAAATAGTAATAATGTCATTATATTAAGAACTTTTTCTAAAATATATGGTTTGGCTTCATTAAGAATAGGTTGGGGCCATGGACCCAAAAAAATTATTGATGCAATGAATGCAATTAAGCCACCATTTAATACAAATACAGTGGGACAGTTAGCAGCTATAGCAGCGTTAAATGATAAAAATTTTATTCAAAAATCTGTAAAACATAATTTTTTTTGGGCAAGTAAACTTAAAAAAATATTAAATAACTATAATATAGTTACAAATGAAGTTACTACAAATTTTTTACTATTGAATTTTGATAAATGTAAATACTCAGCAAATTATGTTAAAAAAAAAATAGAAAATAAAGGTATTATTTTAAGAGAAATGCAATCTTACAAAATTAAAAATGCACTAAGACTAACTATTGGTAATAGTGCTGAAAATAATAAACTAATAAAAATTCTAAAAAAAATTTTTAATAAATAATGAAAAATATTCTTATAATTGGTTGTGGATTAATAGGTTCATCAATATTAAGAGCGATATATACAAAAAAAATAGCAGGAAATATTTATGTTTATGAAAAATCAAAAAAAAATATTTCAATTATTAAAAAATTAAAAGTTGAATGCAAAATAGTAAAAAAATTAAATAATACTTTTGTTAATTTTGATTTGATCATCATTTGTACGCCAATGAGCCAATATCCTAGTATTATTAAAAAGATTAGCAAATTTATTTTAAACAAAACAATAATTACTGATGTTGGTTCTACCAAAGAATCAATCTTTAAAAAAGTTGGTAAGCTAATAAATAATAATAAAAACTGGATATCTTCACATCCAATTGCAGGATCAGAAGTAAGTGGAGCAGAATATGGAAATAAAAATTTATTTAAAAATAAATGGTGTGTTTTAATAAAAGAAAAAAATGTTAATAAAAAAAATTTATCTAAACTTAAAACATTTTGGAAAAAACTAGGTTCTAAAGTTATTATGATGAATTCAAAACAACATGATATTATTTTTTCTATGACAAGCCATTTGCCTCACTTAATTGCTTATAATTTGGTTAAAACAGCAACAGATTTTGAAAAAGAAAAAAAATATAATTTAATTAAATATAGTGCTGGAGGTTTAAGAGATTTTTCACGTATAGCAGCAAGTAATGAAATTATGTGGAGAGATGTTTTTTTTACTAATCAAAAAAATATAATTTCAGCAATTAACTTATTTATTAAAAATCTTAATTCGTTTAAAAGAGATATTAATCAAAAAAATAATAGTAGAATAATTAAAAAATTAATTAATTCAAAAAAAGTAAGAAAAAAAATAATTTCACTAAAACAAGATATAAATAAACCTGATTTTGGTAGGTCTTAACTAAGATTTGAGTGTAGATCTAAGTTTTTCTAAATAAGTTGAATATTTTTCTGAAGCATTAATTGAAGATTTATAAATAGGCTGTCTTGCTTGAGCAAAGCTTACTGTTTTAATTGTTTTTTTATTTTTGTAAAATTCTAAACAATTTGAATCCCATTCTAAATCACAATATTGAATTAAAAGTTTTATTTGAGAATCTGGATCATTAATTAAATTTTCATAACGTAACTCATAAATTTTATCTTTAAATTTTTTTTTCCAAAATAACATTAGATCTTCATATAAATTATAATAAGAACCAAGGTCTTCTAAATTATTAGAGAAGTCTATATTGCCATCAAAATTATTTTTATAAATTGACCAACAATTTTCAATCTTATCTCGTTTACATTGGACAATTTTTGAGTTTGGAAATAATGACATTATATAACCTATCCATCTAAAGTTTAAAGGTGCTTTGTCTGTAAAAACTTTTTGTGAATTGTCTAGTAAAGATATGTGATCCAAATATTCTTTTTGGCAGTCAATTAATTCATTTTTACTTGTATCATCATTATTTTTAAGTTTATTAAAAAAAAGTTTTGTTAACAAATATATTTCTCCACCCCCATATACATTTTTATGACTAGAAATAATTTGTTCCGCAAGAGATGTTCCAGATCTAGGCATGCCTAATATAAAAATAATTTTTTTTTTATTAGTATTAAACTTATCTTGAATATTTTTATAAAATTTTTTTTTTATATTATTAAATAATTGAATATCATCTTTGATATTATATTTTGTAATTTGTTTTTTTAAAGAATTTGCAGAATCTATGTTAGAAAAAGAATTTTTATAATCTTTAATATCGTCATATGCTTTACCTAAAGCAAAATGTAATTCTAATTTTTCAAAATTATTTAATTCTTCTTTTTTTATTTTACTTTTCATTTCTAAAAAATGTTCAGTTTGAACTGAATATTTTGTTATCATTGATAAATTTCTGTCCGCTTTTGTAAATTTTGGATTTATTTTTAAAACTTTTTTCAAATGATAAACAGATTTTTTAAAATCCCCAGAAGCTTGATAAAGTGAAGCTAGGTTATAATGTGGTTGAAGAAGATTATCGTTTATCTCTAAAGCTTTATTGTATAAATTTTTTGCTTCATCTACTAAGTCTAAATCTTTTTTGAGATTTGCTAAATTATTTAACGCGGTTATATATTTTGGATTTATTTCTAGAGCTCTTTTAAAGAAATATTCTGCTTCTATTAAATCTTTTTTGTTATAATGACTTAGACCCAAGTTGTTCAGAAAAAAAATATTATTTTTACTTTTTTTTAATGCTTTTGTTAATAAATCAATTGATTTATCATTTTCTCCTTTTTTTTGATATGCCAAAGACAAAATATTATATAATATTTGTTGATCTTCAAATTTTTTAATGAGTAATTTTGTATCATTAATTACTTCGTCAAATTTTTCGATTTTAAATTTATTTTTAATTATATTAATTTTATTTTCTAATTTTTTTAAATCCATTACGTTTATGCTTTTGTAATTACTTCAAGATTAGCATTTTGTCTAATCTCATTTACTGTTTTATTTATGTTCATAATTAAAACTTTTTTTTTAGGTCCATAGGCATGAATTAATAAATTTTTACTAATGCAAATTGCTACATGCCCTTTCCAAAAAATAATATGTTTTTTTATTGCAAATCTTTTTTTTTTGTTGAAAAATTTAACTTGATCTTTTGTATCTCTCGGTACAAATTTGTTATTAAATTGAAAGAATATTTGTAATAGAGCAGAACAATCAATGCCATCATAGGTTTTACCACCCCACTTATATTTGCAATTAATAAACATTTTGAAAATTTTTATAAAATTTTTTTCTCGATAATTATTTTTTTTTATATCTTTTAAAAGTATCCATCTGTTTTTTTCAAACATAATAAAATTTTTATATTTTTTTAAAATCTCAATTTTACTGGCAAATGGTAAAAATTTTTTTAACTTATATTTAGTAGAATTTTTTGGAAAGTTAAAAATATTTGCTTTTAAGACATTTATTTTATGTGTTGGAAAAAATTTTTTTGAAAAACTTTTTTTTTTAATATAACCAACATAATTATCAAATGAGGTTTTAATTTTAATCCAATCTTTTTTTTTCGCTAAAATTTTAAATTTTTCCCCATAAAGAATTTGAGAACTAACTTTTGATTTAAAAGATGGTCTTTCATATAAACTTAAATACTGATTTTTACAGAAAAAATTATTTTGCACGGAGTTTTAGTTTTCCTTTAATAAACCACAAGCAAATTAAGGATGGAATTACCATTACAGCAGTTAATATAAAAAATGTTCCCCAATCTCCATTTAACCAATCAACCAAAGCACCAGAAGAAGATGCTAGAGTAGTTCTTCCAGCTGTTCCAATAGAGGCAAGTAATGCATATTGTGTTGCTGTGTAGGTTCTATCAACTAATAAAGATATAAAAGCAACGAATGCAACTGTAGCAAAAGCTGCCGCTATATCGTCAAGTATAACTGCAAAAGCAAACAAAATTTCTGATTTACCACTCCAAGCTAAAACAGTAAACAAAAGATTGGTTAAAGCCATTAATATTCCAGCAACAAACATTGCTCTGATAACTCCAGATCTGATCGCAAATAATCCACCTAACAATGTAAAAGTAACAGTTGTTAGCCAACCCAAAGTTTTTGAATAAATTGCAATATCTGATTTAGAAAATCCCATCTCTTTATAAAAAACAATAGACATACGTCCTAGAAAAGCTTCACCCACTTTAAATAAAAATACAAAACCAAGAATTCCAACAGCAATAGTAAATCCATTTTTTTTAAAAAAACTTATTATGGGACCTCCTATGGTACCAGTTATCCAAGCTATTAAGCTAGTTATGGTATTTTTTGAACCAAGTTTACTTTCTATTAGTTGATCAGTTTCTTTTTGTTTAGATCGTCTATCTGTTGAAAGTGGTTCATGTATAAACATTAAACCAATGTTCATTAAAATTACTAAAATACCTAAAATTAAAAAAGTTTTTTGCCAATAATCAGCCATACCAATATTTTGAAAATATTCTGCTGTAAATAGTGATATAACTCCTCCCAATTTATATCCCGTCCACCAACCAACCACAGCCATTGCAGCACCAGCGGCCATTGATTTTCCTTCATGTTCTCCGATTTGTTCAATTCTTAAAGCATCAACAGTGATATCTTGTGTTGCAGAAGCAATTGCAATAATTAAACCTATTGTTATTAATAAAGCCAAGTTTTCTGTTGGATTAATATAGCTCCAAATAATTAAACATAATAAAATGGCTAATTGCATTAAAACTATCCAACCTCTTCTGTGGCCTAGTTTTTTTGCAAGATAAGGTATTTGAATTCTGTCAATCAAAGGTGCCCACAAATAATTAAAAGCATACACACCAAAAATTAAACCTGCCCATCCTATTGTAGATCTACTGAGGCCTTCTTCTTTAAGCCACAAAGAAAGGCTGCTTCCAATGAGTACCCATGGAAATCCACTTATTGCTCCTAAAAGTAAAATTCTGAACATTCTTTTATCAAAATATATGGAAAAAGTTTCTGATAAAGATTGTTTTTTTATTTCTAACATATTTATTTCATCCAGAAAGATGGTAAAAATAGAACAAGTATAGCAAACAATTCTAGCCTACCCAAGATCATTCCAAGGCTTAGCGTCCATTTTGAAAAATTTGGTAATTCTGAAAAGTTTCCATTTGGGCCTATTAATTCTCCAAGACCTGGCCCAACATTTGAAATTGAAGTAGCGGCACCTGAAATAGAAGTAGTAAAATCTAGTCCGCTTAAAGATAACAAAGCAGCAATTATAAAAAAAATAATTATATATAAATAAATAAATGAAATTATTGAAGCCATAGATTTTTCATTAATATTATTATTGTCATATTTTATTACAAATATTCCTCGTGGATAAATAATTTTCTTTAATTGATTTTTTAAAAATAAATACAATATTTGAACTCTAAAAATTTTTATACCACATGCGGTTGAGCCAGCACATCCTCCAATAAACATTAATATTAAAAAATAAATAAGCGGAAAGCTTCCCCAACTATCAAAGTCCTGAGTAACATAACCAGTACCTGTGAGAATTGAAACTACATTGAATGATATTGATCTTAAAGTAATATCTGAAAAATTTTCATTAAAAAAAAATAAATAAAAAAATAAAATTAATATTGAAAAAAAAATAATTTTAACAAAAGATTTAATTTGTGTATCTTTATAAAAAACATTTTTTTTACCACTTAAAAATTTAATATAAGCTATAAAAGGTATGCTTCCTAAGATAATAAAAATTATTGATATTATTTCGATTTTTACACTATTAAAATAACCAATAGATTCATTATAATTAGAAAAGCCACCTGTTGCTATTGTCGTCATCGAATGTGTTAAACTATCAAAAAAGTTCATTCCTGAAATATTGTAAAAAAAAGAACAAAGAAAAGTTAGTATTAAATAAATAAATATTAATCTTAAAGCTATTTCTTTTGTTTTGGGTAAAATTTTTTCTGAGGTGTCACTACTTGACACTTTAAACAATTGCATTCCTCCAACATTCATAATAGGCATTAAAGTAATTGCCATTATAATAATTCCAATTCCACCCAACCACTGAAGAAGCGCCCTCCAAAGAAGAATAGCTTTGGGAGATGAATTCAAATTATTAATAATTGTTGATCCCGTGGTTGTAATTCCTGACATACTTTCAAAAAAAGAGTCAGTAATAGTTAAATTTAATTCTGAAAAAATAAATGGAAGCGAACCAAAAACAGCAATACTTATCCAAGATAAGGCAGTTAATAAAAATGCGTTTTGTAAACTTAGTTTTTTATTATGATCTAAATTTGACAAAAAAAATAATATACCAAATATTATTGTTATTATAGATGCGCTTATAAAAGAAGAATCAAATTCATTAAACACAAGCTGAACTATAATTGGGAATACCATTGAGATCCCAAGTATGATTTGCAAAATACCCAGTGTAAAAAAGACAGTTTTGTAATTAGACATTTTGAATGAACATTATTTTATGGTAAATAAATTTCAACTCTATAAGAATTGAAAAAAAAGGTATTTATTTGACTTTTTGTTATTACAACACGTGATTGAAAAACTAAATTTAGAAAAAACTAATGCTTGGCCTTTTGTAGAAGCAAAACGGATTTTAAAAGAAAGAAAAAATTCTATAGAAAAAAAAGGGAAAATAATTTTACAAACTGGCTATGGACCAAGTGGATTGCCTCATATAGGCACCTTTGGTGAAGTAGCTAGGACAACAATGGTTGTTAATGCCCTAAATCATCTGATAGACTTACCTAAGGAAATAATTACTTTTTCTGATGATATGGATGGTTTAAGAAAGATACCAGACAATATACCTAAGAAAGAGTTATTAAATAACAATCTCCATAAACCTTTAACAAGTGTGCCAGATCCTTTTGAAAAATTTAATAGTTTCGGAGAGCATAATAATGAAATATTAAAAAAATTTTTAAATAAATTCAAGTTTAATTATAATTTTAAAAGTTCTACACAACTTTATAAATCAGGTTTTTTCAATTCGACTCTTAAAATTATTCTTGAAAAGTATCAGCCTATAATGGAAATAATTTTACCAACACTTGGAAAAGAAAGGCAAAAAACTTATAGTCCATTTTTACCTATTTGTCCTGATACAGGTATTGTTCTAGAAATACCCATTTTAGAAATTAACGAAAATAAATCAAAAATTATTTTTGATAATAATGGAAAAAAACTTGAAGCAAGTATTTTAGATGGAAATTGTAAATTACAATGGAAAGTTGATTGGGCTATGAGATGGTATGCACTTGATGTTGATTTTGAAATGTATGGAAAAGATTTAATTGAAAGTGCAATTTTGTCTACAAAAATAATTAAACTTTTAGGAAAAAATAATCCAACCGGGTTTGCTTATGAATTATTTCTAGATGAAAAAGGAGAAAAAATTTCAAAATCTAAGGGCAATGGCATTACAATTGATCAATGGTTAGAATATGCTTCACCTGAAAGTTTATCACTATTTATGTATCAAAATCCAAAAAGAGCTAAAAAACTTTATCAGGAAGTTGTGCCAAAAGCAGTAGATGAATATTTGGATTTTATAGAAAAAGGAAAAACTCAAAATGAGTTACAGTTATTAATGAATCCAGTTTGGCATGTTCATAATGGAAAAATGCCTAAGGAAAAAATTATTATGACTTTTTCAATGTTGTTAAATTTAGTTGAAACAAGCAATGCTAATACAAAAGATCTTCTATGGAAATTTGTAAAAAAATATAAAAAAGATATTTCTGAAAATGAACATCCAATATTTGATAATCTAGCAAGCTATGCAATTAAATATTTTAAAGATGTAATTATAAAAAATAAAAAATATAGAAAACCAGATAAAAATGAAAAGAAAGCTCTTGAGGCATTAATTAAAGCTTTAGAAACTTGCAATGATAAAATGACACCTGAAGAAATTCAAACTAAAATTTATTCTACTGGTAAAGAAAATGGATACAAAGAAAATTTAAGAGATTGGTTTAAACTAATTTACGAAGTAGTTTTTGGTGATGAAAATGGACCTAGGATGGGATTCTTCATAAGCTTTTTTGGAATTAATGAAACTAAAGAGCTTATTAAAAATAAAATAAAATAATGTTTTCAAAATTAAGATCTTTGATATTTAAGTTTGATCCTGAAACTGCACATAATTTAGCAATTAAGTCTTTAAAATTTAATCTTGTTTCAAATATTTTTGATGAAAACAAAAATGACCCAATGTTTCAAGCAAGCTTATTTGGAAAAAAAATTGAGAATCCTATAGGTTTGGCAGCTGGTTTTGACAAAGACGCTGAAGCTTATAATCCACTATTTAAATTAGGATTTGGATTTGTAGAAGTTGGGACTATTACACCTTTAAAGCAGTTTGGCAATCCAAAGCCTAGAGTATTTAGACTTGAAGAAGATCACGCACTTATTAATAGATTAGGATTTAATAGCTCTGGTGCTAAAGATGTTAATTCTAGAATTAGATCTAATTTACCAAGTGGATTACTTGGTATAAATATAGGCCCCAACAAAAATACCACCAATCAACTGAATGACTATCTAATTGGTCTTAGAACCTTTCATGATATTGCAGGCTATATAACGATCAATATTTCATCACCCAATACAGAAAATTTAAGGAATTTTCATGATCAAATTAAATTTGAGAAATTAATAAACTCTGTAAATCAAGAAATGGAGAAATTAAAATCAAACACACCTATTATAGTTAAAATTTCTCCAGATATTTCAGATGAACAAGCTACTCAAATAAGTGAAATATTATTAAATAATAAAATTGAAGGGATAATTATATCAAATACAACTGAGAGGAATAGAGAAAAGTTGCACAATGCATCAAAACATCAAAAAGGCGGGTTGTCAGGAAAACCATTAGAAGAAAGATCTAATCACTTAATAAATATATTTTATAATTTGTTCAAAGGTAAAATTACAATCATTGGTGTTGGTGGCATTGATTCTGGTAAGAGTGCTTATAATAAATTCTTATCAGGAGCTAATTTTGTGCAGCTATATACTGGCATGATTTATCAAGGCCCAAATATTGTCATTAAAATTAAAAAAGAACTTAAAGAATTATTAATAAATGAAAATGTAAAAAATTTTCAAGAAATTATTGGTAAGAAGAAAAATTAATTTACTTTAATATATTTTTTTCTTAAATTTGAAAAAAACTTTCTAATAAAAGCAGCAGAAACTCCCAACACAATTGCAAAAATAATAGAAATTAACCCATATTGAATTGGAAAATTTATTGAAAGATTTTTAATATAAGTTGAAAAAGGACCCAAGTTTTTTGTTCCATTAAAAGCTGTTTCTTTTACTACATCTTCAACAAAAAAAGTGTCGTAGGCAATAGCTATACCAACAGCTAATAAAAGAATCGCTAAGAGGGTTTTAAGCTCAGAACTATCTATGAATTCTCCTACTTTTTGTCCAATTTGAACACCAAGAATTGATCCAATAATTAGAATTGTAACTAAAATTAAATCTATGGTTCCATAATTAAATGCATGAAGTATGGTTACAATTGCACTAACAAAAATAGTTACAAATAAGGATGTTCCAGGTACCAATTTAGTTGGCATGCCAATTATATAAATCATTGCGGGAACTAATATAAATGCACCACCAATACCCATGATAGCAGCAATAAATCCAACTATTAAACCTATTATAATTGGAGCAAAAGCGCTTTCATATAATTTTGATTTTTTAAATCTCATTTTTAAAGGAAGTCCATGTATCCAATAATGTGAATGTAATTTTTTTCTTAAAACAATTTTTTTTCTCGCTCGATCTATTTCACTAATACCTTGAACAAACATTAGAGTTCCAATAATAGCTAGCACATACATGTATGCTAAAGAGATGACGATGTTAATTTTGCCAATTTCTTTAAAATAAGTGAAGGTAATAATTCCTAATATAGTTCCTGCTATTCCACCAACAACAATCATCATTCCCATTTTGTAATCCAGTGTATTTTTTAGCCAATGTGTTGTTGAACCCGATACAGATGTAGCTAATATATTGTTAGCTTCATTGGGCACAGCATATGTTGGCGGTACTCCTAAAAAAATTAAAAATGGTGTCATAAGAAATCCACCACCAACACCAAATAATCCAGAAAGAATACCAACTATTGTACTGATAGAAAAAATTGTGACAACATTTACCGTTACTTCTGCAATTGGTAAAAAAACTTCCATTTATTCTTTAACTTACCATTAAAAAAGTGCCCAAAATTATTACAATCCAATAGATCAAAAGTATAAAATGAAGTCCAGTTCTTATTAAATTTCCACCTATTTTTTTAGGAAGATTGTTAAAGATTATTTTATAATTTTGATGAAGAACTCGTAACACTTTTTCTCCGTAACATAACAGGGAGGCTTTTGCCAGAATTATTTTAATGGTTTGTATTTTTTTTGATTGAACAATCAATATATAAACTTGACGAGATCATGATCGCATCTTATACATTCACTCAAATATTATGTCTAAAAAATGTGAATTAACTGGGAAAATACCTCTTAAAGGTCATAAGGTTAGTCATGCTAATAATAAAAGTAAAAGAAGATTTTTACCAAATTTAAAAAAAGTAAAATTTAATAGTGATATTTTGAAAAGAAATTTAAGACTCAATGTATCTAACGCAGCCGTTAGATCTGTAGATAAAAAAGGAAGTCTAGATCAATTTTTAAAAGAGGCAAAAAATAGAAATTTGTCACCAAGGATAAAAAAAATTAAAAAAATAATATTAGCAAAATCTGTTTAATGAATAAATCATTATTACTTCTCTCAGTTTTAATGGGAGTGGTAGTATTAGCATCAAATTATTTAGTTCAATTTCCAATTAAATATTATGGTTTAGAAAAAATATTAACTTATGGAGCATTAAGCTATCCAATTGCATTTTTAATCACAGACTTAGCAAATAGATCTTACGGCAAATTAGGCGCAAGAAAAATTGTTTATATTGGTTTTTCTATAGGAATTATTTTTACATTATTTTTTTCAACAAATTTTTCTGATTTAATTTCAATTAGAATTGCAATTGGTTCAGGAACTGCTTTTTTAGTAGCACAATTATTGGACGTAAAAGTTTTTGATCAATTAAGAAAAAAAAAATGGTTTGTTGCTCCATTAGTTTCATCTTTTATTGGATCAATAGTTGATACTTTTTTATTTTTTTCTATTTCATTTTATGGGACAGGAGTTTCCTGGATTATATTATCTCTAGGAGATTTAATTATAAAAATTTTTGTATCCTTAATAATGCTTATTCCATTTAGAATACTATTAGGTACTTTTAAAGCAGCTTAATTGAAATAATTATTTATATAAAAATTTATATGATAATATTTTATAGGCAAGTTTAGCGACTAAAAAATTATAGGAACTAAAACCTTTTATTGGAGATAATTCATTAATATCTGCACCTACAATATTAGAATTTTTACAAGCAATTTTTATAATATTAAGAGTTTCATCCCAGAACAAACCTCCAGGCTCCGGTGTTCCAGTAGCGGGCATTATACTAGCATCAAAACCATCAACATCAAAAGTTATATATATATTTTTATTTTTAATCATTTTTGTAAACTTTTTTAAATCCCATTTCATTTTATCTTTAGCCCAAAAAATATTTATTCTTGAAGAATTTTTTTTTAAAAAAATTACTTCGCTTGAAGAAATATTTCTTATACCAAAAGAAATCACAGAAACATTTTTATAATCAAGACATCTTTTTATTGCTGATGCATGAGAAAATTTATTGCCATTATAACTTTCTCTTAAATCTGCGTGAGCATCAAAATGCAATAAACATATTTTATTATATTTTTTTACAAAGGGTGAAATACATCCAGGTGTAATAGAGTGTTCACCACCGAACGTCATAGGAAAAAGTTTTTTATCTAAAATTTTTTCATTAATAATTGAAATTTGGGAAATGGCTTTTTTTATATTTTGATTAATTTTAAATGGTTTTAAAGTTTTAATACCAATTTTTTTATATGGCTCACAATTTAATTCTTCGTCATATAATTCAACTTGATGTGATGCTCTAATAATTTCTCGGGGACCATTTTTGGTTCCTCCTCCATAACTTACAGTTTTTTCTAGACCAAAAGGAATAATTACAGCTTTTTCTTTAAAATTGAATTTATTATCAATTCCAAGAAATCCATTTTTATTAGATAAGTAATTCAATTTTTAACCAAAAATTTTAGAAAAATTTTTTCTACTTCTTTTTTTCCAAAAACCCCTGTGATATACATCACTTGCTATTAGTGGTAAAACGCTTGTAGCTTCAGCAAATACCATTTGTTCTTTTGTAGTATCTACTTTTCCCCACGAACTTGCTTCTTTTAATGTTGAACTACTGCATGCCCCATCCCTTGAATCCGCAACAGTTATTTGTACGGCATATTTGTGCATTTCAGTTTTTTTTCCAAGCAATTCAGCACATATAACTGTATCTTGAACAAAATTTTTTGGAACACCTCCACCTATCATAAATAATCCAGAAGTTTTAGATTTAATTTTAATTTCAGTAAGTTCTCTAAATTCTCTTACTGAATCTATCGTTATGTGTTTTTTTGGATTATTTTCTTGATGCATTACCAATCCAAAACCAGCACTTGAATCTGTAAATGCTGGACAGAAAATCGGGACATTATGATTATATGCAGTTTCAATTAAAGAATTTTTTTTTTTAGAATTTTTTTTCAAATATTTTCCTATCTCAAATATAAATTCTCTAGATGTATAGCTTTTTGGAGGAAGTTTATCCGCAATTTCACAAACTTTTTTATCACATTTTTGAAGCTCATCTTCGTCAATGTAAGTATCGTAAATTCTATCTATATAATTTTCTCTTAGTTCACTATCATCTTGAAATTGTGAACCTTGGTAATGTTTAAATCCTAAAGCTTCAAAAAAATCCATATCAATTATTGATGCTCCTGTTGCAACAATGGCATCAACCATATTATATTTTACTAAATCTTTATATAGATCCATACATCCAGCGGCTGAAGTAGAGCCTGCTAATGTTAAAAAAATTGTACAATTTTGATCTTTTATCATCTCATTAAATATTTTAGCTGCATTTGCTGTCTCTCTAGATGCGAAAGACATTTTTTCCATTGAAGAAATAATCGTTCTTGAATCAAAAGAAGTAATGTCGATGTGTTCTACTGGTTTTTTTAGAAGTTTTTTTTTACTATTATGACCTAAATTATTTTTTTTTGTCATTTACGCAACAAGAAATTGCTTACTAGATTCCTTATCATACATAGACATAATTGGCTTATCTTCTACTTCATAAATTTCATCAGAATGGAAACCATTAAATTGAGTTCTAAAAGTTAAACCGTAAGCTCCCAGCTGGCCGAGTTCAATGTAATCACCCTCTCTAACATTATTAGGTAAAAGAAAAGGTCCTTTCATGTAATCCATACTGTCACATGTCGGGCCATAAAAATCAAAAGCTGTCATTTTTTTTGAAATAATTCTTCCATTTGTAATTAGTTTAGAAGGATAGACTATGTTAGGAGTACCTGCATCAAACAATGATCCATAGGTTCCATCATTAATATATAGTTTTTGTTTTTTTCTTAAATTTACTCTAACAATGGTTGATCCGCTTTCAGCAACAATTGCTCTGCCTGGTTCACAAATAATTTTTGGCAGTTTATCTAATTTTAAATTTTTTAATCCTTTCTTTATTTCTTCAAAATAACTATCTAATGTTTGAGGCACCAAATCTGGATAAATTGTAGGAAATCCACCTCCAAGATTTATATAGTCTGGGATAATTTTTGTTCTCTTAATTATTTTTCCAATCTCAGAAATTCCTTTAGCGTATGAAATTGGATGCATGCACTGGGAGCCCACATGAAAACTTAAACCAATTTTTTTTGAATATTGATTGGTTAATCTAAATAATCCTAGGGCTTCAGAAGTAATTGATCCAAATTTTTTTGATAAATCTATCTCGGCGTGTTCGTTTGATACTGCGACACGCACAAATAATTCAAGATCTTTTGCATAGTTGGTACTTTCAATTATTTTTATTAATTCTTCTTTAGAGTCCAAAGAAAATGTTTTTACATTGTGTTTAAAATAAGCTTTTTTGATACTTTCTCTGCTTTTTACAGCGTTCATATAAGAACATTTTACACTAGCATTAATTTTTTTAATTGTTTCAATCTCCTTTATTGAGGCAACATCAATATTTTTGATTCCGCTATTTATAACAGTACTAAGTACAATCGGGTGTGGATTAGCTTTCATAGCATACAATATTTCACCTGGAAATTTATCTTGAAAAATCTTTGCGGATATTTGTATCGAATCTTTTCTGATACAATATACCGGCTTCTCTGGTTTTAGTTGACCAACTAATTCATCAACACTTTTAAATTTTTGCATTGCATATGCCCCCTAAAAAAATTTAATAAAAAAAATTTTCAATTAATAAATAATTGAAAAATTTCATATAATTCTGCACTTAAGCCAATAATCTAGCAATGTAAAGCAAATAATGGGATTGAAATGAAAAAAAAAATGATCATATACAGTTCTATGACTGGCACTGATATTTCAAAAAACATAAGTGAATTTAAGGATAAATCGCTACTTATAGTTGATGACGACAATTCTTTTAGAGAAAGGTTGGCCAGAGCCATGGAAAAAAAAGGTTTTAAGGTAACTCAAGCTGAGAGTGTAAAAACAGGGATAGAAACTATAAAAATTAATAAACCTGCATTTGCAGTAGTAGATTTAAGATTAAGTGATGGCAATGGACTAGAGGTTGTAAAGAAAATTCAAGATTCTAACAACAATAGCAAAATTATAATGTTAACTGGTTATGGAAATATTCCTACTGCAGTAGCAGCAATAAAACAGGGCGCAATAGATTATCTTGCTAAACCTGCAGATGCAGATGATATTGAAAAAGCTCTTTTAGCAGATCCCCAAAAAAAAGCATCACCACCAGAGAATCCGATGTCAGCAGATAGGGTAAAGTGGGAACATATTCATAGAGTCTTTGAGTTATGTAACAGAAATGTTTCAGAAACAGCGAGAAGACTTAAAATGCATAGAAGAACTTTACAAAGGATTTTATATAAAAGATCTCCTAAATAAAATTTCGTAATTTAATTAATTTTTTTCCAATTAAAGTTAATATAGAGATTTTAAACAATTCAGCCAACAAAAAAGGCGTTACCCCCAATTGAATTATAGGTTTGTTCCAACCAATTAGATAACCAAGCCACAAAACACCTAAAATATATATTACTGAAACAGAAATTATTAATTTAAAAAAAATTAACACAATATTTGTTTTAAAATTTAAATATCCGGCTAAAAAAGTTGCAAACAAAAATCCTATTAGATATCCCATTGTTGGACCCGTAAAATATATCCATCCCACACCTTTTTCTGGCGAATTAGAAAATACTGGCAATCCAACTATTCCTTCAAAAATATAAAGCCCAACTGTGGCTAAACCAATTTTATAACCAAAAGATAACCCCATTAACAATACCACAAATGTTTGCATCGTCATTGGAACTGGATAAAAAGGAATTTTTATTTTTGCAGAAATTGTTAGAAGTACAGTCCCTAGAAAAACAGTTAAAATCATCTTAAGTACTTTTATGTTTTGATTTGATTTTACTATCTCCATGTCTAAATCTACTATTTATTAAATTAATAATCTAGTCTTTTGTTAGTCTAATAAAAACATCTTCCAAATCACCATCATCAGTTGAAATATCTAATATTTTCACATTTTGTTTTTGAATTAAATCAATTATTTCTTGTATTGTTATTTTGTTTTTTTCATAAGACATAACAACTTCATTATCTTTATTGGATATTATACTTAAATAAGAATTTGTAATACTATTTAAACTGACATTTTTATCTAATTTAAAAATAACTTTTTTTGTTTTAATTTTTTCTAAAAGATTTTTTGTACTATCGAGAGCAACTAAAATACCTTTATTTAATATACCTATTCTATTACACATTTCTTCAGCTTCTGATAAATTATGGGTTGTTAGAATTATGGTAACACCTTGCTTATTTAATAATTTTACATTTTCCCAAAGATTTTTTCTCAATTCAACATCAACACCAGCTGTTGGCTCATCTAAAATAACAATTGGAGGTTGGTGTACTAATGCTTTCGCAATTAGCAATCTTCTTTTCATACCCCCCGATAGACTTCTTGCGTAACTATTAGCCTGCTCTTGAAGAGAAACTAATTTAAGTATTGTGTCAGTGATTCTATCTTTTTTTTTGACCCCATAAAGTCCAGCTTGTAATTCAAGTAATTTTCTTGGACTAAAAAATGGATCAAGATTAACTTCCTGAGGCACTATTCCAATTGATGCTCTTACCTGTCTAGGATTATTATCAAGATCAAAACCCCATACATTTACTTTACCCGAGGTTTTAATAACAGTTCCTGCTAATACATTTATAAATGTTGTTTTACCAGCTCCATTTGGACCCAATAATCCAAAAATTTCTCCTTCTTTCACGTCCAAGTTTAAATTATTGATAGCATGTACTGAGTTTGTTGATTTTTTTCTATAAATTTTATGTAAATTTTTTGCAGAAAGCACATTTTTTTTGTTCATAAGAGATTATACATTTATAACATTCATAAGATTTAAAATAACATTATTTAATGACTTCGATAAAAAAAAATGACCATTTTTACTTAATTGATGGGTCAGGATATATTTTTAGAGCTTATTATGCACTGCCACCTTTAACAAGAAAAAGTGATGGATTGCCCACAGGAGCTGTTAGTGGTTTTTGCAATATGCTTTACAAACTTTTAGAAGATTCAAGATCAAGTGATAATAATTTAAAACCTACTCATTTTGCTGTTATATTTGATTCTGCAAGAAAAAATTTTAGAAATGAAATTTATCCAGAATATAAATCTAATAGATCAGATCCTCCTGAAGATTTAATTCCACAATTTGAATATATTAGAAAATCAGTATTAGCATTTAATTTACCATCTATTGAATTAATAAATTATGAAGCAGATGATTTAATTGCAACATATACAGAGCAAATTTTAAAAAAAGGAGGACTTGTCACAATAGTTTCTTCTGACAAAGATTTGATGCAACTTTACAAAAAAAACGTTCGAATTTTTGATCCAATGAAAAGTAAATTTATTTCACAAGAAGATATAGACAATAAATTTGGTGTAAAACCAGAAAAAATTATTGACGTTCAAGCATTGGCAGGAGACAGCAGTGATAATGTTCCAGGAGTTCCAGGAATAGGTGTTAAAACAGCCGCAGAATTGATTAATCAATATGGTTCACTAGAAGTAGTTTTAGAAAGAGCAAAAGAAATTAAACAAAACAAAAGAAGAGAAACATTAGTAAAAAACAAACAAAAAGCAATTATTAGTAAAAAGTTAGTTACATTAAAAAAAAATGTACCTGTAAAGGAAAAAATTGATGAATTTATTTTAAAGGAAATTAATAGAGATAAACTCTATAGTTATCTAAGAGAAATGGAGTTTAATAGATTATTAAGTCTAGCAATTTCAAATTATGGAGAACCAGATTTTATAAATGATTCAAAAAAAAATTTGAATGAAAAAAAAGAAAAAATTAATAAAAAAAATTATTCTTTAATTAGTAATGAAGATGATATTGATCAGTGGATAAAACAAGCTGAAGAATCTGGAGAATTAGCAATAGATACAGAAACCAGTTCACTTGATGCTCACAAAGCAGATTTAATAGGAATTTCTTTGAGCACAAAAATTGGAAGGGCTTGTTATATTCCTATTGGACATAAATCAGGAAATTGCATGAAAAAAACAAGTGTTTTAAAAAAATTAAAACCTATTCTTGAGGATAAAAGTGTAAAAAAAATAGGTCAAAATATCAAATTTGATTTTATTATTTTATATAGACAAGGCATAGAAATGAATTCAATGGAAGACACAATGCTAATGTCGTATGTTTTAGATGCAGGAAAACATAGACACAATATGGATACTCTTTCTGAAATTCACTTAAATCACAAAACAATTTCTTTTAAAGATTTAGTTGGCTCAGGAAAAAAACAAATTAACTTTAGTGAAGTAGAAGTTGATAAAGCTATGGAATATGCAGCAGAAGATGCAGATATTACATACCGACTTTATAATATTTTCATTAATAGTTTAAAAAATGAAAAACTTACAAATATTTATGAAATTTTTGAGAAACCATTAATAAAAATATTAGCTTTTATGGAAATTTACGGAATTAAGATAAATAGTAAGTTTTTACAGGAATTATCTAAAAATTTTAAAAAAAAAATTGACAATTTAGAAAAAGAAATTTTTAAAATATCTAAAAAGGAATTTAAAATAGGTTCAACTAAGCAACTTGGTGAAATTATGTATAATGAACTTAAAATTGCTTCATTAAAAAAAACTAGAAAAGGAAGCTTTGCAACAAATGCTAAAGTTTTAGAAGACCTAGCATTTAAAGGTCACCAGCTTCCAAAATTAATTTTAGATTGGAGACAAGTTTCTAAATTAAAGAATACTTATTCCGATTCTTTGCCAGAACATGTAAATAAAAACACCAATAGAGTTCATACATCTTTTTTACTTGCGGCAACAACTACTGGAAGATTAGCATCTAGCGATCCAAATCTACAAAATATCCCAATTAAATCAGAAGATGGCAAAAACATTAGAAAAGCGTTTATTGCTGAAAATGGACATTCTTTACTATCTGCTGATTACAATCAAATTGAAATGCGAATTCTTGCTGATCTTGCTGAAGTAAAAGAGCTAAAAAAGGCTTTTAATAATAATGAAGACATTCATACTTTAACTGCTAGTCAGGTTTTTAATCTTGATATAAAAAAAGTTGATCAAGAAGCCAGAAGAAAAGCAAAAGCAATCAACTTTGGTATAATTTATGGAATTTCACAATATGGCCTTGCAAAGCAAATTATGGTCTCTAATAATGAAGCTGAAGACTTTTTAAATTCATACTTTTTAAAATTTCCTGAAATTAAAGAATATATGAACTTAACAATAAAATTTTGTAGAAAAAATGGATATGTAAATAATATTTTTGGAAGAAGAACCCATATCAACGGAATCAATGATAAAAATCATAATATAAGAAATTTTCAGGAGCGTGCTGCAATTAATGCACCCATTCAAGGTTCAGCATCTGAAATTATGAGACTTGCAATGATAAGGCTAGACAAAAAACTAAAAAGTTTTGACGAATTAAAATCAAAAATTTTGCTTCAAATTCATGATGAGTTGATTTTTGAAGTTCCAAACAATGAAATAAAAGAAATCTGTAAATTAATCAAAGAAGAGATGACCAGTGTAACCAAAAGTGATTTTCATGCTTTTTCAATACCGCTTACAGTTGATATAAATAAAGGAGATAATTGGGGAATACTTCATTAATTTGCAATACTTGCCCAATTAAGAACAATTTAGTATTTTTAATTTAATTGAAACTATGAAAGAAACAATTGCACTTATAGATGATGATAGAAATATACTTACTAGTATAAGTATGGCTCTTGAAAAAGAAGGTTTTAAAGTCCAAACATATTTGGATGGAGAGAGTGCTTTAATAGGTTTAACAAGAACTCCCCCAGATTTAGCCATCGTGGATATCAAAATGCCAAAAATGGATGGTGAAGAGTTGCTCAAAAAATTGAGAAAAAAAACTTCATTACCAGTTATTTTTTTAACATCTAAAGATGATGAAATTGATGAATTGTTAGGTTTAAAATTAGGAGCAGATGATTTTGTAAAAAAATCTGGAGGTTTTTCAATAAAGGTTTTAATTGAAAGAATTAGAGTTCAATTAAGAAAGAAAAATATTAATAATTTTGAAGATGCAAAAAATATTATAGTTCATGGAAAATTAAAGCTAGATCCGTCGCAATTAGAGTGCGAGTGGGATGGAAAGCAGTTGCCAGATAAATTAACTACAACTGAATTTTTAATAGTTAAAGAATTGGCTAAAAGACCAGGGATAATAAAAGAGAGATCACAACTGATGGATATAGCTTATAGAGAAGACACTGACATTGAGGATAGAACAATTGATAGTCATGTAAAAAGAATTAGAAAAAAATTCAAAAAAATTGATACAAATTTTTCTGCCATAGAAACAAGATATGGAAGTGGGTACAGATGGAACGTTAGTTAATGTTCGATTCTATTCTAAAAAAATTATCAATATTAAAAAAGTTTTTAATTATTAATTTAGCTATTTTTATTGTAATTGGAAGTGGTACTGTAATTTATCTTAAAACTGTTCAGCCCAATTTAATAAAAAAAAAAACAGTAAATCATATTCAGATTATTGATAATACTATTGATCATATTCAAAGATTAAATATTCAATTTAATTCAAATGACATAAAAAGTTTTTTATTTTCAACTAGATTTTTATTTCAGAATTTGGATAGAGTAATGTTATTTGACACAAAATTTAATTTAATAGGTGATACAGATACTTTGGATCTTGATCCACGATCTTTTTCAAGAAAACTTAATATTGTTGAACAAGAAATTTTAGGTAGTGATATTAAAATTGATAAAGTTAATAAAAAGAAACAAGAAAAAAATAATAAAATTTCTTTAAAAGAAGTTTTAATCAATTATTCATCTTCAGAAAATTTTGGTAATCCATATACATATACAGAAGAAACTTTTAACCAATTTTTATTGACCACTATCAAGAATGTAAACATTGATGGAAAAAATCTAGGATTTCTTGCAATATCACAAAATGCTAATGAAATTAAAACAGCAGTAAATGAAAGAAAAAGTTTTGTAATTAGAACTGCATTTGTAGTTGTAATTGTAATATTAATTTTTTCTTTTGTGCTTAATAGATATTTTTTAAAACCTATAAAAAACTTAGTAAATTATACAAAAATAATTAAAGAAAAAAGCAAAGAGAAATCTAATATTGAAATTTTAAAAAAAAGAAACGATGAAATAGGTGCTTTATCTAAATCTTTAGATGATATGACGAGTGACTTATATAAAAGGATAAATATAGCTGAGAATTTTTCAACAGATTTAGTTCATGAAATAAGAAATCCTTTAGCATCATTAAAAAGTGCCTCAGAAATTATTAGTGAAACCGAAGACAAAGACAAACGAGCAAAATTAGTAAAAATTTTATCACATGATGTAGAACGCATTGAAAGACTTATTACAGACTATTCACAAATGTTAAAAGACGAAGTTGCATTAAGTACTGAAAAAATGAAAGAAATAGATTTAAAGTCTGTAGTTTTGTCAGTAGTTGATGATTTTAATAATATTTATATTGAAAAAAGAGGAATAGAAATTCAGCTAAAAATAGATAATCTAATTAAAGAATTTAAAATTTTAGGCATTGAAAATAGAATAGAACAAATACTTGCAAACTTGTTAGAAAATGCAATTTCGTTTAGTGAAAATAATCAAAAAATAATAGTAGATATTCAAAAAGATCAAAATGACCAATTGATTTTAAGTGTTATCGATCAAGGACAAGGGTTTAAAGAAACAAATTTAAAAAAAATTTTTGACAGATTTTATAGTAATAGACCAGGAAAATTTGGAGAACATTCTGGCCTTGGATTAAATATTGTTAAAAATTTGGTTGAATTACATGGCGGAACCATAGCTGCGTCAAATAATAAACACACAAGTGGAGCCCAGATAGAAATTGCTTTTCCAAAGTTTAATAGGTTGATAAATTAAATTTTAATTGCTACAAGGCTTTTCCATGAAAGATTATAAAGTAAAAGATATATCGCAAGCAGACTTTGGAAGAAAAGAAATTTCTTTAGCAGAAACAGAAATGCCAGGATTAATGGCATTAAGAAAAGAATATAAGGGAAAGTTTCCTCTTAAGGGAGCAAAAATTCTTGGTTGTCTTCATATGACAATTCAAACTGCTGTATTGATAGAAACCCTAGTAGCATTAGGCGCAGAAGTTAGATGGTCTTCATGTAATATTTTTTCTACTCAAGATCATGCAGCTGCTGCTATTGCAAAAGCAGGAATACCAGTTTTTGCATGGAAGGGAGAGACAGAGGAAGAATATTGGTGGTGTGTTAGACAAACAATCGAAGGCAAAAAAGATTGGAAGCCCAATATGATACTAGATGATGGAGGAGACTTAACCGCACTAATGCATAAAGATTATAAGGAATTAATGAAATCAATTAAAGGTTTATCCGAGGAAACAACAACTGGAGTTTTGGCTCTAAAAAAAATGCAATCCGAAGGAAAATTACTTGTTCCAGCAATTAATGTTAATGATTCGGTGACAAAATCTAAGTTTGATAATTTGTATGGTTGTAGAGAGAGCTTAGTTGACGGAATTAAAAGAGCTACCGATGTTATGATGTCTGGAAAAGTAGCAATTGTTGCTGGATTTGGAGATGTTGGTAAAGGTAGCGCTGCATCTTTAAGACAAAGTGGAGCAAGAGTTATGGTTACCGAAACAGATCCAATATGTGCACTACAAGCTTCTATGGAAGGTTACGAAGTAGTCTTAATGGATGAAATGATTAAAGAGGCAGATATTGTAGTTACTGCAACAGGAAATAAAGACATAGTTACGGCAGATCATATGAGGGATATGAAAGACAGAGCAATTTTGTGCAACATTGGGCATTTTGATAATGAAATTCAAGTTGAGGCTTTAAAAAATTATAAATGGGATGAAATAAAGCCACAAGTTCATGAAATAACATTTCCAGACAAAAAAAGAATTATCTTATTAGCAGAAGGAAGATTAGTGAACTTAGGTTGTGCTACAGGCCACCCTAGCTTTGTTATGAGCGCTTCTTTTACAAACCAGGTTACAGCCCAAATAGAATTGTGGAATAATTCTGATAAATATGAAAAAAAAGTGTATGTTTTGCCAAAACATCTTGATGAAAAAGTAGCTAGATTACATTTAAATAAAGTTGGTGCAAAATTAACTAAATTATCTAAAGAACAGGCAGACTACATTAGCGTAACACCCGAAGGACCATATAAACCAGATACTTACAGATACTAAACTGGTTACAAGATGAAAATTTCATCTGTTAAAGAATTGGAAAAAATAGCTAATAATATTAAAAAAAAAATATTTCCTGGAGATCATATATTTTTATATGGAGAAATTGGAGTAGGAAAAACTACATTTGCTAGATTGTTAATTAATAAATATGAAATTCAAAATAAACTAAAAAAAAGTGAAGTTTTAAGTCCCACATTTAATATTGTGTTTGAGTATCAGATTAAAGATTTTACTATTAAACATTATGATCTTTATCGTTTAAAAAATGAAGAAGATATTAAAAACATAGGATTATTAGAAAATTTAAATCAAAGTATTCTAATAGTAGAGTGGCCCGAACTAATAAAAAAAAAACCATTCAATAGAATTGATTTATTTATTGAATATGGAAAAGGGACTAGGGAAAGATTTGTGAACATCAAAACTTCTGGGCGATTAAAAAATTATGAATTTCAATAATAAAAATATTAAATCTATTAAAGGTGATGCGTCTTTTAGAAAATTTTATAGAAAAAAAAACAAACATAAAACTTCTATTATTGTTTATGCAAATAAGCAAAAAGAGAAAAATTTATTAATTTATGATGCAGTTAATAAACTTTTATTAGAAAACAAAATTTTAGCACCCAAACTTTATAATCATAATTATAAAAATCACTATATTGAGATTGAAGATTTAGGAAAAAAAACTTTGTTTGACTTGCTTAAAAAAAAAAAAATTAATCAATTAAAATATTTTAAAAAAATAGTTAAAATTTTAATTAATATACAAAAGATAAATAAAAAAAAAATTAAAAACTTTAAAAATAATAATTATAAAATTCCTACTTATAAAAAAAATCTTTTATTTAAAGAAACGAGCCTTTTTTTTAATTGGTATGTTCCAAAAGTAATTACTAAAAAAAAAGTTTTTTATATAAATAAAATACTTAAAAAGAAAGTTAATTTATTATTGTCCAAAATTAAGTTGTCAAATAACACATTTGTTCATAGAGACTTCCATGTTTCTAACTTAATGATCAATAATAGAAATAATTTTGGTGTAATAGATAGCCAAGATGCATTATATGGAAATAAAGCTTACGATTTAGCTTCATTAATTGATGATGTTAGACTTAAAACTTCTATTGATTTAAAGAATTCAATTTATAATTATTACCTTAATTTAAATAGAAATAAATTTGATAAAAAAGCATTTAAAAATGATTTTGAAATATTATCTGTTTTAAGAAATTTAAAAATTATAGGAATTTTTACAAGGCTAGCGATTAGAGATAAAAAAAAAAAATATTTAAAACTTATTCCTCATGCTTGGAATTTAATTGAATTTAGATTAGAAAATAATTTTATTTTTAATGATATAAAAAATTTTTTAGATAATAATTTTTCAAGGAGAATTAGAAAAAAAAAATGAAAACCAACACTGCATTAATTTTATGTGCCGGATATGGGAAAAGATTAAATCCTATAACTCTTGAAAAACCAAAACCATTATTGAAATTTAATAATCTAACTCTTTTAGAAAATACGATTAATTTGATTAAAGATCTGGGTATAAAAAAAATTATACTGAATACTTTCTATCTAAAAAAGCAAATATCTACTTTTATAAAAAAAAAAAATTTTCATATTCCCATTGATATAATTGAAGACGGTGAGCAAATTCTTGATACGGGTGGAGGTATTATGAATATGGCCAGTAATTCAAAGGAAAAAAATTTTTTAATTTTCAATCCTGATACAATATGGGATTTAAATTATCTAGATTGTATATGGAAAATGGAAGAATTTTATTATGATAGCAAAATTAAAAATATTTTATTAGTTGTAAATAGAAAACAAAGTTTTGATATATCTTTAAAAGGAGATTTTGTGTTAGATAAAAATAATTTAAGAAAAGATATTAATAATGAATATATTTATACAGGTTGTCAGATATTTAATATTGATCTGTTAAATTCTATTAACAAAAAAGCTTTTTCAATAATTGAAATATGGAATGATTTAATAAAAAAAAATAATCTATTTGGTTTTGAAAGTAAGAATAAATTTTTTCATGTTACTAATTTAAAAGTATATAATAAATTATTAAAAAACTATTAAATCTTTTGTTCTTTCTTTATCTAAATAAAAACATTTTGTAATTTCATTTTTATCATTAAAGTTAATTAATAAAGGATTCCCAGTTGGAATTTCCAATTTGGTTATTTGATTATCATCTAGTGAAAACAAAAATTTACATATTGCTCTTATAGAATTACCATGAGCAGCTACCAATATATTTTTTTTATTTTTTAATTCACTTTGAATTTCTTTTTTAAAATAAGGCAAAACTCTATCATATGTATCTTTGAGAGATTCTGTATCAGGTATATTTTTTAGTGGAATGTCCTTATATATGTCAATGTTGACTGGATGGTAGGGATTATTTTTGCTTAAAGGTTCTGGTGGGGCATTCCATGATCTTCTAAATTCGTGTATTTTTTTTTCACCGTAAATTTTTTTCATTTCATCTTTATTTAAGCCAGTTAAAGCTCCATAGTTTCTTTCATTTAATTGCCAAGCTCTAATTGTTTTAGCGTTTTTAATTCTTAGAGTATTAAGTATTAGATCAAGGGTGTTTATTGCTCTTTTTTGATAAGAAGTAAAAAAACAATCAATTTTAAATTTTTGCTCTTTTATTAGCTCTCCCGATTTACACGCTTCAAGTTTACCTTTTGGAGCAAGGTCTACATCAACCCATCCTGTGAATCTGTTTTCTAGATTCCATTCACTTTGCCCGTGTCTTACTAATATTAAATGACTCATATATAAATTTTAAATATAAGATAATTATGTCAAAGACAAAAATATTATTTCATATTCTTAATGTAATTTTCATTATTTTATACATTTATCCAGGAAGTATACTAGGATTCTTAATTTACAATAATTTTCATAAACAACCACAATTAACTAGTGATTTTTTTGCAATATCTTCAAATCATGTATACGCATTTTTTTTACTATCCCTATTAGGTCTTGTTGCATATTACAAAGTTACAAAATTTTTGATTACTAATTATTTAATTTTTATTTCAATAATTCTTGAGGTTTTGCATTTAGTTATACCAAACAGATCATTTCAATTTACCGACTTGTTTGGTAATATTGTTGGAGTTTTATTATCAATTATACTAATAAATATATATAATTTTTTGGAGAAATAAATGAGTTCATTTGATGACAGAGAGAAGAGTTTTGAAAAAAAATTTGCACATGACGAAGAGTTACAATTTAAGATAAGTGCACGAAGAAATAAATATGTAGGACAGTGGGTATCACAAATTTTAGGTTATAATCCTGATAAAGAAAAAGAATATATACAATCAGTTATAAAGGCAGATTTTCAAGAAGCAGGAGATGAAGATGTTTTTAGAAAAGTAAAAGATGATTTAAAAGATCATAATATTTCAGACGATGAAATAAGAAAAAAAATGGATGAGCTTAATGAAAAAGCAAAGTCTGATTTTATTTAGCCTAATAATATTATTTTTTTTTACCAATTTATCTCTAAGCAAAGAAGAAAAAATTATTTCAGGTAAAGCACTTGTTGTTGATGGAGATACAATTAAAATTAATAAAATATCAATAAGATTATACGGTATTGATGCTCCAGAAAAAAATCAAATTTGTATAGGTTTGAGTGGCGAGGCATACAACTGTGGTTTATACTCAACTAGATTTTTAAAAACATTTATAAATAATTCTATAAGAGTAGAATGTTCTTACACAGATCTAGATAGATATGGCAGGATTATAGGAAAATGTATTTCTCATACTAAAATTGAAAATTCAAATGAAACAGTACCTTTTGATATAAATTATCAAATGGTCAGAAACGGACGAGCAGTTGAATATAAAAGGTATTCAAAAGGTGAATATTCTGAAGCTGAAGAGTTGGCTAAAAAAGAGAAAAAGGGTATTTGGAAAGGAAAATTTGATCGACCAGAAAAATGGAGAAGAAAATATAAATGATTTATAAAGTACTTAGTGATTCGAAGTAAATTATTAATAATAATTTTTTTATTTATATCTGCTTGCTCATCTATTCCTAAAAATACTGCTGATGGTTGTTCAATATTTTCCGAAAGATATCTTTGGTATAAACATGCAAAAAAAACTGAGCAAAAATGGGGTACTCCAATTTATATTCAATTGGCAATTATAAAAATGGAGTCCGATTTTGATTGGCTAGCAAAACCAGAAAGAAAAAAAATATTTAAAGTTATACCTTATAAGAGGCCTTCGAGTTCTTTTGGATATTCTCAAGCAGTAAAAGGAACGTGGAAACAGTATAAGAAAGAAACCAATAATCCTCTTGCAACAAGAATTAGATTTAAGGACAGTGTAGATTTTATTGGTTGGTACACAAATAAAACAGAAAAGATATTAAAAATTTCAAAGAAGGATGCTTTTAGACAGTATATTGCTTATCATGAAGGTTGGGGAAATTACAAAAATTATAAAAAAAACCAAAAAATAATTTTACTAGCTAAGAAAGTACAAACACAGTCAAACAAATATAAAAGTCAGCTTTATAAATGTAGCAACTCTTTAAACAGAAAAAAATATATTATTTTTTAACGAAGCTGTTTTTTTAACTCAATATCAACAGCATCAATTCTTTTTGTATTTTTCGCCAATGTTAAATACATCGTTGGTGTTACATATAATGTGAAGAATGTTGAAATTAACATTCCACCTAATATCGTTGCACCTACCGCAAGTCTAGATCCTTCACCAGCTCCAGGTCCAATATTTCCAATCACCAAAGGCATCATTGCAATCATGGTGCTTAGAGAGGTCATAATAATAGGTCTAAATCTAAGATCGCATGCTTCTTTAACTGCACTTTCAACATTTTTTCCAGTAGCTCTTAGCTGATTGGCATAGTCAACAATTAAAATACTGTTCTTAGTTGAAATTCCAATAAGAATAACAAGTGCAATTTGAGAGAAAATATTTATTGATGTGTTCAAGAATAAAATAAATACTAATCCTCCAAATACAGCCAATGGAACAGTAAGAACAATTATAAATGGATGTATAAATGAATTGAATGTTGCCGCCATTACTAGATAAGCTGTTAACAAAGCTAATGCAAAAATAATATATAACTCATTACTTGTTTCTTTTAATTCTTCAGACTTACCCTTCCATGTGATTTGTTTTTCTGGTGCAATTTCAGACATAGTTTTTTCTAAATATTTTATTGCCTCAGATAAAGTGTAACTTTCACTTATATTTGCAGATATAGTAACAGCTCTTTGTCTATTATATCTTGATAACTTGTTTGCCGATCCTTCTTCTTTAAAACTAACTAAATTTGCTAAAGAAATTAATTTGCCATTATTTTCTGACCTAACAAAAATTTTGCTTAGACCTTCTTTATCTTTTCTATCATCTAAATATTGTTGAAGAATAATTGGATATTCTTTTCCAAGTTTATTAAATTTTGTAACGGTTTTTCCTCCATAAAGAGTCTCAAGGGTTTGACCGATAGATTGATTAGATATTCCCAAATCTTTTGCTTTATTTTTATTTATAATTAATTTTATTTCTGGCTTGTTTCTTGAATAATCAGATTCTATTCTAGATAAGTTTATATTTTTTCTCATAATTCTTATTACTTTTGACTGTGTTTCTTCTAACTCCTCATAAGTACTTCCCAATATAACCATTTGAACTGGCTTGTTATAATTTGAGACTCTTATTGATTGTGGAGATATTGGAAATGCTACTGTTTGAGGTACAGTTACTATTTTTCCAATTGCTTTTCTCATAATTATTTGGGAACTTTCTTTTCTATTTTTCCAATTATCTAAAAGTGCAATAATTAAAAAACTATTATCAGATCCAAAACCTGGAACTATCATTAGAAATTTTTTGTAGGGACTGTCATCAGATTGTAAAAGTGGTATGAGTCTTTTTTCAACGTCCTCAGCTCTTTTTTGAGTATATTGAAAAGAGCTTCCTTCATCAGTAAAACCTATTACTAAATATGCTCCTCGATCTTCTAGTGGAAGTAGTTCTTTTTTTGTAAAATTATATAAAAATCCTGATCCACCAATCATTAGTATTATAAATGCAATAATTATTTTTTTTTTATCTAACCAAAATTTCAGAGTATCCTGATAAAAATTTGAAAAACCTTTAAAAAACTTGTCAAATTTTACTACAAAAAAATTTGTTTTTGTTTTTTTATTTAAAAACTTGCTTCCAAGCATTGGAGATAAAGTAAGCGCTACAAAAGATGAAACCACTATTGCAAAAGATAATGCTATTGCTGTTTCTCTAAATAAAGTTCCAGCAATTCCTTCTATAAAAATTAGTGGAAGAAAAACTGCAACTAAAATTAATGTTGTGGCAATAATTGCAAATGTTATTTGTTTTGAGCCTTTATAAGCAGCAACTAAAGGCGTTTCACCATTTTCTATTCTTCTATATATAGCATCAGTCATTATCACCGAGTCATCGGTAATTATTCCTATTGCCAGAATAAAACTTAACAAAACAAATATATTTATTGATAAACCAAATAAATAGATTCCTAAAAATGTAGCAATTAAGCTGACGGGCAATGCTATTGCGGGAACAATGATTGCTTTAAGATTCCCTAAAAATAAATAAATGATTACAACAACTAAAATAAATGCAATGATTAAAGTTTTATAAACCTCAGTAATTGCTGCTCCAATATAAGTTGCCCTATTAAAAGCTATTTCTAAATTTAATCCTTCTGGTAAATTTTTTTTGACTTCCTTAATCTTTTTCTTAATTTCATTAGAAAGTTCTACAGTTGAGGCCCCACTTCTTGCATAAATACCAATTCCTATAGTTTTTAGATCTAATGCATCTTTGCTTTGTGCTCTAAATAAAGCTTTTTCTGATACTGGCCCAAATTCAATATTAGCAACATCTGCAAGTCTAACCAGATTATCTTTATCTTTTTTTATTGGTAATTGTTTTAGTTTTGTTAAATCATTATAAGACTTGTCTAAATTGATTGTTAAATCTATGTTGTTTGATTCTAGCGTACCTGCAGGCAAACTTACATTTTCATTTCTAAGAGAAAGCTCAACTTCTTGAATTGTTAAATTATTAGCAGCTAACTTAATTGGATCTATCCAAACTCTTACACTTAATTCTCTTAATCCTCCAACTCTAATTCTTCCAACATTTTTAACACTTGAAAATTGATCTACCAAGTATCTTTCGGCATAATCTCCAAGCTCTAAATCACTCCAGGTTGATGATGATAGCGCTAACCACATAGTGGTAGTAAATCCTGCTGCCTGTTTAAGTATTTGAGGAGGATTAGATTCAGATGGCAAGTTATCTACTACCCTAGCAACTCTTTCTCTAATATCATTTGCTGCGTCATCTAAGTCAATATCAGTGTCAAATTCTACATTTATAGTACTTTTTCCATTCTCAGATTTTGAATCGATATTTTTAATTCCTTCTGCCCCACCAATCACATCTTCAATTACCTGAGTAACTTCCTCATCAATTATCGGTGCAGATGCAGATGTATAATCAACTTTAATTTGCACAACAGGTGGTTGCAAGCCAGAAGGAAGTTCTCTTACTGGCAATTTCCAAAAAACAAAAATTCCAAAAACTATTAAGATAAGAGACAAAACCCAAGCAAACGTCGGCCTTCTTATGCTTACTTCAGTTATATACATTTTTTATTTTTTTATAGGTTTAATTTTGCTTCTTGGTCTTACTTTTTTTAGACCTTCTGCTACGACAATATCTCCATCAATTAAACCAGAAAGAACTTCAACTTTGCCATTATTTCTTGATCCAATAATAACTTCGGTTCTATTTGCAATATTGTCTTTTGATATCTTATAAACATAAGCTTTATTTCCTTCTAACATGATGCTTGTGTCCGGAATGCTAAGAGAACTTCTTTGATTGTAATTAACTGTTACTTCTAAAAGAGACCCAGGAACTAATTCAAAATTTTCATTTTCAATTTTTATTCTTGTTAAAATACTTCTTGTTTCCGCATTAATTCTGCTTGAAACACCATCTACCTCTCCAATATAAATTTTGTTTTTGTATGCTGAAAAACTTGCCTCTATAGGCAAGCCTTTTTTAATAACACCAGCAAAAGTTTCTGGAATTTTGAGATCACAGTAAATTACTGAAATATCATCCAAAGTTATTATTATAGAATTTGCGGATCCGAGCACATCTTCCGACAAACCTCTTTTTCCGACTATTCCATTAAAAGAAGCTACAATGTTTCTTTCCTTAAGTTTAACAATCACATCATCTTTTTTTACATATTCTTTAAGTTCTAAATCAGAAACCAACTCATTTTTTTTTATTCTAAAGGATTGAGTTTTTCTTGGAATAGCAGTTCCATAACTTTCAATTTTTTCAGAAAATTGATTTTTAACCACCTCAGTCACTATAATTCCCGGAGGTGGTCTTTTGCTAAATTTTTTTTGGAAATGTTGTCCAATCATTGTTCTTGCAACAATGATGCCAGCAATTACAACAAAGAAAATTATTATTACTATTGTTATTTTATAAGATCTTTTCATTTTTTCTATTTCATTTTACCATATTCCGCCCAAGAACCATCATAAATGGTAGGCAGATATTTATCATTAATTAAAGAATATGCTAGACTTAAAACAGTCGCTGTAATTCCTGATCCACAAGAAAATACTACATTATTGTCACCATTAATTCCTAACCTTGTAAATTTTTCTTTAATTATTTTTTTTTTTAAAAAAGTTTTATTTTTTGAATTAATAAGTTCTACAAAAGGTAAACAATATGAATTTTGAATTGAGCCACTTCTAAGGCCTGATCTAGGTTCTTTTTCTAAACCCAAAAATCTATTTTTACTTCTTGCATCTACCAATTTAAATTCTTTTTGATAGATATTTTTATCTATTTCTTTTTTGGTTTTAACTAACTTTGGTATTTTTTTTGCTATATAGTTTTTTTTTTTTATATCATAAGTTTTGTTAGTAGTTACCTTGTTCTCATTTTTCCATTTTGTTAAACCACCATCTAAAACAGAAACTAAATTAGGCTTATGTCCAAAAAAAATAAATGTAAACCAACATCTGCAAGAACTGATGACATCTGAATTATCATAAATGATAATTCTATCATTATTAGAAATTCCTAAACCAGATACAATTTTTTCCCATTTATTTTTATTTGGCAACATATGAGGCAGTTCAGTTTCATTATTTGAAAATTTTTCTATATCAAAAAAAATAGCATTTTTAATATGTTCATTTCTATACTCTTGATAAGGATCTCTATTAGAGTTTGGCATGTGCCAGGACGAGTCAATAATTTTAACTTTTTCTAAATTATTTGCTAACCAATCAGTGGAAACTATTGACATTAAATTTTTTTTTTCAAATATTTTTGATGATATTCTTCAGCTTTGCAATAATTTTTTTGTTCGGAAATATTAGTAACAATTTTATCATTATATTTATTAATTAAATTTAATTTAATTTTTTCAGCTATTTTTTTTTGATTTTCATCAAAATAAAAAATTTCACTTCTGTATTGCGTCCCTATATCAGGACCCTGTTTATTAAGAGTAGTTGGATCATGCATTTTAAAAAAGAATTTTATTATTTCTTCGTAAGATATTATTTTTTCATCAAATTCTATTTTTACAACTTCAGCATGATTAGTTTTGCCTGTACAAACTTCTTCATAAGTTGTTCTTTCTTTATTGCCACCACAGTATCCTACCTCAGCATTTATAACTCCATGTAATTTAGAAAATTTTTCTTCTGGTCCCCAAAAACATCCCATTCCAAAAATAGCTTTTTTCATAATTTTCGATTAATAGTATTTAATTATAATTTAAATAATAAAAATGAGCAAAAATCATTTAGGCGCAGTTTACATGATCGTAAGTGTTTTATTTTTCTCATTCATGGATATTTTAATTAAAATTACTGACGAATATGATGTAGGGCAAACCATGTTTTTTAGGGCAACATTTGGCTTAATACCTATCTTTTTTTTGATACCAAAAAAAAAGATTAATAATTTTTACAAAACAAAAAATATTAAATTACATTTTTATAGATCATTTTTTGGAGCGATTGCTATGGCAGCTATTTTTGTAGGATTAAGAAATTTACAACTTGCGGAAGTTACTGCTATGGCTTTCAGTGCTCCTTTATGGGTTGTAATATTTAGCATGTTTTTTTTAAGCGAAAAAATAAGAGCCAAACGTTGGATTGCTGTCGCTCTTGGATTTATTGGGGTAGTTGTGATTTCAAAACCTGGCTTTGATAATTTAAATTTTTACTATATTTATCCAATAATATTTTGTATTGGCTTTGCAGGAGTTTCTATTATCATTAGAAAATTAACTCTCGCAGGAGAACCCGTTTGGTTAATAGCTTTTTATTTTAGTGTAGCAAGTGGATTAGGTGGTTTATTGACAATTCCTTTTGGTCTTTGGAAAATGCCAAATACTTATGATTTTATTTTGTTAATTTTGATTGGATTGCTAGGAAGTATTGCCAATTTACTTTTAACACAATCTTATAAACTTGCAGAAGTTACTTTAACAACGCCTCTGAAATACCTTTCTCTCGTTTTTGCAATTATATTTGGATTTTATTTTTTTAATGAAATTCCAACAATTAATACGATACTAGGAGCAGGATTAATTGTAGTCTCTTCAGCTATTATTTTCTTTAGAGAGAGCCAATTAAAAAAACCTCTTATATTACCCAGACAACAATGAAGAAACCACCTTCTTATTGGTATAGAGCAAAAAAGAAACTTTCCAAAAAAGATCCAGTGTTAAAAAAAATTATTAAAAAATTTAATAAGGGTTTTTTGACTACCAGAAAAGACCCTTTCTATTCCTTATGTAGAACTATAATAGGACAACAAATATCTATAAAAGCTGCTGACTCTATATGGTTAAAATTTGAAAAAAAATGTAATAAAAAAATTGTTCCTAAAAAAGTATTAAAATTACCTATAAGTTCTCTAAGAAATGCAGGTTTATCACGTCAAAAAATTAGTTATTTAAAAAATATAGCAAAAAGTTTTAATAATAAATCTTTTATTATTAAAGATTTGAAAAAAATGGATGATCATCAAGCAATCAACTACATTACAAGATTAAAAGGACTAGGTATTTGGAGTGCGCAAATGTTTTTAATGTTTAATTTAAATAGACCAAATATTTTTCCAATAAAAGATATAGGTTTAATTAGAGCAATATCAAAAAACTACAAAACATCTTATCCTCCAAGTAATAGATTTTTAAACAAAATTGCAAAACTACATTCAGGATACTTAAGTGTTTTTACCTGGTATATGTGGAGAAGTATTGATCCAGTTGATGTTGAATATTAGACATATAATATCAATAATCTAACCATTCATTAAATTTTTCTTTATTTGAGCTAATATATTCAGGCAAAATATCTAAATTTACTTTTGTAAGTTTTGCACCGCTACCAATTTTATTTAAAGATCTTTGATCATGTTTTAAATTATATATTGCTGTTTTATTTTCTATCATTTTTTTAATACCTTCAATTCCTATTGGATTTAAATCATACTCTCTATGATGAAGATATGATCTTAGTTTCTTTTCGATTAAATCTGGAGTTTTTATATAAGAAAAATGCCAGCCTCCTTCTTCAATAAATTTAATATCTGTATACTTTAGTTTAGAAAAAAAAGTATCAAATCGCCACCATGGATAGTTTCTGTCTTTGATGCTTCTTAACCATTGTGGAGAAATTAAATCCTTTTTTTTGCAAGCTTTTGAACCAACCCAAACAAAATTATCGTATTTTAAATTAAATTTGTAATACATCATGTCTTGCTTAAAAAAAACCAGCTTATTTTTTATTTTTTTTAAATCTATATTTTTTAAATTTGGAATTTCATCTATATCAGACACTATTATCCAGTCATTTTCATGAGCATTATTTAACCCTTTGATAATCTGATTTCTTTGAAAATTTTCTCTTTTTGCAGAATTTGAGATATATTTGCTATCTTTTTCTTTTTCAGTATCACTTGGGCTTATTTTATATATTTTTTCAGGACCAATATCTAAATTTATATAAGTGATTTTATTTTCAAATTTTTTAAAATTTTTTAAATCAAACTTTAATTCTCTCTTTTCTCCTTTATGATTAAATTTGCTTTCAACTATTATAAATTGATCTACAAACTTTGATAAAAAATTTAGTCTTAGTTCTAGAACAAGATCTTCATCGAAGTACATAAAACAATCAAAAATTTTCATAATTTTATTTTATTTTTTTTATTGGTGATTTTTGATCCAATGTTTTGCTATATCAATTCTTTTGCACGTCCAAACATCATCAAATTTTAATATGTAATCAAGAAATTTTCTTAATGATTGAATTCTTCCTGGTCTGCCTATTAATCTACAATGCAAACCCACAGACATCATTTTTGGATTTGTCTTACCTTCATTGTACAATACATCAAAACTATCTTTAAGATATGTATAAAACTGTTCTCCACTATTGAATCCCTGATTTGTAACAAATCTCATATCATTATTGTCTAAAGTATATGGAATAATTAATTGTTTTTTATTTCCTTTTTTTTTCCAGTACGGAAGATCATCGCTATATGAATCGCTACAATAAAGAAATCCACCTTCTTCCATAACTAAATCTAAAGTATTTGGGCCAGATCTTCCGGTGTACCAACCCAAAGGTCTTTTACCAAAAATTTTTTTTATTGATTTAATTGCTAATTGCATATGTTTTCTTTCTTTCGCTTTTGGAAAATTTTGATAATCAATCCATCTCCAGCCATGAGAAGCAACTTCATAGTTTGCTTTTTTAATTGCATCACACACCTCTTTATTTTTTTCTAGAGCTATACCTACGCCAAAAATTGTTAATGGAATTTTTTTTTCTTTAAATAAATTATGGATTCTCCAAAAACCTCTTCTTGAACCAAATTCATAAATTGATTCCATATTCATATGGCGGCCTTTAATTGGTTTAGCTCCAATTATTTCTGAAAGAAAAATTTCCGAAGTTTTATCTCCATTTAACACACAATTTTCAGCTCCTTCTTCATAATTAAGAACGAACTGTACTGCGATCTTTGAATTATTTGGCCATTTAACTTTAATATTCTTGGAACCATATCCCACCATGTCTCTTAAGTTTTTTTTAACCATGTTTCAGAATTATTTTTTCTTTTTTAAAATTGTGTATTACTAAATTATTACCCTTTCCTTTTCTATCAATAACTAAAAAGTTCATGTTTTTTTTTGATATTAAGGGGAAATGCCAAATTCCTGGTTTATAGTTTATTCCAGCATGCCTTGGCACAGTAAAAGACTCTATTTTTTTGATGTTTGGTTTAGTACCTTTAGGAGCAACAAATACTAAAAATTCAGTTTCTTTCATTGGAATAAATGCTTGGCTTCCAAGAGGATGTTTTTCCATCATTTTTATATTCATAGGAAATTTTCTTTTTTTTGAGGAAAATATACTCATAATTGCAATTCCTTTTTTTAAGGAAGTATTAATTTTACACAAATTATCAAATCTTTTTGCATAACCATTGTTAATATTTATTGGCTTTATTTTTTTTGTAGAAATTAATTCACCAAATTTTTTAAAATTCTTATGAGTTATTTTTTTTGGTTTTATAATAATTTTCATTTTATAACTTTTCCAAAAGCTCTAATTCTTGAAATTCCACCATCAGGATAAATATTAATTCTGATATAATTAATTTTATTTTTTTGTAATTTTTTGTTTTTAAAGTTATGTTTTTTATGAGCACTGAGTTTAACTTTATTTAAAAGCGTTTTCCATTTATTAGATTTTTTAATTATTGAATAATTGGATATTTTTTTAGGAATATATGTGCCATGAACGGTGCATCTGTCAGGATAATTTCCCTTAAAATGATGTGTATCAATTTCAATTTTATTAATTGTCCCTGGGCGACCTAATTTAATTATAAGCCAATCAAAATTTTTTCCCCTACTTCTTCTTGTTTCCCATCCATCACCCATGTTTTTACCTCTACCTGGTGCAAGAATATTTTCAGCTTTTCCAAAATGTTCATTATTACAACCCACAATAGATGCTCCATTTAACATAGATGAAAGATTAATTAATTTATTTCCAAAATTAATATTTTTTGTCTCAATTTCTCCATAAATTCTAAGTCTCGCAACTCCTCCATCTGGATAAATATTTAATTTAACATGAGTAAAAATAGATTTGTTTTTAATTTTATAATTATGATCTTTATTTGGACCTAGTTTTTTTTTGTGTAAGATTGTAATCCATTTTGATTTACTATTTGGTTTTTTATTACTATTACAGGCCTCTAAAGATGCATGCAATGGTTGGTTTCCAGAAAAATGAGTTGTATCGATCCCAACATTAAAAATTTTTCCTGGTCTTCCAAGTTTTACAATTAAATAATCATAGCCTTTTTCTCTTCTTCTTCTTGTTTCCCATCCATCCATCCATTTTCCATGTTTATCAAAAATTCCTTGTTTAAATATTGGTGGTTTTGGATTAATTATTCTATTTGCAGATGCAAAAAAATCATCTGTCTTAAAAATTACTTTTGAACCAAGTCTTGGATCAGCCAAATTAATCATTTTACCATTAATAAATTTTTTCATAATTTTTATTTAATTATTTCATTTAGACGAAAGCCAGCAATTTTTTTTACTTGCTTTTTAGCTTCTTCAAATTCTAAATTTATATTATTTGTTATTCTTTGTCTAAAACTATTCAAAATTTCTTCCTTATTTTTTCCTTTAACAGCAATGATAAAAGGAAAGCCAAATTTTTTTTTATATTCTTCATTTAGTTTTTTAAATTCATTAAACTCTTGATCAGTGCAATGATTTAAACTTACGTTTTGTTGTTCATTTTTTGAATCTTTTGTTAATTTTTTTTCAACCGCCAAGTCTGGATGAGCATTAAGAATTTCAAGATGCTTTTTTTTTTGAGTGCTTTCAAAAACTTCCATCATTTTTGAAAATAGTTCATCAAGATTATTATAAGGTTTTAAAGAGTAACATTTTTCGGCAATCCATTCTGTTTTTTCAAAAACATTTCCAAAAATAGATAAAAATTCAGATTTGTCTAATTTATTAAACTTATCTATCGAACTCATTATGACCTTATCACTTTAGTTTTAATATTTTAATTATTCATTAATTGTATATTATATACATAACTATATGACAAAATTAACTACACATGTATTAGACATTTATTCTGGTAAACCAGGAGAAGGTATTAAAGTTGATCTATACTATATTCAAGATAGTAAGAGAAAAAAGTTAAACAGCATATTATTAAATAAAGATGGGCGAGCTGATAAACCTTTAATAGAAGGAGAAAACTTTAAAGAAGGGCAATATGAAATCGTTTTTTTTGTGGGAGATTATTTTAAAAAAATTACCGACGCACCAAAAATTCCTTTTTTGGATGATGTAGTTATAAAATTTGGAATTTCTAATGCAAAAGAACATTATCATGTACCCTTGCTCGTTTCACCTTGGAGCTACTCTACATATCGAGGAAGTTAAATGACTTCCAATATAGTAAAGTTTGTTTACAAAAATAAAATATGTGAGATAGAAGATCCAGATCCAAATGAAACTATACTTAATTACGTAAGAACAAAATTAAAAAAAACTGGAACAAAAGAAGGATGTGCCGAAGGTGGTTGCGGAGCGTGCACAATAGTTTTGGCTGAATTAAAAAAAAATAATATTGATTATAAAGCTATAAATTCTTGTATAGCTTTTCTTCCAAGTTTAGAAGGAAAACAATTAATATTAGTAGAAGATCTTGTTTTTGAAGACAAACTACATCCAGTACAAAAAGCTATGGTAAATTATCATGCATCACAATGTGGTTTTTGTACACCAGGATTTGTTATGTCGTTATTTGCAATGTACAAAAATAATTCTTCTTATAAAGAAGAAATTATTAAAGATTCAATTCAAGGTAATTTGTGTCGTTGTACTGGATATAGACCTATAATTGATGCAGCAAAAAGTCTTAATACTGAAAGCAAATTTGATCACTTTAGTAAAAATAAAAATATTACTTTATCACTTTTAAAAAAAATAAATCAGAGAGATATAGCAATATATAATAATAATAAAAAATATTTTGCCCCCAAATCAATTAAACAATTAAAAAACATTATTCAAAAAGAATCAAATTCCAAATTAATAAGCGGTGGCACCGATGTTTCTTTAATAGTAACCAAAGAAAAAAAGGATTTGAACTCTTTAATTTATATGAATTCGATTGATGAGCTAAATTATTTAAAAGAGAAAAATGGATACATAGAGATAGGAGCAACAACTCCACTAATAAACTTAGAGTCCTTTATAAAAAAATTTTTTCCTGATTTTTCAAGTATATTAAGAAGATATGGCTCAGTTCAGATTAGAAACGTTTGTACAGTTGCTGGAAATATAGGAACCGCAAGTCCAATTGGAGATACATTACCATTACTTTTGACGCTAGATACACAAGTTGTAATTAATGGCAAAAATAAAACCCAAATTTTACCATTAAATAGTTTTTTTTTAGGTTATCGCAAAACAAAGCTTAAAAAAGGACAATTTATTCAATCTATAAGAATTCCTTTGTCAAAAAAAAATATTTTTAAAGCTTATAAAATCTCAAAAAGAATTGATGATGATATATCTTCTGTTTGTGCATCTTTTAATGTTGAAATTAATAACAATATAATAAAAAAAATAAAAATTGCCTATGGTGGAATGTCAAATATTCCTAAGAGGGCATTTAATTGTGAAAAAATTCTTCTAAATTCCTATTTGTCAGATAAAACAATTAAAAAAGCAAAACGACTGTTAGAAAAAGATTATAAACCTATTACTGATACTAGGGCCAGCAAAGAATATCGAATGCAAATAGCAAAAAACTTATTAGAAAAATGTTTTATTGAAATTAGGCAAAAAAAATTAATAAGGATAAATTTTTAAAATGAACATTAATTCTTTCATTGAACAAGCAAGACCTCATGAAAGTGGATCTAAACATGTTAGTGGGTATGCTAATTACATAGATGATATTATTGAGCCGGAGGGTACATTATATGGCGCTATTGGTTATAGCAAAAAGACCCGCGCAATCATTAGTAAATTAGATTTAAGAGAAGTATGGAAAAGTGAAGGAGTAGTTTCGGTAGTAACTTCCAAAGATATTCCGGGGAGAAACGATGTAGGACCAGTGTATGATGGAGATCCAATTTTTACAAAAAGACCCGAATATTTTGGACAGCCACTTTTTGCTGTAGCAGCCACTTCAGCTGAACTTGCAAGGAAAGCTGTTTTAAAAGCAAAAATTACTTACAAAATTTTAAAACCCATTATTGATATTAAGGAAGCATTAAGAAAAAAACTTTTTGTTTTAAAAGGAAGAAAAATTAAAAGAGGAAATCCTTTAAAAAAAATTGTCAGAGCAAAAAATTGTATTAAAAAAACTTTTAGATTAGGAAGTCAGGAGCATTTTTATTTAGAAGGTCAGATTGCATTTGTCATACCACAAGAAGATAATGATTTTAAAGTTTATTCAAGCACTCAGCATCCAAGTGAAACTCAACAAATTATTGCAAAGATGCTTAATCAAAAAAATAATAATATAAATGTTGAAGTAAGAAGAGTTGGAGGAGGATTTGGCGGAAAAGAAACTCAAAGTTTTATTTTTGCATCAATTTGTACTTTATTATCAAAAAAAACTAAATGTCCTGTTAAACTTAGAATGGACCGTGACGATGATATAATAATTACAGGAAAGCGACATGATTTTTATGCCGACTATGAAATTGGATTTAACAATAAAGGAATTATTGAAGGAGTAAAAATAAAATTATTGTCAAGATGTGGAATTTCTCCAGACTTATCTGGTGCAATTAATTCCAGAGCTTTATTACATATAGACAATGCATACTATATTTCAGATTTATTAGTTGAAAATTATCTTTGTAAAACTAATACATCTTCATCCACAGCATTTAGAGGATTTGGCGGAAATCAAGGCATGATGGTTATAGAAAATATAATTGATAATGTTGCTAGATACTTAAAAAAAGATTCTGCAGAAATAAGAAAAATAAATTTTTATCAAAAAAACAAAAAAAACATCACTCATTATGGCATGAAAATTGAAGATAATGTAATAAATGAAATTTTTAATAAATTAATTAAGTCTTCTAATTATAAAAAGAGAAAAAAAAACATAAAAAAATTTAATTTAAAAAGTAAATATTTAAAAAAAGGAATTGCAATAACTCCTGTAAAATTTGGTATTTCGTTTACAACAACTCACCTTAATCAGGCAGGCGCCCTAGTTCATGTTTATTATGCTGATGGTAGCGTTCACGTATCAACAGGTGCAATTGAAATGGGGCAAGGTACCTACACAAAAATTGCCCAGATCGTCGCGAATGAATTAGGTGTAAATTATAACAATGTAAAAGTTTCATCTACCCGCACAGATAAGATTCCTAATACTTCTGCTTCAGCAGCAAGCTCAACAACTGATCTTAATGGTGCTGCAGCGGTAAATGCTGTTAATAAAATAAAGCAAAATCTAGCTTCTTTTGTAAAAAAAAAATATAATTTAAAAAGTGATAAAGCCATCTATAGAAATGGAAATGTAAATTTTAAAGGAAAAAAATTTACTTTTAATTCATTAGTCAAAGAAGCTTATCTTAACAGAGTTTCTTTGTCATCTTCAGGATTTTATTCAACTCCAAAAATACATTTTAACAATAAAACTTTTACTGGTAGACCATTTCTTTATTTCTGCTATGGAGCTGCAGTATCTGAAGTTTTAATTGATACTTTAACTGGAGAAAATAAAATTCTGCGTGTAGATATACTCCATGATCATGGTAGAGCTATTAATCCAGCAATTGAAAAAGGGCAAATCGAAGGAGGTTTTGTGCAAGGGGCTGGTTGGCTTACAATAGAAGAAGTTAAATGGAAATCAAATGGAGAACTTCTTACTCACTCACCATCTACTTATAAAATACCAGCTGTAAATGATATGCCGTTAAAGTTTAATGTAAAAATTTATAAAAATATTAATAAAGAAAATGTAATTAATAAGTCTAAAACAACAGGAGAACCCCCTTTAATGTTGGGTATGTCGATTTTTTTTGCAATTAAAGATGCAATTGCTTCAGTCGGAAATTATAAAATTATCCCAAATCTTAATGCACCAGCCACCACTGAATCAATTTTATTAAGTATAAACCATATAAAGAGAATTTATGAAAAATAAATTTATGCAAAGAGCAATTGATCTTTCCATTGAAAGCATTCGTAGTGGGGGTGGGCCCTTTGGCTCAGTAATAGTTAAAGGTGAAAAAATCATTTCAGAAGGAATGAATAGAGTTACAGTAAATAATGATCCAACTGCACATGGCGAAATTACAGCCATAAGACAAGCTTGTAAAAAATTAAATACATTTGATTTAAGTGGTTATGAACTTTATTCAAACTGCGAACCTTGCCCAATGTGTTTATCAGCAATTTATTGGTCTCACATAGATAAAGTTTATTATGCAAATACTAGAGAAGATGCACACAAAATTGATTTTTTAGATCCAATTATTTACACAGAACTTCAAAAAAAAAATGAAGAGAAAAAAATTAAAATGATTCAAATTATGAGAGAAGAAGGTTTAAAGGCTTTTGAAATTTGGGATCAAAAAACTGATAAGATAAAATATTAATGGTGGAATTTTTTCCTTACACATTGAAATGGATCGAGCTAGTCTTGAGGTGGGGCCATGTTTTATTTGCCATTTTGTGGGTAGGTAATAGTTTTTTATTTAACTATTTAGACAACAAACTTAATAAAAATATTTCGACTGAAGATATTGATGGAGAAGGTTTTTTAATGCACTCTGGATATTATTACAAATTAACTAGGTTAAAAAAATCTCCGCCAATTCAGTATCTTAACAATTTGGTAATTTTTAAATGGCAAAGTTACTTAACATTTGTAACTGGAATCCTTCTTTTAATAATAATTTATTATTATAATTCTGGAGTATTAATGGTTGATAAAAGAGTTCTACAAATATCACCCCTTTATGCAGTTTTGATATCTATATTATCTCTTATTATTTCTTGGTTTGTTTATGATTTTTTGTGCAAGTCTAAATTAATTAATAACAATTTTTTGTTTGCATCAATTATTTTTATTTTATTGATAATTATATCTTTTATTTTTACAAAAATATTTGGACCAAAATTTGCATTTCTAAGCGTTGGTTTAATAATTGGAACAAATATGTTTGGAAATGTTTTTACAGTAATAATCCCAAATCAAATGAATATAATTAATAGCAGTAAAAAAAACGAAAAATTTGATTTAAGCTTATCTTTGTCAGCCAAACAAAGATCAATTCATAATAATTACTCTACATTTTTAGTATTATTTATTATGCTTTCCGGTCACTATAGTTTTATAGTTTATCATAAATACAACTGGTTAATTTTATGTTTCGTTGCCTTAATATCAGTAGCAGCAAGACATTATTTCAATTTGAGAGGAAGAAACATTCACAGGTTGTATATTTTGATTAGTTCAATTGTAGCTTTAGTTGTCCTTGCAGTTTTACTTTTAATTTTCAAAAATTAATATTATAGAAATATATGTCTGAAAAATTAATTATTGATTGGAACGAATATAACAAAACTGTTGAAAAGTTAGCTATGCAAATTCATGAAAGTGGTTACAAACCAACTTTGTTAGTTGGAATAATGAGAGGTGGAGCTCCAATGATTGATGTTTTAAGTAGGGTTTTTAAATTAAAGTGTGCATATCTTGCCGTAGAATCTTATAGTGGGAAAGGGATCGAGGATGAACAAGGAGATATAGTTTTTTCAAGAGAAATGAGCTCTATCGCAAAAAATATGGGTGGAAAAATTTTGTTGTGTGATGATCTTTCAGATACAGGGATTACATTAAATAAAAGTGTCGATTGGTTAAGAAAATATGAACCAATAAAAGAAAAAATTGAAGATATTAAAACAGCAACATTATGGAAGAAACAAAAGTCAACATTTGAACCTGACTATTGTGCGGTAAGGTTGCCCGATAATCCTTGGATTGTACAGCCATTTGAAGTTTATGAAGAAATAAGAATTGAAGATATAAAAAAAAAACACAATAAATAAAAAGGGCGATCCGTAGACCGCCCTTAATAAATCATAAAATACTTTACTTAAGCAACAACAAAACTTACAACGCTTAAAGCTGCAATTACCCAAATAGCCGGGCTGACATTTGTTTTGCCAGTACAAATTTTAACTGCTGCATAAGAAATAAATGCAAGAGCTATTCCATGAGAAATTGAATATGTAAATGGCATTGCAATCATAGCAAGGACTGCAGGTCCTGACTCAGCAATATCATCCCATTCAATATCTACAATGTTTCTAACAAATAAAGTGGCAATATAAATTAATGCCGCTCCATCTATTTCCTTAGGCAAACTTGTTGCTAAAGGACTGAAGAAAAGACACAACAAGAATAGGACACCTATTACAAGCGAAGTCATTCCAGTTCTACCCCCAGCTTTTACACCTGCGGCAGACTCAACGTAAGTGGTAACAGTTGACGTTCCCATCACTGCTCCTGCTACAGTTGATACACTGTCTGATAACATTGCTTTATCAATATCTTGTATTTTTCCATCACGTCCGATTTTACCTGCTACATTAGCAACACTAGTTAATGTTCCTGCTGTATCAAAAAAGTCTATAAAGAACAGAGTGAAAATTACTGTAACCATTGAAGCACTAAGAGCTGCACCTAGATCAAAAGCAAATAGGTGAGTCATCGGTGGTGGAGCAGAAACGACACCATTGAACTTACCCCATCCTCCTAACCAGGCAATTATACTAAAAGCAAGAATTCCAATGATTATATTTCCTTTGATCTTCATTTTTTCCATTACTATCATTGATATAAATGCTCCAGCACCTAATAAAAGCAATGGATTAGAAAGATCTCCTAGTTGAACAAGTGTAACTGGATTATCGGCAGTTAAACCCATGATTTCAAAACCAATGATAGCTAGGAATAAACCTATACCAGCACCAATTCCAAGTTTTAAACTTTTTGGAATTGAATTTATTAACCATGCTCTTATTGGCGTTAAAGAAATTATTAAGAAGACTACTCCAGCCACTAATACAGCGCCAAGGGCTTCTGCTGGAGTATATTTCATACCCAAGCAAACTCCATAAGCAACGAATGCATTAATTCCCATTCCTGGTGCAAGTCCAACCGGCCAAGTTTTGGCATAAAATGCAGCAATAAAACAAGCCAAAGCTGCTGCAAGGGCTGTTGCTGTGAAAACTCCGCCAAAGTCAAACCCGCCATCTGCAAGTATGACAGGATTTAAAAACATAATGTATGCCATAGTAAGAAAAGTACTTACTCCAGCGACAACTTCTGTATTAAAATCCGTTTTGTGTTTTCTATACTCAAAATATTTGTCTAACATTTAACCTCCAAGTTAGTTGAGTTGAAATTATAGGGATTCTATTATTAAAACCTGTAATTATCCATTCAAAAAAAATGAATATATTGAGGTTTTAATAATTTAATACAACCTTAAAGTTAATGTTGTGGATAATTAAAATGATATTATAGAATTTAAAAAAATGAAAAATTTTTTCCTAATTAAACTAATTTTACTTTTTATCATCATTGTTGGGTGTCAAACAGTTACAAAAAAATCAGAGGAAATAGTAAAAAAAGAAAATGAAAAATTAAGCAAATTTATTGGGCAACCCGAATCAGAATTAAAAATTGTAATGGGCAATCCAGATTCTGAAACTAAAGATGATAAAGGATCTAGAATACTAATTTATAAAACAACAAAATATAAAATTTCTTGCGAGAGAAAGTTTGAGATAAATGAAGGAAATATGGTAATTGGTTTTACTAGCAAGGGATGTTTTTAGAAATTTTGAATATTTTTATTAATCTAATGAATTTGTGGGGATAAAATCCCCACAAATAAGGTCTACGCTTATTTAATTTCAATAAGTTTTTTCTTTTTATATTCTGGTACAATTCTTTCACATGCTATTGTCAAAAGACCATCTTTTAGCTCTGCACCACCTACCTTAACATCGTCAGCAATTGTAAATGATCTAGCAAATTGTCTTTGTGAAATGCCTTTATGAATGATTTTACCATCTCCATTATTATTTTCAGATTTATTAACTTGTTTTGTTCTAACAGTTAATAAATTGTCTTCAAACTCAACTTCAACATCTTTTTTATTAAAACCAGCAAGAGCAACTTCGATTGAGTATTTATCTTTTCCAGTTTTTCTAATGTTGTATGGTGGATAGTTTGATTGCATGGTCAAACCTCCATTACCCAACATACTTTCAAATTGGTCAAACATATCGTCAAAACCAATAGAAAAAGGTCGTAATGAGTTGAAAATAGACATATCCTTACTTGTCATAATATCCTCCTTTGTTAGCAAGGTTATTTTTCAAAAGTCCCATTATTAGGCGACTTACATAATTCATATGGGAACCTTTTTAATTTTTTCAAGCAATAAATAAATTAAATTTTATTTGTAATTTTTAGTACAAATGCATAATCGAGAGCAACCTCTTCAATTGCACCGTCCCTTCCAGATTTTCCACCATGCCCTGCATTCATTTCAGTTTTTAATAAAAGTAAATTATTATCAGTTTTGTAATCTCTTAATTTCGCAGTAAATTTTGCAGGCTCATCAAATAAAACCCTATTGTCACTCAAACTAGTTGTAATTAAAATATGTGGATAGTCCATTTTTTTAATATTATTATATGGAGAATAAGAAAATATGTATTCAAAGTGCTCTTTTTTCTCTTTAGCATTACCAAATTCATCAAACTCACCAACCGTTAAAGGCAATGAATGATCGAGGTTTGTTGTAAGAGAGTCAACAAAAGGTACTGCCATTATTATTCCAAGAAACAAACCAGGAGCTTGATTAACTACTGCTCCCATTAATAATCCACCAGCAGATCCTCCCATACCTATTATCTTTCCTTTGGATGTATATTTTTTTTTAATTAAGTATTTTGCAACAGCAATATAGTCTTCAAAGGTATTTTTTTTGTTAAGAAGTTTTCCTTCTTTCCACCATTTCATTCCTCTTTCCATTCCACCTCTAATATGAGCAGTAACCCATATTATATCTCTATTAATTAGACTTAGTTTTGTAGAAGAGAATCCAGGCGATATAGAATTTCCATACGATCCATAACCATACAGCAATAAATTAGCCGAACCATCATTAACTTTAGTTTTTTTATGTCTAGTTATTGTAATTGGAACCATTCTTCCATCATGTGAAGGACATTCAAGTCTTTCCACGATGTAATCATTTGGATCATGGCCTGAAGGAATTTCCTGTTCTTTAACCAAATTTTTTTCTTTTGTTTTGAGGTTATAAAGATAAATTCTTCCCTGAGTTTTAGGGGATGAATAGTTTAGATGGATAAAATCAGTATTTTTATCTCTTTGTTTTAATGAAATTCCCGGATCAATTACTTTTTCGTCTGTAAATTTAATTTCTTCTTCAATATTTGTTTTAACATTTTTAACATAAATTTTTCCAAGTGCGTTTGAAACTTCTGATCTTAAAATCCAGTCATTTAAAAAAGTTAATCCTCCAATTAGAACTTCATTTTTTGCAGAAATATAGGACTCCCATTTTTGATTTGATATGTTTTTACACCTATCAATTTTAAAATCTTCAGCATTTTCATTTGTATGATTGTAAAAATAATTATTCCAAGAATCTATAGAATAAATAATTCCTTTTTTTCTTTTTTTAATTAATTTTGGTTTAGGATTTTCTTCCTTAATATCAAAGTAATATTGTTCAGATGTATTATGGTCAGAAGTTGTAATAAAAAAATATTTTTCATCTGAACTTAAACTAATGCTTACAGTAAAAGCTTCACTTTTTTCTTCAAAAATTAATTCATCATTTTTTAAAGATGTGCCTATTTTATGTCTAAGTATTTTTCGAGGTCTATGGAACTCGTCTAATTTTGAATAAAAAATATATTTATCATCCAGGCTGAAGGTAATACTTCCAGAAGTATCTTTAATTTTTTCAGTAATTAGCTTGTTTGATGAAATTTCCCTTATATAAATAGTATAATATTCAGAACCCTTCAAATCCAAAGAATAACCCAAATATTTGTCACTCCAACCAACTTCTAAATCACCAACTCCAAAATATTTAGTATTAAGTTTTTTTTTTTCTTTGTTACCATTCCAAATTTCTTCAATATTATTTGTTCCTATTTTCTTTCTTAATTTGATCGAATAATTACCTTCCACTGTTGTTTTTGTCCAATACTCATATGACTTATCTTTGTAAGGCAGTGATTCATCATCAAGTTTTATTCTTCCTTTGATTTCATCAAATAAACTTTTTTGAGTATCTTTTGTATTTTTTAAATAATATTCTGCATGTGTATTTTCTTCATCTAAATATTTTCTGACTTTTGGAAGTAATTTTGAGCTATCTTTTAATACCTCAAGAATATTTTCTTGGTGTATCCAGCTGTAGTTATCTTCCCAGGTTGTATTGTGACAAGATTTTAATTCTGGTTTTTTCTCTAGCTGTGGTATTTTCATAATTATAATAAATTAATACATGAATATTTTTTTCATAACACTTATTATTTTTGTCATAGTATATTTTTTGCTTAATTGGTTTGTAAAAACATCAAGTAAAAAAATTTCAAAAGGAATCAGATTGATAACAATAGTTTTATCAGTAATTTTAGCATTTATTATGGTATATGCTGGGAGATTTCTGTTTTCTTTGCCGTTTATTCTTATGATATTACCATTGATAAAAACAAAAGCAGGTCTATCTTTATTTCAGATTTTTAGAATTTGGAGCTTGCTTAGATTATTAAAAAATTCTGGGAGATTTAATTTTAATAGTCCAAACCAAAATTTTAATACTCAAAATATTTCAATTGAAGAAGCATATAAAATATTAAATTTAGATCCTAAGAAAAAATATACAAAAGATGAAGTGTTAAATTCTTATAAAAGAATAATGAAAAAAATACATCCAGATGTTAGCCCAGAACTTAGCCGTCTTGCTTCAATAGTTAATGAAGCTAAAGAAATTGTCTTAAACAATTTAAATTAGCTCAATATAATATTAAACTGTTCAAAAATTTTTTTAGGATTTATTTTATCCTTACCAAGTGTATTATGTGTCACCGTTTCTTCTCCATCTGGAATAATGGGAAACATTTTTGGACTATAATTTCCATACAGCAAAGGAGTGTCCGACATAAGTACAATTGTTGGAATTCCTATTGCTGCAGACAAATGACTAAAACTTGAGTCATTACATATTGATATACTGCAGTTTTTTATTATAGGCAAAGTATTTTTTAAATTTAAATCATCAAGTGTGGTACATTGTTTATTAAATTTGGATTGCAATATTTCATTTAAAATTTTTTGCTCTTCATTATTTTTTCCAGTTGCAAGAAAAAATCTGCAATTATTCTTTTTTTCTGCAACTAAATTCATAAACTGTAAAAATATTTTTGAAGGTATTCTTTTTGTTGGTCCCGAACCACCAATTCCTAGCAAAATATTTATTTGATCTTTTTTAATGTTAAAATTTTTTATTGAATTTTCTACTTCTTGTTGGTCCAATTCAATTTTTGGATTACTCTCAATGTTTAAATCTAATTTATTTTTTAAAAAATTTTTGGCAGCCTGTATTACATGCTGATTTTTTTTTTCATATAATGGGTATTGAAATATTTCTTTTATCCCAGCTAATTTAGTAATTAAATTAAATCTCAAAGATGAATTAAAAATAAATACTTTATCAAAATTGTGTTTTTTAAGATCATTAATCAGTCTTATTGAGCCACTAATTCCATCATGACGACCATTTTTATCATTATCACGGTCTAATATTATAATCTTGTCTATTTTTTTGTTATTACTTAAGAAATATTTAGCTTTAGAATTTTCTTTAACAAGAATACTTACTGGGGTTGCAAATTTTTTTGATATTGCTTCTATGAATGGTAAAAAAATTACCATATCTCCAATTCCTTTACGATTTTGAACTGCTAAAATTTTCATTACATTTACTATATAATCTTTACTAAAAAATTATTTTTATATAAGTTTATTTATGAATCAAATTAAAGGCATTTATGCGGCCTCAGTATCAATTTTAGATAGTAATCTTGCATTAAATGTTAGAAAAACGATAGAACATGCCGAAAACTTAATTGATATTGGGTGTCATGGCGTTGCCATTTTTGGTAGCACTGGACAGGCACAACTAATTTCAATTAGTGAAAAAATCAGATTAATAAATGAATTAGCCCATAGCAGGTATAAAGAAAAATTTATTTTAGGAACTGGACTGAATTCTTTAAGTGAGACAATTAATTTAATGAAAATAGCCACATCTCAAAAATTTAATCGATTTCTTATTATGCCACCAGCTTATTATAAATATGGAGACAATGAAGTAATAAATTTTTATTCAAAAATTGCTGAACAGATTCCTAATTCTAAAATTATAATTTATAATTTTGAAAAACTTTGTGGTTATAAATTTAGCAAAGAATGTATAGAAAAATTAGTAGAAGAATTTCCAAAACAAATTATAGGGATTAAGGATAGCTCATATAATTTATTTAAAAATTTGAAAATCAAGAATTTTTCAATTCTACCAGGTTCAGAAGGTAAATTATTAGAAGGTTTAGAATTAGGCTGCTCAGGAATTATAACTGCCACGTGCAATGTTACTGCTCCACTTGCCAGAAAAGTATATGATGATTTTATAAATGGAAAAGATCAAACAATAAATGAAAAACTTTGTAATGTTAGAAAAACATTTGAACAATTTAATCTAATATCAGGATTACATACATTTTTATCTCAAAAAGACAGCTCATATAATAATATTTTACCTACTTTAAGTTTATTATCAGAAAAAGATAAAAAAAAATTATTTGAAGATTTGGAAAAATTAGATTTTAATATAGATAATTTAAAACCTGTTTAAAATGTATCTTTCAAGATTTTTAGAAAAACTGATTAAAAAAGATGGCTTTATACTTATTGATGCCGACTCAAATAAATATGTAATTGGGAAACCCAAAAAAGAAAATCCTATAACAATTAAATTATTTGACAAAAAACTACATTATAAACTTTTTCTATTTCCAGATTTGTATTTTGGAGAAGCTTATGCCGAAGGATCTTTAAAAATAGAAAATGGAGATTTAACTGAATTTTTAGATCTTTTATTAAAAAATATGGGGAGAGGCAAAACAAACAATATTAGTAGCTTTGTAAACAAATTAAGAGGAACATATCGTTCATTAACAAACTTTAATTTAATTAGAAAATCAAAAAGAAATGTTGTACATCATTATGATATTTCTGAAAAGCTTTATGATTTATTTTTAGATGATAAAAGACAATATTCATGTGCATATTTTAAAAGCGAGGATGATTCACTAGAAACTGCACAAAATAATAAAATTCAACACATAATAAAAAAACTTAATCTAAAACCTAACCAGAAAGTTTTAGATATTGGTTCCGGATGGGGAACCTTGGCAATTGAAATAGCCAAAAGTTCTAGATGTGAGGTTCTAGGGATAACATTATCTGAAAATCAACTTGAATATAGTAATAAAAAAGCAAAAGAATTAAATTTAGAAAATCAAGTTAGATTTAAATTGATGGATTATAGAGAGCTTAATGAAAAATTTGATAGAGTTGTTAGCGTTGGAATGTTCGAGCATGTTGGTAGAAAATTTTATAATAAGTACTTCAATACAGTTGCTAAATTATTAAATGAAAGGGGTGTTGCACTGATTCACACAATAGGTTCAGCTAATCCACCAAGAGACCCCCAACCCTGGATAACGAAATATATTTTTCCAGGGGGCTATACGCCAAGTTTAAGTGAAGTTGCAAGACCAATAGAAAATGCTGGTTTAGTCATATCAGACATGGAAGTTCTTAGAATTCATTATTCTCATACTTTGAGGCATTGGAAAGAAAGATTTTTAAACAAAAAGGAACAAGTTTTAGACATGTTTGATGAGAAATTTTTTAGAATGTGGGAATTTTATTTAACTAGTTGTGAAATGTCATTTAAATGGGGTGATCAGGTTGTATTTCAATTTCAATTAACAAAAGATTTTACATCTGTGCCATCTACAAGAGA
>CACFWQ010000004.1 GCA_902570055.1 uncultured Pelagibacteraceae bacterium
CCCTCAATGTGCAGATCCTCATCTGTTACAACATCAAAATCAATATTCTTTTCTTCCAGCCAATCTGTTAAATGTAGATCTGCATTCAACTGCCATAAAGAAGGTGACAACCAATGTCTATATTTTGGTCTCATATTAAGAATAGGTCTCAATCTAGATGAAATAGCAACTCCAGTTCCATCGGAGTGTTTAGAATAAGTGGACAGTCCATATTCTCTATGTTCATTAAGATACAAATCTGAAGCTGCTAAAACTGGAACTTTTCCGGCAAGTAACTGGGCAACTACTGAATTTGTTCCTAAATTATCATTTGAATAAGCCATGTAACTGTTTGTAGGAAGTACAAACAAAAGTTTTGAAGTAGTTTTTCCTTTCGGAGGTTTTATAACAAATGGTATAAAATCCTCAGTCTCTTGAGAGTCTTCCCCATTAATTCTTAATCTAGCAGCGTAAACTCCACTTTTAATTAAGTCAGGAATTTCGTATGTAAAGTCTACTTCCCATCTTGCATCATCAATATCATCATCATGAAAATGGATTGCTCCATATTCTTCAGGTTTATGGTGAAAGACCATTTCATCAGCTGTCCAGTTGTATCCTGTCATTCCTCTGCAAGGTAAATTAATGATGAAACCATTTAAATGGTTTGAGGTAGCATCAATAATAAAAGTTGAAGCAATATTTTTAGTAATATTTGCGTGAAAATCCCAAGCTCCAATTACTTCAGATCTAAGTTCTGCTGTACAACCGCCATAACCTCTAGCTAAAGATTCAATTTCAGCTTTTGATAAAGCTTTTTTACTTAGTCTTGGTCTATCAATCTTTCCATTATAAGTTAAAGTCTGTTCAGGTAATTCAATTGGATTTAACGCTTCTTTATAGTGAGCACCTTGTATGTGTCTTCCAGAGCGATCGTTAAGAGTACATGCTGCCATTAAAAAAGGGGCATCATTAGCACGCGGCTTTAAATTATTTGTTGCTTCAACAACAGAAGTTGTTTCGTCTGCTGGGTGTAACAATGACATTCCCAATCCACCATTAGTTGGTGTTACGCATGGTTCTTGATAAAGTTTTATTTTTCCTGTTTCAGCATCGTAACTTGCTGCAATAAGATACCAAACTTTAGCCATTAATTTTTTTTCGCTTGATAAGTTCATGACTTGACCCGCTCCATCACCAATCATTACAGAAAGACAAGAATTTTCATCAATAAAAAGACCATATCCACTTTTAGTTTTTTCATTCCATTTTGTTAGAACACCTTGTTTCCCTTTTTCAGGTGTTGTTGGAAATATATATGCTTGTAAAGTAAAGCTTGTTGTATTTAACCTATCGTCTTGCGGTATAACAATGTATGAGCCACCGTGTATTCTTTGATTTCTTCCTTGGTAAGTTTTATTGCATTGTGCACCAATTTCTTCTTCTTTATATCCTGGTCCCTCTGGATTAGTATCTCCGTGAATTAATCTTACAATTTGAACATCGTAATTTTCACTTTTTTCTGCATTAACATAAAATTTTACTTGTTCGCCTGGGAATGCAGAGTATTTATCACTATATCCTGTAATCCTTAGCATTCTAACCTCTTATATATATTAATCATTCTGCATACTTCTCTAAAAGATCCACAACTCTCTTTAAAAAAATAGCATGTTCACAAGCTTCCTCTGAAGAAAAAGATTCTTCCAAAATTTTAACTGGTTCCCCTCTTACTCCTGTAACTATACCTATTCTATAATCTTTAAAATCTTTTTTACACACTGTTACATATTTTTTGACTGCCATTGGCTGTCGTCTAAGTTTATCTAAAACAATTTGGAGTTCCTTGCTATGTTCAACCATTGGCTGGCCTTTGTGGGGTTGAGGAGCTTTACCAACTGGACATGCTCTATGCTCTTCAATTAATTTATTTCTCATTTTTTCATCTTTTAATAACGGAAGAACATAAGTACGGGTTATATAATCGTCTGTACTTGTATGGCCTTGATTTAGCTGTACTCCAGTTTTATCTTTAATCATAAATTACTTGTTCGTCCTTTCTTTAATAATTTTTAAAGCCTCCATTAGATATATTCTAAATACTTCATGATTTTCGCTCATCGGAAAATGTCCTATATCGGTCATTTCTATATAAACTCCTCCTTTTATTTGTCTTGCGGTATTCTCTGTAGCCTCTGGAGGTGTTAAATAATCATAAGTTCCTGTTAACATTACAACTGGACATTTATGTCCATCGATATTTTTTAATTCTTTTCTTAAATCATGATCAACTGAGTAAAAATATAGGTCTCCTTTAAATGCTTCAGAGCCTTGAGTATAGTAATGCCAAGTTAACCATCTATCTTTTTCTGGAGATTGCGGTGCCATTAAATCCCATGTTCCACTAGCGCAAACCTGAGCAGCATTTGCATGGGGATGCCTCCACCAATCTAAATAAAATCCTGGGGCATAATCAGCTGCTTCTACTGGTATAACTGCTCTAAATTTATTTGGATGACGTAATGCTAATTGTAAAGCAACATTTCCACCAAAAGATGAGCCCATAAAAATGGGTTTTTGTAAACCCAGGGCATCACATAGCTTTATAATGAAATTACAGTAGTGTTCTGCTTTTAATTTGTATTCTTCTTTCCACCATTCTTTATTGTGTGGAGGATCTGATTTTCCATGTCTCGGTAAGTCATATGCTATAACATTATAATCTTTAGTAATTTCTGGGTCTTCTAGTAATCCTCTCCACTGATGATTGTGACATCCTGCTGTATGTTGGCAAATTAATGGTATTCCTTTTCCATTTTGAAGATAAAAAACTTTATACTCACAATCATCAACCTCAATTGTAACATAACGTCCTACAACATCATGATGCTTTACCATTGTAATGCTCCTTTTAATTTAAAATATTTCATTAGACTGGTACTCCTGTTTTTCTTAATAATTCAAACTGAACTGTAAAATTTCTAAGATTTTTCATTAAAACCAAATGATTGCCTTCAATTTTTAAGTCTCTTAAAAAACTTGCTGACCATATACCGTGATACATTGGTTTTGGCATTGGTTGGCCAAATTCTCTCCAAGTTTTTGCTGATGCTCTTAAAGCAAAATCGTATGGATCTAAAGGTGAAGGATTTGTATTAATATTTTTTACTTTACCATCGTGCATTTCAATAATTATTTTTGCACTTTCCATGTCAAACATGAAGGAACATGTATAATATTTTGCCATAGCTTTAATAGTGTCATCACTATTAGTAGCTTCTTCATATTTCTTTGCCCAGTTATCTAAACCACTACTCATAATATTTTACTTTCGTTACTTAGAACTCTTAGTTCCTTTAGTTGGATTATTATCAAAGTTCATATGATAATCTTTTTTTGGATTCTCATAGTCACCAAGAATGTTTCTAATATTGCTTATCTCCCCAGGATTCATTCCAATTTCTTTGAGCAAACTATCTAGAAATGGTTGATGCGCTCTATAACGTAGTGCGGAACTAACAACATTATCAGCTAAATTACCATTTCTTCCAGTTCCTGCTGGGCCGTTTTCTCCTGAGCTGGAAGTTCCACTAAAGCCGGGTAAACCATTGACATCAACAATTTTAATATCTCCAATGTTCGCCATCGGTTTAACACTTTCTCTAATTATTCCTTCAATTTTTTCAGCAAGTTTTATTCTTAAAGCACTTCTTCTGCTTGCGTCACTTCTTAAGTTCTCGGCAGCATTGAGTGCTTCTTTACCAGCAGCATCTATCTCATATCTTAGTTTCGCTGCCATAGTTGCATACTTATCTTGTTCAGCTTTTGAAGCAGCAGAAATAACATCAACTTTCTTGATACCTTGCGCTTTCTCAACATATTTAGCTGAGTTAGCTTTTTCTTCAGCTTCTATTGCTTTTTCCCTTGTTCTTTCTTCTTCAGCTTTAGATTTCAAGACTTGCTTTGATTTATTTATAACTTCAAGATTTTTTTGATGTTCTTCTATGCTTAATCTCTTCACTTTATCTATATCAAGAAGCCTTACTTCTCTTTCGGTCTCAATTCTGTGGGAATCTATATTTCTTTGTTGAGCAATTTTAGCATTTTTAATTTCTTGTTCAGAAATTATTTGCGCCTCTTCAGCTTCTTTTTGTCTTTCAGACTGCTCTTTTATTATAGCTGCTTTTTCTTGTGCACGTTTCATATCAACTAATCTTTGTTTTTCTAAACGTGCATACTCGCTTTCTTTATCTAAATTCAAAATCTTAACTTCTGTTTCTAGATCTTTTTGTCTTATGTCATAAGCGGCATTTTTTTCCAATTCATTTTGTTCTTTTCTTCTTTTTTCAATTTCTGCAATCAATCTTGTTTCTGTTAATTTTTTTTCAACCTCAATAACCTGATTTTGAGAAATTTTCGCTACTTCTACTTGTTCTTGACTTCTTATTTCAGCTTCTTCGGCTTCACGTTCTTTTTCTGCTTTTTGTTTTACAGTCTCTGTTCTTTCTTTTGCTTTTTGGATAGCAACTTCCCTCTCTTGCTGATATCTCGAAAATTCTTCATTTTTTTTAATTTCTAATTCTTTTTGAACTGTTTCCAAGTTTTTATTTTCAATAGAAATCTTTGTATCTTGAGTTATATCATTTCTTTTTTTCTTTCTTGACTCAATTTGTTCTGTTAACTGTGTTAAACCTTGCGAGTCAAAAGTATTAGCTGGATTAAACTGCTCAATTGGAGTTTGATCCAATGATATTATAGAAACAGTTTCTAATGCTAGGCCAGTATGGCCTATTGATGCATCTGCAATTTTCGTAACTTCTTTTACAAATTGTCCTCGATTTTCTTGAATTTCATCTAATGTCATTTTTGCAGCAACTTCACCGAGTGCATCTGCAAAACGTCCTTGAACTACTTCTCTTAAATGTTCAGGATCAAGAGTTCTATTACCTAAAGTTTGTGCGGCAGTTGCTACCGCTCTTTCATCTGGTGGGACTTTTGTAAAAAATTCTGTCACTAACTCTGCTCTCATTCTATCTTTTGTAATTAGCGATTTATCTCCACCTCTTTTGATAGTTATGCTTAAGGTGCGCATCCCAACTTGAGTAATATTGTGAATTATAGGTAAAACAAAAGCTCCCCCGGATATTACAACCTTTTCACCGAGCATTCCTGTACGTACAAATGAAACTTCTTTTGATGATCTTCTATATAGCCAATGTAATAAATAAACTATAATTGCTATAGCAAGTGCAAGTAGAATTATCGCTGCTATTATGTCTGCTCCTCTTGTCATAAATTATCCCTCCTTCTTAAATTTAAGCTTCCTTTCTCGTGTCTTGTAAAGCCGCACTATAAATTATCATTCCAAAGATAATTTTGTTTAGTATATCGGCTAAGTTGTAAATTATGTTTAAGCTGTTAATATTTGCTCCTCCAGCTAAGTGTTCTATAAAGTATCCAATATGATAGATCGAAAAACCTATTGTGATTATTAATCTGTTTGCGAAAAAAGCCATTTGGACACTCTCATTATTGCAGGTTGCATTATTTCTTCCTGCATCACCCATATAAAGTTCACCAATAATATAAAGCCAACCTACTATACCTACTAGGAAACCAAGTGTAACACTCATGTATCCATAAGCCCCTAATAGCTGTGCTATGACCCAGACAAGTGTTCCAACAAGTAAACGCCAAAACATTCCTCTCTTAACATCAGTAACTGACCTAAGCATTACATAAAAAGTTAGTATTGTGAGAGGAAAAGTTAAAATCCAATCAATATATCTTAGTGCTGTGGGTGCTTGTCCGTTCAAAATCCACAAATTTTTTGCATAGAAGTAGTGAATAGAGGACATCAGGGCAATAACTCCAACTAAATTCATTGCTGTTCCCCATCTACTCGATAGACGACCCCTTTCTAGAAAGAAAAATATCGCTGCTCCTATCATTGCAACCGAGATTAGCCAGAAAGAACCTCCAACAACGTCCTGTGGTAGCAATAATTTGTTCATGACCCCTCTTTTTAATCTCTAATTCGTAAAAAAATTGATTTAATTATCAATTTTCACACAAATCAATCTAAAAATAATTTATTTTTTTCATATATTTTTTTTAAGCAGTTTCTGCTCCAAAAATTGATATATTTGGCCACAAAAAAAATTTTAATTTTAGATTCAATCATTGCTAGAATTTTTTTTAAAAACTTGCTTTTCTATATTTTAAAATACATCGACTTGTATATAAATTTAAAATTCTGTTTTGCTGAGTGTTTATTACCTATATTATGCTTCAATGCTTTCCAAAGTCATAACTATTGCACAACAAAAAGGTGGTACTGGAAAAACCACACTTGCAGTACATTTGGCTTTAGCTTTTATAAAATACCATAATTTAAAAATTGCTATTATTGATACTGATCCACAAGGAAGCCTAGGACAATGGTTTATGATACGATCGGAAAAAAAACTTTCAAACGATAATTTAACTTTTAAAACTGCTAGTTTATGGGGAGCGCAGTATGAGTCAAAAACATTAAAAAAAGACCATGATATTGTAATTATTGATACTCCCCCAAAAATAGAATCTGATGCACGTCCATCAATTGAGGCTGCGGACTTGGTGCTAATTCCTATGGCTGCTTCTCATGTTGATTTTTGGGCGACAGGGGCAATTGTAGAAATTGCAAAAAAAGCAAATAAAAAGATTTTAATACAAATAAATAGATCTAATCAAAGATCTAAACTTATGAGCAAAACGAATGATTTTATTAAAAGCTTAAATCTTTTAGCAACTAAAACAATAATTGGAAATCGTCAAATTTACACTGCTTCTATGGGAGAGGGTAAAACTGCTGTTGAAAAGCAAAAAAAAAGTAATGCTGTGGAAGAAATTAAACAACTTTCTGAACAAATTCTATTAGAAATAAAATAATAATGTCTCTTCTGCTTACTACAAAAAAAATAATTAAAGAATGGACTGATTATAACAATCATATGAATTTATCTTATTATATTTTGGTATTTGATATGGGAGCAGAAGTAATGCTCTCTAAATTTAAAATGGGAGAACATTCTGCCAAAACAACTAAAAAAAGTACAATGGTTGTAGAAACGCACACTACTTATAATAATGAGGTTCAAGAAGGAGATGAGGTTAATATTTTTTTATCTCACGTTGATCATGATAAAAAAAGAATACATTATAAGTTAGAAATGTATGACAAAAATAAAAAAGTATTGTCTGCAACAACTGAAGTTTTGTCTCTATATATTGATTTAAATCTTAGAAAAGTTGCTGAATTTGAAGAGGAAAAGAAAGCTATTATGAATGATTTTATTAGTAAAAATAAATCAAACTTTAAATCAGATAATTTGTATTTCTCAAATAAGCTAAAAAAATAATTAATTACAATATAAAATTTGATGACAAAAATATTCACTAGATATAATGTTGAGTTATGGAAATAAAATTATTGTCAGGCGCCCTAGGAGCTGAAATTAAAGGTATAGATCTTAGAGACACTTCAAATGAAAACTTTAAAAAAATTAATGATTTATTGTTAGAACATAAAGTAATTTTTTTTAGAAACCAAAAAATAACAACTGAGCAACATATAGCATTAGCAAAAAAATTTGGTCCTTTAGAAACTCATGCATATGTTAAAGGATTAGATGAACATCCAGAAATTGTTAGAATAATAAAAGCTGAAGATGAAAAAAATCAGTGGGGAGAAAATTGGCACAGTGATGTTAGTTATAATACTAGACCAACTAAAGCTGTAATATTAAAATCAATAAAAATTCCTCCTGTTGGTGGTGACACATGTTTTTCAAATATGGAACTTGCTTGGGAAACTTTAGATGAAAAAATAAAAAACAAAATAAAAAACAAAAAAGCTATACACAGTTCATTGGGTGCTGAATTTTTCTTAGATAATTATAAAAAAATGCAAAGGAATAAAAAAAAAAATTATAATGAATACTCAAATGAACATCCAATTGTTCGAACTCACCCTGAAACAGGAAAAAAAATATTGTTTGTAAATTGGACATATACAAAAAAAATCATTGGCTTAGATGAAAAAGAAAGTGATGAAATTTTAAATAAAATTTTTGAACATCAGGCAAGGCTTGAATTAACTTGTAGATTTACTTGGACGGAGGATGCCGTGTGCATATGGGACAATAGAAGTGTTATTCATTTCGCAATAGCAGATTTCTATCCAGGAAGAGGATTTGGTTATGAAAGAGTCATGGATAGAATAGCAGTTGAAGGTGATCATCCACAATAAAAAATAATGAATGTAATAAATAAAATTATTTCTAATTTTATAAATAACAAATCTTTATACATGGGTGAAAAAGTAACAATGTCTGAACACATGATTCAGTCTGCTATGCTTGCTGAAAAAGCAAAATCTTCTAATAGTTTAATATGTGCATCTTTGCTTCATGACTATGGACATTTTATTTTAGAAAATCCAGATGAACTAGTAGAAAAAAAATTAGATGGAAAACATGAAGATATTGGGTATGAATATTTAAAAAAATTTTTCAAAAAAGAAGTTGTTGAACCAATTAAATATCACGTTTTAGCTAAAAGATATCTTGCTAGAAATAAAAGATATTATAATTTTTTGTCTGATTCTTCAAAAATAAGCTTAAAATTACAAGGTGGTATACTTAATAACAATGAAAGTAAAAAATTTGAAAAAAAAAAATACTTTAAAAATGCTATAAAACTTAGAAAATTTGATGAATCGGCTAAAAAAATCAATATAAAAATTAAATCCATTAATAGTTATAAAAATTTGCTAATTTCTCAGCTATTATGAAATTTGATTATATAATTATTGGGGCTGGTTCTGCTGGTTGTGTACTTTCAAATAGATTGTCGGAAGATCAAAACAATAAGGTCGCTGTTTTTGAGGCTGGCGGACCAAGTGATATTTGGAAAGTTAAAATGCCACTAGCTTTACTGTATACAATGCATGATCCAAAATATAATTGGAAATATTATTCAGAACCAGAGCCATATTTAAATAATAGAAGATTATTCTGTCCTAGGGGAAAAATGATTGGTGGATGCTCTGCACATAATGGAATGGTTTTTGTAAGAGGTAATAGAAATGATTATGAAAGATGGGAAAAATTTGGATTAAAATCATGGTCATACCAAAAAATTCTTCCTTACTTTAAAAAAATTGAAAAATGGTCAGGTGGAGAAAATCAATATAGGGGCTCTTTTGGTCCACTTCCTGTTAATCAATCAAAAAATGATAATCCATTATTTAAAGCATTTATAGATGCGGCCTCTGAAGCGGGATATACAATTAATTCAGATATGAATGGTGAAGTTCAAGAAGGTTTTGGAATGTTTGATACAACAATTCATAATGGCGAAAGAGCAAGTGCAACTAAATACTATCTAAATCCTGTAAAAAAAAGAAAAAATTTAAATATTTTTTCCAATTCATTTGTAGAAAAAATTATTTTTGATGGAAAAAAAGCAATTGGTATTGAAGTAAAAATTAAAAATAAAATTGAAAAAGTTTATGCTGAAAAAGAACTAATATTAAGTGGTGGAGCAATTAATTCGCCACAACTATTGATGCTTTCGGGTATAGGAGATGCAAATCATTTAAAAGAAAAAGGAATTAATATAGTTAACGATTTAAAAGGTGTTGGAAAAAATCTTCAAGACCATTTGGAAACTTATATTATGCAAGAATGTAAAACTCCAGATACTCTTTATAAATATACAAAATTAATTCCAAAAGTAATTGCGGGAATTCAATGGTTTTTATCAAAATCTGGACCTTGTTCTCAATCATATTTGGAAGCTGGAGGATTTGCAAAATCATCGCCTAAGAGAGAAATGCCAAATATACAATTTCATTTTTTTCCATCTTTTGTTATTAATCATGGTTTGGTTAATCCAAGTTCTCATGGATATCAGTTGCATGCTAGTCCCAATCATCCAAAAAGTAGGGGCTCTGTTACACTTGATTCTTCAAATCCATATGATTATCCAAAAATATTATTTAATTATTTAGAAGATGAGGATGATTTAAAGCAAACAAGAGAATGTATTAATGTTGCAAGAAAAATCTTATCTCAGCCTTCGTTAACAAAACATGCTGGAAAAGAAGTTGGTCCTGGTTCTGAAAAACAAAGTGATGAGGAATTAAATGAATATATAAGATCTAATGCAGAAACAGCTTACCACCCATGTGGCACTTGTAAAATGGGTATAGATGAAATGGCTGTAGTTGACGAACAATTAAAAGTTAAAGGAATAAAAAACTTGAGAGTTGTTGATGCTTCTATAATGCCAGAGATACCTAGTGCAAATCTTAATGCACCTACCCTAATGATTGCTGAAAAAGCCTCAGATCTTATTTTACAAAGTTGTTAATAAATAAATATTTTATAAGAAATTTATTGATTTAATTCAATTTTGTCACCGATATTTATTTTTCCATTGTCCAATGCAGTTAAATATAAACCCATATCAAAATGATTGTACATTTTCTTTAATGAATGAAGTAAGTTTGAACTATTATCATCTGTTTCTGGTTTAAGATTTATTGCTACACATCTAGGAATATTTTTTTCAACTTTAAAAGATACATTATTAATTTTTATAATTTTATTAATCCAATTTCTTTCCTCCCAGGACTCAATGCCTTCAATATAAAAATTGCCTCTAAATCTTTGATTTTCAATTTTTTTATTAATTTTTTTTTCAAAATCTTTAACACTATTAAGATTTATTAAAGATATAGAATTAAAAACACTTTTTGAGGATGAAGTGTCAAAAAATGGAAATTTATTATTTTTCAAAAGAAAAATTGGTTTTGCTAGTGAATTTTCTAATTCTAGTAATTTATCGGAAAGCAAAGAGCGTTCTTCTAGATTATCTGCTGAAATTGAAATCAATTCTTTGTCATTAAGATTAAGAGATAACTTATCCTTGTTGAAAGAAAAGTTATATTTGTTTAAAACTGGTGAATTTTTTAAAGTTAGTAAATAGTTTAGTTTTCTTTCATTTGGATTGCTCTCGATTGATTTTGCTTTCTCTAAGTCAATACCTCTTGAGAAGGCAAATATTCTGTCATTTGTAATTCCTAAATTGATTTTAATATTGCATGTATTAATACTTTGAAATGATAGAGATTTTACAGGACAATAATGTATGGAAGAAATTGAACAATCCATGTACTTTATTTATTTAAATTAAGACAAATTAAACAAATTATTTCAAACATTATAGATGCTGCCACCATTGATGTTATATTATTAGGATTATCTTTTGTTGGCATTAAGCAAGCAACATCCCCTCCAATTATATTTTTTCCTTTAAGGCTTTGTATTAATTTTCTTGCTTCGTCAATATTAAAACCTTGAAATGCTGGTTCAAGATTTGCTGTTCCCGGTGCAACTGTAGTATCCAAACAGTCAAGATCAAAAGTAACATAAATTGGATTATCTTTAAGTCTATCTAAAATCATTTTAGAACATTTTTCATGGCCAAGTTTTTTATATTCTTCTATTGTTATAACCTGATAGCCAATATCATAACTTGCCTGCAGCCAATCCAAAGTTCTTGGGTTTCCTCTTATTCCAATTTGAGTACTTGTGTTTGGATCAACATTTCCTTGTTTAACTAAATATGAAGCCCAGTGAGCAGCTGATTTTTTAGCACCTAAAAAATGATCTAATTTTTCATAACAATCTGTATGTGCATCAAAATGTACAAGAGTTATTTTTTTTCCTTTGGTCAATTTGGAATCTTTTTTTGCTAAACTTTGAACAATTCCTCCTGTAATCGAATGATCGCCCCCAATAGAGACCACTGGTTTTTGAGCTTTTTCAATATGATCATAAAAACTTGAAATTCTTTCTATGCATTTTTCATTGTCATTAGCTTCTGGAAAAGGTACGTCTCCTAAATCGTGTATTTTTTTTTGTTTCCATGGATCAATCTTATACTCAAAATGAGATCTTCTTAGCATTGCTGAAATATTTCTAACAGCTCTTGGTCCTAGGTGTTGATCTCTTTCGGTTGTGCCATTTCCTGTGCTGTGTGGAACCCCAACTAAAGCAATATCGCAGTTTTTTGGATCTGGATCATTCTTGCATCTAAACAGCGTTGGAATACCCCACCAGTAAAGAGTCTCCATCATTATTTTATCTTCGTCTGAAATCATGAATTCAATATTACATAATTAAAAAAAATATAAAGAAGAAAAATTATGTGATATAGGGGCCAATGCCTACTAAAAATAATAATCCTAAAGGAATAATCCTCATATTATTAGCCATGATGGTTTTTTCAGTACAAGACTCTCTTATGAAGTATATTTATAGTTTCGTCTCTTTGTATGAAGTTTACTTAGTAAGAACTCTAGTTAGCATTATAATTATTTTATTATTTTTAAAATTAACAAAAAAACCAATTGTATTTAAAACTCAGTATCCACTTTTAACTTTTTGTCGTGTAATACTTTTCTTTTTTGGATTCAGTTCCTTTTATATTTCCCTAACTGTAATGCCTTTGGCAACTGCCACTGCTTTATTCTTCGTTACTCCTTTTTTAATTACAATATTTGCAAGAATTTTTTTAAAAGAAGAAATAGGTCCCAGACGATGGAGTGCAGTTATAATAGGTTTTCTAGGAGTATACATAGTATTGAATCCAGATTTTAGAAATTTTGATTATTTAAGTTTAACACCTATTTTGTGTGCACTTTGCTACTCACTATCAATGATAATTATAAAAAAAACTTCAGACAAAGATAGTGTATATACGCAAACATTTACATTTTATATTGGAGCAATAATTATCAGTTCAATTTTTTATTTCTTTATCGGTGATGGCCAATATAACACGTCGGATCATCCAGCTTCTCAATTTATATTTAGAGAGTGGTTTGAAAATTTAGAAGTTTCAATATTATTAATGGTTGCTACTGGTTTTACAGCCTCTGTAGCTTTTCTTCTTTTATTTACTGCTTATAGCATAGCATCTCCTTCAGTGGTTTCTCCTTTTGAATATTCAATATTATTATGGTCTTCTTTAAGTGGTTGGTTATTTTTCGACGAGATGCTAAGTTTAAGAACGTTTATTGGAATATTTATAATTGTAACTAGTGGTATTTATATTTTTATGCGTGAAAAAGCTCAAGATCAGTCTATCGTTACAGAAAAACCTTTGAGATAGATGACTAAAATTTTGATTCCTACAATTAATATTGCTTCAATAGTTAGTGGAGATTTTGATTCTAATAAATCAATTAAAACCATTAATAAAATTAATAAAGCTTGTGTTGATATTGGTTTTTTTCAAGTTACTGGGCACGGAATAAGTCAAAAAAATATTGAAAAAATCTGCAATGTAGGAAATAAATTTTTTAATTCATCTGAAAAAAATAAAAGAAAACTCTCTCCTAAAAAATGGAATTCTAAAAATAAAAATGTGTATAGAGGATATTTTCCTAATGATGTAAATGGCAAAGAAGGTTTAGATATAGGAGATTTAAAAGTTTCAAAAAAATATGCAAATTCAATTAAAAAACAATATATAGAATATTTGAATCTCAATAAATCTATTGATAAAAAATCAATTAAAATATTATCAAATTATTTTGATCAAATATTTATTTTGGGAGAAACCTTGTTCAAAAGTATAATTAAGTTATATAACAAAGATATTATTAATTCTAAAAAAGCGTTTTCCAGATTGAAAACTTTGAGTACTTTAAGATTTAATTATTATCCAAAACAAACAACGCCTGTAGAAATTTCTAAACAAGATAAGGTCGCTTTAGGATGTGAAACTCATGTTGATAGTGGAATATTTACAATCCTCTACCAAGATAAAAAAGGAGGTTTACAAGTTCAAAATAGAAAAAACAAAAAATGGTATGATGTGCCTTTCAATAAAAAATCTCTAATCGTAAACACTGGAAGAGCTCTTGAATTTTTAAGCAAAGGAAAATTTAAAGCAACAAATCATAGAGTGCTTTGGAATAAAACAAAAAGAATGTCTATACCTTTCTTTTTTGAGCCTTCTTATGATTTTAAAATGAATAAATATTTTTTAAAAGATCCTAAAAGAAACAATACTGGTTTAATTTACGAAAAATTTCTTAACCAATCATTGAAAAAATTCGTTGAATATCAAAGATAACAATAATAATATAAACATATAAAGCGATACATAACTCGTCGTTAATTCTTATACGAAAGTGGGATAGGTCGTCTTTAAATTGATTTTTAAAGGAGGCTCTATTGAAATTTGGTTATTTTTGTAACACAACCAACTGGACTCACAAGCCATACTATCAACTGTTGGATGAGGCGAGGGATATAACAGAATATTGTGATAAAAATAGTTGGAATTCAATTTGGTTTACAGAACATCATTTTAATCATGAAGGTATGGAATCTTGCACTAATCCCTTAATGATGGGAGCTGATGCTGCTGCAAGAACAGAAAATATTAGAATCGGTCAAGCTGCTAATATAATCACTTTTCACAACCCAATAAGATTGGCAGAAGATATTGCAACACTTGATCAGTTATCAAAAGGAAGGGTTGAGGTTGGGGTTGGAAGAGGAATTTATGGTCGAGAAGCAATACACATGAATGTAGAGGCAGATCTAAAAGATCAAGCAAAAAATTTTAGACTATTTGAAGAAACTTTAACAATATTAAAAAAAGCATGGACTGAAAAATTCTTTTCTCATAAAGGAGAATTTTATACCTATCCAGCCAAAGATTTTGTTTGGCAGCATGATATGAGCCCTCCAAATAAAGATTTCATGGATTTAAAAAATAATACATTAAACAAAATAAGTGTTGTTCCTCATCCTTATCAAAGGCCTCATCCGCCTATTCATCAAGTTGTTGATGGAATAAGGTCAATAGAGTGGGCCGCAAAAAATGGAATAAATATAATCATGTGGATTCCAACTGTTAAAGCTTTAAAAATTAAATTTGAAGCATACAAAAATGCAAGATCAGAAACCGAAAAAAGAAATGTCTCACTTGGAGAGGGAGTTACATTAGTTAGAGATATGTTTGTTGCTGATAGTATGGAAGAAGCAAAAGAAAAAGCGGGAGAGCATATGGTAAATTATATGAGATGGGTTTGTCATTGGAGAGGTTTGGGAAATCATATGGATCCAGGAGAAGAGTTGCCTCAAACTAAAGGCAAATTAGATTTATTAAGTTATGATTTTCTTCATAAACGTAACATGTTATTTGGAACTCCAGAATATGTTATTGACAAAATAAAAGAATTAAAATCAGAGCTTAACTTACAAAATTTACAAGTTTGGTCAAATTTTCCGGGAGTTAAACATGAAGATTGCATAAAAAGTATCAAGATGTTTACTGAAAAAGTAATGCCTCATTTTAAAGATGATTTGAATACCGAAGTCAAAAAAGTTTCGTGACAATATCTTTAAAGAATTTAACCGGAGGACAGGCTGCGGTAAAATCATTAAAAAAAGAAAAAGTTAAACATATTTTCGGTTTAATTGGTTCGTCAACAATGGAAATTTTTGATGCCCTTTATTATGAAAAAAAAATAAAGTTTATTGGGGTTAGAGATGAAAGAACTGGAACTCATATGGCTGACGGATATGCAAGAGCATCAAATCAACCCGGTATAATCCTTGCAGGACAAAATGGCCCCGGCGCTACAAACTTAGTCACAGGAATTGCGCAAGCAAAAGCTGCTTTTTCCCCTGTTGTTTCAATTGTTGGATCTTATTCAACTAAAGATAAAATGGAAGATGCTTTTCAAGGTTTAGATCAACAATCTTTATTTAAACCAATAACAAAAAAAACTTGGACTGTAACTAATGTAAAAAAAATTCCTAATATTTTTAACAATGCTTTCAAGTTGGCAATGTCTCCACGAAGAGGGCCTGTATGTATTAATTTACCAAGAAATATTTTGGCCAATTCTGCAAATTTTAAAATAGATAAGAATAAAAAATCTTATGTTAATCAAAGTACAATTAAAGCTAAATTAGTTTCTATAAAAAAAACAGTTAAAATAATTAACAATTCAAAAAAAATAGTAATTATTGCTGGAGGCGGAATAAAATATACTTCAAAATATAGAAGTGTAATTAAATTAGCAGAATTGTTAAATGTTCCTATAGTAACATCAGCAGGACATGGGGATGCTATTCCATTTAATTTTAAGTTAAATGCTGGCCAAATGGGTCCTAGGGGGAACCCAGTTGCATCAAAACTAATAAAAGAAGCAGAAGTTATTATAGCTCTTGGTACAAGACTTGGTTTTAATTCAACTTTTTATTCTTATGAAAATATAAATAAAAAGGCAAAAATCATACAAGTTGAATTAGAAAAAAAAATGATTGGTAGATATTTTCCTTTAGCTGTTGGGATCAATGGTGATGCAGCTACTGTAACTGATCAAATATATAAAGAAATAAAAAAACAAAAAATTATTTTAGATGTCAAAAAATGGACTAATGCTTATTTATATGAAAGATCTAAGTTTTTGCATAATAGGAACAAAATTGAATTAAAAAAAAACTTTCCTATTCAGCCTACAAGTTTATTTAAACAATTAAGAGGAGTTCTACCAAAAAATTCTGCGATAACACTTGATGCAGGAACGTTATGTTTGCAGGCAACAGATGCCCTAGAATATTATGATCCTCCATCTTTGTTTACGCCTTTAGATTTTGGCTTGGTTGGATTTTCATTTGCCTGTGGTTTGGGCGTTAAAGTTGCAAAACCAAACAAAAAAGTGATTAGTCTTATAGGTGACGGAGGTTTTGGAATGACGATTTCAGAGTTAAGTACTGCGGTAGAACATGAAATTAATACAATAACTATAGTTATGAACAATAAAAGTTGGGGTGCTGAAAAAGCGTATCAAAAAGATTTTTATGAAAAGAGATATTTTGGTGCAGATATAAACAGTCCTCCATTTGATAAAGTTGCTGAACTTTATGGAGCTAAGGGATTTAAAGTTAATAAAACCACAGAAATAAACCAAGCTGTTAGGGAAGCTTTAAAAATAAATAAACCAGTAGTCATTGATGTTGATGTAGATCCTAAAGCACTGTACAGTTTTAGAAGAGACAGTTTTAAACATAGAGTCAAATAATGAAATTAGAGCTAAGAAAATTTGCAAAATTTGTTGATAAAACTTTTATTGAGGGTGGTAAAGAGGCAAAAAAACCTGTTTTGTTAGTATCGGTTGCGGCAGTAATTAAAAACCCATGGCATGACAAAGGTTTTGTGGAAGATTTAAAGCCAGTAATATTAGATTTAGCTCCAAAGCTAGGAGATATTTTAGTTCCTGAGTTGATTAAAGAAATTGGCTCTCCAGAAAAAATTTTAGCATATGGTAAAGCTGGAACAGTTGGCTTAAATGGTGAAATAGAACATGCATCTGCATTTATTCATACCCTTAGATTTGGAAATAAATTTAGAGATGCTGTTGGTGGAACATCATATTTAAGTTTTACAAATACACGTGGTCCTGCTGGATCTAAAATATCCATTCCGATGATGCATAAAAAGGATGCGGGCTTAAGACCTTATTACTTAACACATGAATTTACTATTCATGATGCGCCCTTTAATAATGAAATTATAATTGCTATTGGTGCTGCTTCAAGTGGAAGGGCTCATGCAAGAACGGGTGATAGATATCAGGATATGAAAGAAATGGGCATTGAACCAAAGTAATTTAAATGATCAATGCAAAAGACTCCAAAGAAACATTTTACATATTAAATAAAAAAGAAGAAATTCCCTTGGTTTTAATTCATGGAGTTGGGCTTACTCATAAAATTTGGAATCCGCAGATTGATGCCTTTAAAAATACTGTGTTAGCTTATGATATTTTGGGTCATGGGAATACTCCATTAAATAAAGATAAAATAAGTTTTGATGATTTTTCTCAGCAATTACTAAACTTAATTGATGAACTTAATTTTAAAAAAATACATTTAATTGGTTTTTCAATTGGATCTTTAATCGCAAGAAATTTTGCTACTAAATATAATGAAAGATTAGATTCTTTAACTTTATTATGTTCGGTATTTCAAAGAAGCAAAGAACAACAACAAATTGTTAATGACAGATTTGAACTCTCAAAAAAAAGCAAGTCTTTATCAAGACAAGCTCTTAAAAGATGGTTCACAGACAAATACTTGGAAAAAAATCCCCGCATATATGAAGAAATTACTTCTATGCTCGAACAAAACAATATGAAAAACTTTCTTAAAGTTTATGAGCTATTTGTAAAACATAAAGATGATGAAAAGTTTGATAGCATTAAAACAAAAACACTTGTTATAACAGGAGAAAATGATGCTGGCTCAACTCCAGAAATGTCTAAAAATTTGAGCAAGAAAATAACAAATTCTAAACTTAAAATAGTGAATAATGGAAAACATCTATGTAGTATTGAGTGTGCAGATGATGTAAATAATATTATTAAAGATCATATTAAAAATGACTAAGCTAAAAGAATATAAAATGTTTATTAATGGAGAGTGGGTAGGCTCTGAAAGTAAAAAAACATTTAAGACATTAAATCCAGAAAATAACGAACCCTGGGCACAAGTGCCTGAGGCAAGTGAAAAAGATGTGGATAAGGCAGTAAAAGCTGCACAAAAAGCCTTTGAGGGAAAATGGCCAAATTTATTTCCAAAAGAAAGAGCAAATTATTTAAGAGCTATAGCTGACCAATTAAGAAAAAATGCGGAACTCCTTGGAAAAATAGAAACGATTGATACTGGAAAATTATTTAAAGAAACAAAAACTCAAGCAAATTATATTGCTGAATATTATGATTATTATGCGGGACTTGCTGATAAAGTTGAAGGAACAGTCTTGCCTATGGATAAAGCTAATATGCAAGTTATAACTACTAGAGTTCCTATTGGAGTTGTTGCAGCAATAATTCCTTGGAACTCTCAGATGTTATTAACAGCTGTAAAGTTAGCTCCAGCTCTTGCAATGGGAAATACCGTGGTAATCAAATCGTCGGAATTAGCTCCCGCAACATTATTTGAGTTAGCTAAGCTAATAGAAAAAACTGGGATTCCAAAAGGTGTGGTAAATATAATTTCCGGGTTTGGTGAGCCTTGTGGAAAAGCTTTAACATCTCATAATTTTGTTGAAAGAGTTGCTTTTACTGGTGGTCCGGAAACAGCTAGGCACATAATAAAAAATTCTGCTAATAATTTATCTCAAGTAAGTCTGGAGCTTGGTGGAAAAAGTCCCGTTGCTGTTTTTGAAGACGCTGATCAAGAAAATGCACTAAATGGAATTACAGCAGGAATATTTGGAGCTAGCGGACAAAGCTGCATAGCTGGCTCTAGGCTATATATTCAAAAAAGTATTTATGAAAATTTTTTAGAAAAAATTGTAAATCGAGCAAATAAAATTAAGTTAGGACCTCCCATGGAGCCTGATACACAAATGGGTCCTTTAAGCAGTTTAAAACAATTAGAAATAATTGAAAAAAATATTAAACTTACTTTAAACCAAGGAGGAAAATTAAAATGTGGAGGCAAAAGACACAACTTATCAAATAAAGGATATTATTTTCCACCCACAGTAATTGAATGTGAAAATCATAATTTGCCTAGTGCAGAAAATGAATTATTTGGACCAGTTTTGTCTGTCATGAAATTTAATACTGAGGAGGAAGTGATAAATAAAATGAATGATAATCAATATGGTTTGTCTTCTGGAGTTTATACTAAAGATATAAATAGAGGATTAAGAGTTTCTAAATCAATTCGTGCAGGAATTACTTTTGTAAATACCTACAGATTAATTTCTCCTTCTGCTCCATTTGGAGGCATGAAAGATAGTGGATATGGAAAGGAAGCCGGAATAGAATCTATCAAAGATTATACAAGAATTAAAACAACTTGGTTTAATACATCGGATAAACCCATGAGCGATCCTTTTACTATGGGTTAAATATTTGATATTTAAACATACATTATTAATTTTGTTTGTAATGTTTTTGCTTGGTAGTGCTTATCCAACTGCAAAACTTGGTCTCAATGCTTCTATTCCACCAATTTTATTTGGTTCTTTAAGAATGGCCATTGTATTTATTTGTCTTTTTCCTTTTGTAAAATTTAAATTACCAGATAAAAAATATTTATTACCTTTGTTAGGTTTTGCTGTTTCAATGGGAACTGGGGTAAATTTTTTTTTATATTTATCAGTAAATGCATCAAACATTTTAGCACCAATCGTTATAGGTGCCCAACTATCAATTCCTTTAGCTATAATTATTAGTTCAGTATTTATTAAAGAAACAATAAGTTATAAAAAATGGGTATTTATCATTACATCTTTTTTAGGAATATTGATAATTGGATTTGACCCAAAGATTGCAGATGAAATTTTAGGATTTTTATTAATTTGTTGTATGGCATTTTTTTATGCATCAGCACAAGTATTTTCAAGATACCTTAAAGAATTAGATGTTAAATTTACTAGTGCTTTTATGGGAATTATTGGTTGTATAACTCTATTAATTTTTTCTCTTATTTTTGAAGGAAATACATTTTTAACTTTAAAAAATCTAAATTCCGAAGCATGGTTATTAGCGTTACACCATGGTATTCTTTGTTCTTTAATGGGACACATGTCCATGTTCTATCTTTATAAATTTTATCCCGTTGGGCAAGTTTTGCCATTTTATGCTTTATTTCCAGTCTTTGGAATTATACTAAGTTTCTTTATATTTGGAGAAATCCCTACACTTATTATGATCACTGGCGGAATTATAGTAATAACTTCGGTCTTTTTGCTCAATAAAATAAGATAATTTATTTATTGAAATAATATACCAGTAAGATTTAATTTATTTTTTATAAATTGTTAACAATTAATGAGGGAATAATGAAAAAACTATTTATTGCTGCATTTATATTTGTTTCGACTATTACAACAAGTACTTTTGCAGAAATCAAAATGGGGGTTATTTTAGGATTTACTGGTCCTATCGAATCTCTAACGCCTGCTATGGCGGCTTCAGCTGAACTTGCTTTTAAAGAAGCATCTGATTCTGGATCGCTATTAGGTGGAGAAACAATCACTCCAGTAAGAGCAGACTCAACTTGTGTTGACTCAGCAGCGGCTCAATCAGCAGCGGAAGGTCTTGTTTCTCAAGGCGTGGCTGCAATTATGGGTGCTGACTGCTCAGGTGTAACTGGCGCTATCGCAACAAACGTTGCAGTGCCTAATGGAGTTGTAATGATTTCACCATCAGCAACATCACCTGGTTTAACTGACTTAGCTGATAATGGTTTCTTTTTTAGAACCGCACCATCAGATGCAAGAGGTGGTCAAATTCTAGCTGATATCACTAAAGACAGAAAAATCAAAAGTGTTGCAATTACTTACACTAACAACGACTACGGAAAAGGTTTAGCAGATGTATACGCGGCTGCTTGTAAAGCTCATGGTATCAAAGTAACAACTTCAGCTGCCCATGAAGATGGAAAAGCTGATTACTCATCTGAGGTTGCTACTCTTGCTTCTGCAGGTGGTGACGCTGTTGCAGTAATTGGTTACCTTGACCAAGGTGGTAAAGGAATAATACAAGGATCTTTGGACTCTGGTGCATTTGATACATTTATTTTATCAGATGGTATGATCGGAGACTCTTTAACTGATGCATTTGGAAAAAGCCTAAACAAATCTTTTGGTTCTCTACCAGGTTCAACTGGAAAAGGAGCAGGAGTATTTGCTAAAGTTGCAGGTGCAGCTGGTATTGATCCTTCTGGACCTTATACTGGAGAATCTTATGATGCAGCAGCTCTAATCGTACTAGCTATGCAAGCTGGAAATTCTGCTGACAGAGGATCAATTGCTAAACACGTAATGGCAGTTGCAAATGGCCCTGGTAAGAAAATTTATCCAGGACAACTTAAAAAAGCTTTAGATTTACTAGCAAAAGGAAAGGCAGTTGACTACGAAGGTGCAACTGGTGTTACTTTTACTGATGTCGGTGAAGCTGAAGGTTCTTTCTTAGAAAAAGAAATCAAAGGCGGAAAATTTAAAACTAAAAAACAAAGATAATATCTAAATTTTAAAACCTCAGTGGTGAAAACTGCTGAGGTTTTTTTATTTTTTGCTTAGCGCCTCTGCTCTAAAAGTAGAATAAACTATTAAAACTAATAAAGGAACACATATTAAGTTCATAGTTTTCCAATTAGTTAAACTTAAAAATATTCCAGCAGATAAACTTGCTAGTGCCATTGTGGAAAATACAATTAAATCATTAATTCCTTGTATTCTAAATTTTTCTTCCTCTTTATAAGTTAAAACAACTAAACTAGTTCCAGAAATAAATAAAAAATTCCATCCTAATCCTAAAAATATTAGAGCAACCATATAATTTGTATAGGTTTGTTCAAACAAACTTAAAATTATTGTTACTACATAAAATGAAACCCCTATGTAAATTATATTACTATGCCCAAACTTTTTAATTAAATGTCCTGTAATTAATGATGGAAGAAACATGGCTACTAGATGAAGTTGAAGAACCAAGCCTGTTTTTTCTAAACTCATCTTTTCCATCACATGCATGCTTAAGGGCGTTGCGGTCATTAAAAATGACATTACAGCATAAGCAAATGCAGCAGCAATTATTGCTTGTAAAAATCTTGGTTGAAAAATTATTTCAGATAATCTACGTCCAGTGTAATTATTATTTAAATCTATACTTGCTTTTTCATTATTTTTATAAAAAATAAAAAATATTGCAGGCATAAAAGTAAATACAGCGAGCAAAAGATAAGAGCCTACATATAAATGATCAGGAATAAGATTTTTTGTAAAATTTGCTAAGGTTATACCTAAAAAAGATGAAACAATTCCTGCTAACATTAAAGTAGAGATAGCTTTTGGTACTTTTTCTTTCTCTACACTTTCTGCTGCTGCAAAACGATATTGATGAGCAAAAGCTATACCTAAACCAAGAATTAAATGTGAGATACAAAATAAAATAAAGTTTTGCTGAATAATTGCAAAAACTGCTAATAAACAAGTCGCTGAACTTACTAAAGCTCCAAAAATAAAACCTAGCTTTCGGCCTATTTTATCCATAATTTTTGCTGCTAAGATAGTAAAAATTGCAGTACCAACAACTGATGAAGCTGTAGGCAATGTTGATAGGGCCTTTATAGAAGTAATTTGTGAACCAACAATTCCACTTAAAAAAACTGTAATAATATTTGCTGTAAATCCAAAAACCTGACTGATGGTTAATAAACTAAGATTTTTATTCATTCATAAACTCAATTAAACTTTCTGCTACTTCGTTTGGTGCCTCAATTAAAAAAGAATGTTTGTATTTTGGTAAAATTACCAATTTAGAATCTTTTATTTCTTTAGCCATAATTTCATTATGTTTTGGACTACAGCCTCCATCATGTTCTCCCGTCAAAAGCAAACATGGTTTAGAAATATTCTTTAACCATGGAAACATTTCTGTTTTTGCATATATTTTAAAAACATTAAGAAAGACTTCAGGATCAGTGTCTACAACTTGTTTCAATCTTCTCTTAACTAAATCGGGATTGTTTTTAATAAATTCATCAGTAAACCACCTGTCGGTTAAAGTTTGTAATGTTTTTTCTATTCCATTTTTTTCCATTTCATGAATTACATTCCATACTTTTTTAGAATCTTCTTCAGACCTTCCAGCTACGGTAGATAATAAACCGACTGAAATTGCACGTTCAGGAAACTTTAAAGCATAAGCTGGTGCAATCATGCCGCCTAAAGAATGACCAGCAAAGTGTGCTTTTTCAAATTGTGTTTTTTCTCTAATTCTTTCAAGATCAAGAACTAATTCATCCAAAGTAAAATTTTTATGAGTTACTGGGGATTTTCCATGACCTCGTAGATCATAAGTTACTACGGTAAAATATTTTGATAGCCCTGGAACCATAAATCTCCAAGCATCTTCTGCTGCACCTATTCCATGTATTAAAAATAATGGTGGTCCCGATCCATTTATTGAATAATAACAATCTACAGAAGAAATTGTCATTGTTTATGCTACTTGTGTATTAAATTTTTTAAAATAAGGTATTACTTCTTCGCTTATACGATGCATTGACTCAATCATTTCGTTTTGATTTTGCCCAAAACCAGCACTTATTATAATTTCATCGACACCTGCTTCTGCGTAAACACTGAGTTTATCAATCATCTCATTTGTCGTGCAGATCAATAAATTTTCTGTTAAGTCTTCCACGCTTTGTTTTCTTGGCAAAGGTTCAATTTTGCCACCTTTAACTTTTCCAGGACCAGTAAACACATTGTCAAAACGTTGATAATACCCATAAGCCAATTTATTTTTTTCTTTAGCGTCATTTTCATTTTTTGCAGCAAAGGCCATTCTTTGCATAGAGATTTTTTGTAATTTTCCTTCTTCTCCTCTTTTTTCAATACCTTCTTTAAAAGCGTTTACTCTTTCTTTTAATAATTCTTTTGATGAAGATAAAACAGTTGATTGAACATGAAAGCCTCGTGAAGCAGCATCTTTAATACTATTAAGATCCATTGCAGCAATCATAATTTGAACTGGATTGCTAATAGGTCTGGGCATTATAGTTATTGGATCAAAATTATAATACTTACCTTTGTATGATACTTCTTCTTCTTTTAATAACTTTTGAAGAACATCTAAGGACTCAATAAACTTTTCTCTAGATTTTTCAATTGGTGTTCCTAATCTTTTCATTTCCCACGCAAATGCTCCACGGCCTACCCCAAGAATTAATCTGCTATCTGTTAAAATATCCGCTGTAGCAACTTCGCCTGCAAAAGTTCTCATATCATGTAAAGGAAGAACTACAACGCTTGTTGAGATGTTAATTTTTTTAGTCAAAGTTGCAATTTTAACTGCCATTTGTAATGGTGAAGGCATCATTAAAATATTTACTAAATGATGTTCTGGAATTGAAACAGTCTTATAACCAAGCTTTTCAGCTAAGACTGCTTGATCAAGCATATTTTGAAAATGAATCTTGGACCCTACTGACGGTTCAGGCATATAACTAGTTAAGAAATGATTAAAATCCATTGTTGAACTATACCTATTTTAAATAAAAACTAAAATATGTATTTATCTGAAAGGTAAAAAATAAGCCCAAGCGCCACTCCAAGAAGAATATAGTGCATCAAATTCCCTTTTTAATTAAAGAGTAAATTTCTTCTTTTTTTGTAATTCCTATTGCCCTGAAAATTTCTTTGTTGCTTTTGTAAATTACTATTGTGGATCTATGATCAATATTTAAATATTTAGCTATATCCTTGTTTTTTTGTTCATAACTTAAAAATAAAATATCTTTAAAGTCTTTTTTCGCTTCCTTAATTACTTTTTCTTGTTTAACACATGTATAGCACCATTTGTTCCATGAATTAACTACTACTGTTTTTCCAGCTTTTTGGGCAGACTCAAAAGCATCCTTTGTAAAATTCATTTTAACTTCTGCCGCAAAAGTATTAGTGCCTATTATAAAAAATAGTATAAATAAAAATTTTTTCATAAAATGATTAATACAAATTATTTTAAATTTTTTCAATGTGACAATTATTGCTTAATGATTTTTTCAGGCAATATTCCTTTGGGTCGATACCTCATAATTAGCAAAAGTCCGATACCCATGGTTAAAAATCTAAAGTATGGCGCGCTGTTTATAAGGTGAATTTTTAAAGCATTTGTTTCTGGTAAATGTGATGTAAAAAAATTTATCAAGAATAGTGCTATTGGAGCAGCTTCAACCCACAAAAACCAAACTACAAAACCTCCTAATATAGCTCCAAAATTGTTTCCACTTCCACCAACAATTACCATTACCCAAATTAAAAATGTATATCTCATTGGTCTATAGCTACCAGGAGTAAACAATCCATCATGAGTTACCATCATAGCTCCTGCAATCCCTACTACCGCAGAACCTAAAATAAAAATCAACAAATGCTCTTTAACTACATTTTTTCCCATAGCATTTGCGGCCTCATCATTATCTCTGATTGCTCTCATCATTCTTCCCCAAGGAGAATACAAAGCTTTTTGGGTAATAATTAAAAGAATAATTACAACAATAAAAAATAATCCAGCTAAACAAAGTTTGACGTAAACGGAAGAAGATTCAATAACTAGTTGATTTAAAACATCTTGTCTTTCTGCTAAAGAATTAATTAATTTTAATTTTCCTGAGTGAAGCTTTTCAACTAAATCTATAAACCAAGATGAATTTTGTAGATCAACTTCATAAGGAACTGGTCGTTTTAGACCAATAACATTTTTAACACCTCGTGATAACCAATCTTCATGTTTAATAACAGCGATAACAATTTCTGAAATTAGCAGGGTTGCAATTGCAAGATAGTCTGCTCTTAATCCTAAAGCTACCTTACCAACTATATAAGCTAATCCACCTGCAAAAAATGCTCCCACGATCCAAGAAAATAAAATTGGCATTCCAAGACCGCCTAAAAACCCTGTCTTGGCAGGATCAACCGCTTCTATGTGTTCTGTCGCAGGGCCAGCTATTACTCTTAAAAGCATTAAACCAAATATTATAATCGCTGCAATTATATAATTCCTTTTTTTTGATTTTTCTATTTTTTTTAAAACATAACGAATTGACAAAACCATTACTACAATAATTCCTGCACAAATAATCATATCTAGGCCACCTACTGCCCAAGCTTCTTGGACTGGTGCAACAGAAATTAAAACTGCAGCTAGTCCGCCTAAAGCTGTGTAGCCCATAATTCCAAAATTAATTAATCCTGCATATCCCCACTGAATATTTGCGCCCATTGTCATAACAGCAGAAATTAAACAAAAGTTAAGAATTGATAAAGCAACATTCCATGATTGAAACACTCCTACTAAAATAATGAGTATGATCATTATTGTATATGCGGTAATAACGTTTGCGTATTGCCTCATAAAACTTTTCCTTTAAAAATTCCTGTGGGTCTAAATAGTAAAACAATTACCAAAATAGAAAATGAAACTGCAAATTTATAATCAGTAGATAACAATTGCATTAAGGAATCTGGCTCTAAAGACTCGGGTAACAAATACATAAAAAACTTTTTATATGCATAGGTTATAAAGATTTCTGCAAAAGCAATGACATATCCTCCTAAAAATGCTCCGAAAGGATTTCCAATTCCTCCCACAATTGCTGCAGCAAATATTGGGAGCATATTATTAAAATAAACAAATGGTTTAAAACTTTTGTCTAAACCATACAAAACGCCTCCTATTGTTGCTAATACTCCTGCAATCATCCATGTTATCATTACAACTTTATTTGGATCTATGCCTGATAATAAAGCTAAATCTTCGTTGTCAGAATAAGCTCTCATACTTTTTCCGGTTTTTGTTTTATTTAAAAACCAAAACAGCAGAGATACTACAATTACAGTAATAACTATTGTTATTACCTGGGTTGTTTTCACTGTTAATCCCTCATTTAAACCAGTCATTTCTTTAAATTCAACAGCTTTTAAAATAAATTTTTCACCATCAAAAAATCTTCTATCAAAAGGACCAATGATTATTCTTACAATTGCTTGGGTAACAAACAATACTCCTATGCTCACCATTGCGAGTTGTACTGGGGGGCTTTTTTTAATTCTATAGTATCTAAAAACTAATTTATCAATAATTAGCATATACAAAATCATCATAATAACTGCGAAGGGAATAGTCAGTAATGCTGTTGGCAAAACACCTAAATTTATTCCGAGAGACTGAAAATACCATGTAAGCAAAACAGCAAACATGGTTCCAAAAGCCATCATGTCTCCTGTTGCAAAGTTTGCAAATCTTAAGATTCCGTAAATTAAAGTTACAAAAATAGCTCCAAGAGCTAATTGTGAACCATAAGATAAAGCTGGAACAATAATATAATTTAACAGTAATATTATAGCATTTATAAAATCCATATTAAGCTCCTAAAAATGATCTTCTTACCTCAGGGTCGTTAAGTAATTCTTTTCCAGATCCTTCAAATTTATTTTCTCCAGTTACCAAAACATAACCACGATCAGAAATACTTAGTGCTTGTTTTGCATTTTGTTCAACCATTATTATAGCAACATTAGTTTTTTTAACTTTTAGTATATGGTTAAATAACTCATCCATAACTATTGGTGAAACTCCTGCTGTTGGCTCATCAAGCATTAATACGGAAGGCTTTGTCATTAAAGCTCTTCCTAGTGCAACTTGTTGTCTTTGCCCTCCAGATAATTCTCCAACAAATTGAGAATTTTTTTCATTTAAAATTGGAAATAACTCATAAATTTCATTTATTATTTTTTCTAAATTTTCATTTCTTAAAAAAGCTCCCATTTCTAAATTTTCTCTTACAGTTAATCCTGTAAATACGTTTCTAGTTTGCGGAACAAAAGAAATGCCTTGTCTAACTCTGTCTTGAGGAGATAGTTTTGATATATTTTTGCCATCAATTGTAACAATACCTGATTTAAGTTCAAGCAGACCAAGCATTGCTTTCATGGCTGTAGATTTTCCAGCTCCGTTAGGTCCTAAAATTGCAACAATTTCTCCTTGATTAACATTAATGGTACATGAGGTTATAATATCTGGTCCTCCGTATCCTCCTGTCATTCCTTTTCCTTCAAAAAAGGCCATTAATTATTTTCTCCTTTAGTTTTTAATCCACGTCCCAAATAACTTTCAATAACTTTTTCATTTTTCTTAACCTGGTCTGGTGTTCCTTCAAATAATACTGACCCTTCGGCCATTACAATAACGGGATCACATAAACGACTTATAAAATCCATGTCATGTTCAATCATACAGAACGTGTAACCTTTTTCTTTATTTAATCTTTGAATTGAAGTTCCAATATCTTTTAATAGTGTTCGATTAACTCCAGCTCCTACCTCATCTAATAAAACTAATTCTGCATCAACCATCATAGTTCTTCCAAGTTCTAAAAGTTTTTTTTGTCCTCCCGATAAATTTCCCGCCAGTTCGTTTGCAAGATGTTTAAGATTTAAAAAATTTATTACTTCATATGCTTTGCTTCTAACTTGTTCTTCTTCTTTTTTTATTAAAGAAGGTTTTAACATAACATTAACAAGATTTTCTCCAGATTGATTACCTGGAACCATCATTAAATTTTCAAGAACTGTTAGATTGGTAAATTCATGTGCAATTTGGAAAGTTCTAAGCAAGCCTTTTGAGAATAATTCATAAGCTGGAACATCGGTTATATCGTTATTATTAAATAAAACTTTTCCTTTAGAAGATTTTAAATTACCACCAATTAAATTAAATAAAGTTGTTTTGCCTGAGCCATTAGGACCAATAATTCCAGTAATAGATCCTCTTTTAATTTTTAACGAACAATCAGATACTGCTGCTAAACCTCCAAAATATTTTGAAAGATTATCTATTTGCAAAATATTCGAATCTTGCTGCATGGAAAATTATACTCTATTTAATCTTTTTAAAATATTGTTAATAGTTTTTTCTAAAGATTTATAATAACCTGACTTTCTAAGTTCATTAACACCTTGCCAATTTAGCCCACCTGGAGTTTGCGATTCAGCCACAAAATATTTTAAATGTTTTTTAGAATGTACCTCTGCAAGCTCTGCTAAAGCTGAGTATAGAGATGTAATATATTTTTGAGCCTGATTTCTTTTTAATTTTTTTTTAACTAGCCAGTCAGACAAAACTTTTAATAGTTCGTAAAAAGAAGCCATTGAACCAGAAATAGCCCAGAAATTTTGTGATAATTTTTCACTTCTTATCTCTATAGTTGTTCCAATTTTATTAAAAAATTTTTTGACTTGTTTGTCTGGAGGAAAAATAGGCACGGGTCCCTTTCCTAAAGAAATTGGTGGCATTGGTATAGCTCTAACAATTTTTACCTTTTTTTTAACTATTTTTTTTAATTGAGCATAGTTAATTGTGGAAATAAAACTAACTATTGTTTGCTTGTGTCTAAAATTCAATTTAGGTAATATTTTTTCCCCTACTTCAGGCAATACACCCAAAAAAACCCAGTCTGATTTATCTATTACTTCTTGATTATTTTTTGCAATATCAACTTTTTTAAATTTTTTTTTTAATTTTTGTGCTTTTTTTTTATTCCTAGGTGAAACAAGAATTCTTTTAAAAGATATTTTTGAATTACAAATTCCAGTTATGACATCACATGAAATATTTCCAGTACCAATAAATCCTAATTTCATAATTTGAGAACAATATATAAGCTTATTTATTTTGCAATTATTAATTATAAAGTATTTTTTTTAACCCCATTTACCAAATAGTCAGCTATTTGGTTTGCTACCATTTCTGCAACCACTATTGATGCCTCTGAGGTTGATGCAGCAATGTGTGGTGTTAGAATTACTTTTGGATTGTTAAATAAAATATTTTCTTTTGCTGGTTCTTTTGAAAAAACATCTACCGCCGCTCCAGCTATTAAATTATTTTCCAAAGCATCATTTAAATCTTTTTCGTCAATTATATTTCCTCTTGCTGCATTTATTATATAAGCTGAAGGTTTCATTTTTTTATAATGTTCTTTGGTAATTAAAGGTTTGCCATCTTTTTCTGCTTTGCAATGAAAACTTATAATATCACTCTTGCTAATTAATTCATCGAAGTTTACATTTTTAACATGTGGATAATCTTTTTTTCTAGACTCTAAAGATTTAGAATTAACAAGTATTTCCATGTCAAATCCCTTGACCAAATGACTTAATCTAACTCCTACATTTCCAAAACCTATTATTCCTAAAGTTTTTTTTGAAAGTTCTGAACCTTTAATATTTTTTTTTTCCCATTGGCCTTTGTGTGTAGTTTCATTGGCATATGGAATTTTTCTCAATACTGACATTATTAAAGCAAAAGCATGTTCCGCTGTAGCATTTGCATTTCCTCCTGGTGTGTTCATAACAATCATATTATTTTCTTTTGCAACCGAAACATCTATATTATCTACGCCAGCACCAGCCCTACCTATAACTTTTAATTTTTTTGCAGCTTCAATTATTTTTTTTGTTACTTTTGTAGCTGATCTAACAACCATTCCATCATATTCTGAAATAATTTTAACTATTTCGTCTTCAGATAAACCAGTTTTTATGTCTACGGTTATATTATTTTTTTCAAAAATTTTTTGAGCAACATTGCTCATTGAATCTGCAATTAAAACTTTAGGCATTATTTTTTACCGAATGATATGCCCAATCTACCCAGGGTAATAATGTTTTCATATCATCATTTTGTATTGTTGCTCCGCCCCATATTCTAAGACTTGGAGGAGCTTTAGCATATCCATTAATATCATTAGCTACTTCTTCTCTTTTAAGTAACGATACAATATTTTTTATTAATGTTCTTTGTTCATCTTCATTAAATTTATTAAACCATTCATCTTTAACTGAAAGAGTAATGCTAGTCGCAGATCTTGAGCTTTTATCTTCACACATAAATTTAATCCAGTCACTTTTATTTACCCACTCTTCTACAGTTTTAAGATTCTCATTAGAAATTTTTATTAATTCTTTTGATCCTCCTATTGAATCTACCCAATGTAAAGCATCCAGTACATCTTCAACACAAATCATTGAAGGAGTGTTTATAGTGCTTCCTTCAAAAATTCCTTTTATTAATTTTTTTTTATTTGCAATTCTAAACAATTTAGGTATTGGCCATGGTGGAACATAATTTTCTAATCTTTGAACTGCACGAGGTGATAGAGCCAACATGCCGTGTGAAGCTTCTCCTCCTAAAACTTTTTGCCAAGACCATGTAATTACATCGAGCTTACTATAGTCCATTTCCATTGCAAAAATACCTGAGGTAGCATCGCAAATTGTTAGGCCTTTTCTTTCGTCTGAAATCCAATCTGCATTTGGAACTCTAACTCCTGACGTTGTTCCATTCCAAGTAAAAATTACATCATTGTCAAAATTTACTTTATTCAAATCGGGAAGCTTTCCATATTCAGCTGTATGGCTATTTACATTTTTAATTTTTAATTGTTCAATTACATCTATTACCCAATCTTTTCCAAAATTTTCCCAAGCTAAAATATCAACATCTTTCAATCCTAACAAAGACCATAATGCAGCTTCTAGTGCTCCGGTATTTGATCCGGGCATAATTCCTAAAATATAATCTTCTGGTAATTTTAATAATTGTTTTGATTTAACTATTGCTAGATTAAGTTTTTCTTTGCATTCTTTTGATCTATGAGATCTGCCAATAGGTGATTTTTTTAACACATCAATTGTCCAACCAGGTCTCTTGGCACAAGGTCCGCTGGAAAAATTATTATTTGCAGGTTTTGTTTTTGGTTTTTTCATAAAAAAATATTTTTTAAAGTATAACGATTAAAAATATTTTTAAAGCTTTTAGTTGTTTTTATTCAAAATCATATGCGACCAAACCATCCAGTGGTTTTGGATCAAACCAAGTTGATTTAGGTGGCATAGTTAGTCTTTTATCGGCAAAATTTATAATATTTTCCATTTGAGTAGCAAATAATGTAAAACCTACTTTTGCTTCTCCTGAATCCACTTTTTTTTCAATACCTTCTAAGCCATGAAAACCTGCTATAAAATCAATTCTATTATCGTATCTAGGGTCGCCAATTCCCAAAAAAGGCTCGAGCAAATAGTAGTGCAACAAATTTATATCTAAATTAATAATATGAAATAAATTTTGATGGGGTTTTTCTTTGAGTTCCAAAGAATACCATTGTTTTTCTAAATACATTCCAAATATTTGAGATCTTTTTGGCCTGAATGAATAATTTTGTTTTTCCACTTTAAATTTTTTTTTAATTTCTTTAATAAAATTTTTAGATGAATAACCATATAAATCTTTTATAAGTCTATTATAATCAAGTATTCTTGCTTGACTTGTAGGAAAAATTGCTATCATAAAAAAATTGTATGCTTCATCCCCAGTATGGTTTAGATTCTGATGCTGCTTAAATTTTGAGAGTTTTAATAATGCATCCATTCTGTGATGACCATCGGCAATATAAATTCTATTTATGGAATTAAATAAGTCACAAATTTTTTCAACTTTATTTTTTTCATTAATCACCCACATCTCGTGCTTACATCTATCCATAGCTTCGAAAGAATATACTGGAGAATTAAGTAACTCTTTTTCTACTAAATCATTAAGTATTTTGTTATCAGGATAAACAGCGTATATAGGGCCTATTTGCGCATTTAAATTGTCCATTTGTTTCATTCTTCTTTGAGATCTTTCAAAAAAAATCTCCTCATGACCACGTATATGTAGGTTGTCATATGCCGATAATTTTGCTGTTCCAACTATTCCAACTTGTTTGAAATTTTCTTTGGAAATTCTATAAAAATAAAAAGATAAGTTTTTGTCTTTTGTTATTATTGATTTTTCTTTCATTAATTCAAATTTTTCTTTAGATTTTTCTTTATTTTCTGCATTAAAAACACCTAGATAACTCCAAGGATTTTTTTTTAGGTGGTTTATTTGCATATCTTTTGACAAATGATCTGTGCTAGCGACAGGAACTGTAGAAGCATTTTCTTTAGTAGGTCTTATAGCTTTAAATGGATTTATAAAATACATGATGGCTACTCATTAATCTTACTAATAAGATCTATCTCCTCTAAGCAATTTTAGGTAGTTTTTCTAAAGCTTTGTTAACCTCTGCCTCGTTATATTTGTCATCTGAAAGCTTATTGTTAAAATAATCTCCATAAGCTTGCATGTCAAAATGACCGTGACCACATAAATTAAAAAGAATTGTTTTCTTTTCACCATTTTTTTTACATTCAAGAGCAGCATCTATTGCTCCCTTAACTGCATGTGTTGCTTCTGGCGCTGGAACAATACCTTCTGCATTTGCAAACTGTACACCTGCATCGAAGCATTCTTTTTGGCCATAAGCTTTAGCTTCAATAGCTCCTATATCAGTTAAGTGGCTTACCAACGGGGCCATTCCATGATATCTCAAACCTCCAGAATGAGTTGAGGGTGGCATAAACGAAGATCCCAAAGTATGCATTTTAACTAATGGCGTACGATTTCCTGTATCCCCAAAATCATAAGTAAATTTTCCTTTTGTTAGTGAAGGACAAGATTTTGGTTCACATGCAATTACTTTTATATCTTTTTTTTCTCTAAATTTTTTTCCAAGAAAAGGAAAAGCTAGTCCAGCAAAATTGCTTCCCCCTCCCGTACAACCAACTAGTATATCTGGATAATCGTTTGCTATCTCCATTTGTAATATTGCTTCATTCCCAACAATGGTTTGGTGCATTAAAACATGATTTAAAACACTACCTAAAGAATATTTTGTGGTATCGCTTTGAGCAGCCATTTCAACAGCCTCTGATATTGCTATACCAAGACTACCTGTGCTGTTTGGATCTTTTTCTAAAATTGCATTTCCAGTTGGGGTTTCCTTGGAAGGACTTGCTACACATCTTGCACCAAATGTTTCCATTAACATTTTTCTATATGGCTTTTGTTCAAAACTTACTTTCACCATATAAACATCTAGTTCAATTTTAAAAATTGAACATGCAAAAGCTAGAGAGCTTCCCCATTGTCCCGCTCCTGTTTCAGTTGTAATTTTTTTAGTTCCTTCTTCTTTATTATAAAATGCTTGGGCCACTGCTGTATTTGGTTTATGACTTCCTGTGGGGCTTACACCTTCATATTTGTAATAAATTTTTGCCGTTGTATCCAAAATTTTTTCCAATTTTTTTGCTCTAAATAATGGTGATGGTCTCCACTGTTTATAAATTTCTCTAACTGGCTCGGGTATTGCAATTTCTCTTTCTTGAGATACTTCTTGTCCAATGAGTGCCATTGGAAATAATGGCGCCAAATCATCAGGTCCAACGGGCTTGAGTGTTCCTGGATGAAGTACTGGAGACAAGGGTTTTGGTAAATCTGCTGAAATATTATACCAATTTTTTGGTAATTTGCTTTCTTCCAATAAATATTTAATTCTATCGCTCATTTAATAATTGTTACTTTGAACATATTGATCAAAAAAATCAAGCAAAGTTAATGATATATTTTTTATAACTTTATAAAACTATTCTTTATAGCTTTTTTCCATTTTTCTAAGTCTTTTCCTTTAAAAATTAAATCTGTTTTAATTTCTGAAAGTACCCAGCCTTCTCTTTCCATTTCTCCCTCAAGTTGTCCTGGTCCCCAAGAAGAAATACCAACTATTACCAAATTATTTTTTGGACCTTTGTTTTCTGCAATTTTAAACAAAGTTTTTAGATCTGTGCTTACAGATATCTTGTTAAATTTTATTGTGGATTCGCTTTCATATTCGTTGGAATGTAATATGAAAATTCTATTTCTGTCCACTGGTCCTCCCCAATAAATAGGAATTTTTTTACTCTTAATATTTTTTTTATCGCTATATAAATTTTCTGAAGGATTAATTAAATCTTTTAAAGCAACTAAGCCTATTGTTTTGTTAATGACCAAACCCCACGCACCATTTTCATCGTTTTCAAGGATGGTTATAACTGTTTTTTTAAATTTTGGATCCCTCATTTGATTTGTAGCAACCAAAAAATTATCTTTAACACTTTCGTAAAACTTTCCTTTTAAATAATTTACAGAATGATCAGTCGCTTGAAGAGAGCTGCTTAAATTAATTAATAAGAATAAAAAGATATATTTAAATATTTTTTTCGGGGGAAGCATCCTTTGTGGATAGCCCTAAAAAACCGGGAGCTAAAGATGGCTAGATAGGACTATCTAAAGATAATATTATCAAATCCCCTAAGAATTGCATTAACGATTTTTTTTATTTTCAATAAATTTTTAAGCAAAATTGCCACGGTTGATTTTTTACAATTTTAAAAATCTAGCAAATATGCAAAATGTCCATATTGGGTTTTTTATAATTTTAAATTTTACAAATAAAAAGTGAGCAATCTAAAAAAAAATGATTATATATAATTTATGAAAAACGTTACTGTTTATATGGGTCCAATGTGTGCATTTTGTGATGCTGCTAAAAGGTTATTAAACAGAAACAATATTCCATTTAAGGAAATTAATATTGCCATAGAAGATGGTAAAAAAGATGAAATGTTGAAAAAATCAAATGGAAGAAAAACAATTCCTCAAATATTTTTTAATGAATATCATGTTGGTGGTTACCAAGAATTAAGAGCCTTAGAAAAAAAAGGTGAGCTTTTAAATTTATTAAATTAATATTTAATATATGTATAGAATTTTTTTTTAATTTTTTTCCTTAAAAACTAAGCAAATTCCATTATTGCAATATCTTTTACCAGTAGGTTTTGGCCCATCATCAAAAATGTGTCCATGGTGACCACCACAATTTTTACAATGATATTCTGTTCTTGCGTAACCAATATTAAAATCTGTTTTTGTTTCGAAGACATCTGGAAGAGATTCGTAGAAAGAGGGCCAGCCAGACCCGCTTTCATATTTTGTATTAGATTCAAAAAGCTTTGCATCGCAATTAACACAGTGATAACTGCCTTCTCTCTTTTCATTATTTAGTTCACTTGATCCTGGTGCCTCAGTTCCTTCTTCAAACAAGATTAATTTTTGTTTAGATGTAAGATTTGAATTTTTTTCTTTCATATTTGACCTATTTTTTTAAAGATTTTTTATTTGATAAGATTATGCCAGTAATAATAAATGCTGCTCCTAAAAAATGATAAAACATAAATTTTTCATCAAAAATAATCATTGCCATTATTGCTCCAAATATTGGCATTAAATGTAAAAATGCTCCCGCTCTATTTGCACCAATCATTGCAATACCTTTTATCCAAAAAAAGAAAGAGGCTAAACCTGGAAAAAGAACTACATAAGTTAAAGTCAGAAAGAATGGTTTTTCTAACTTAATTAAATATCCAAGATTCATTTCTATAAAATAAATAGGAAATAAAAATATAAGGCCAGTAATTATTACAACTTCAAGAAGGGTAATTTGAGATATTTCGTATGTTTTTTTTTTCAATAATGCTGAATATATTGCCCAAGAAAACATTGCAATTACCATCGTTAAATCACCTTTATTAAAATTTAGATTTTTTATTATTTCAATATCAGCTTTTGTAATTATAAAAATAACACCAGTCAAAGAAAGTAGAACTCCTATTATTTGAAAAATATTTGTTTTTTCAATATTTAAAATTGAAGAGATAAAAATTATCCATACAGGAATTGTTGATATCATTAAAACTCCATTTATTACCTGTGTGTAATATAAAGAATAATAAACAATCGAATTAAATATTGTAATGCTCGTAATTCCCAAAACTACAAAAAAACCAATATTTTTAAAAATATAATCTTTTTTTTTAACTAGTTCTTTGATTGTAAATGGCAGTAAAATCAGTCCTGCAAAAAACCATCTATAAAAGTTTAAAGAAAAAGGTGGAATATCATATGTACTTGCTGCTTTTCCAACGATAAAATTTCCAGACCAAAAAAGTGTTGTTAAAAGTAATAATAGATATGCTAAATTATTTTTGTTTGTCACTGGTCTATGAAAATCGTTTGGGGTTGTATGGTTCTAAATCAAGATTTGTATTTTCGTCTGAAATCATTTTAGAAATAATTTTTCCTGAAATAGCAGCTAATGTCCATCCCAAATGATTATGTCCAAATGAATAAAAAACGTTTTTATAATTTATTGATGGTCCTATCACCGGCAAAAAATCAGGCAATGTTGGTCTAAAACCTAACCATTCATCTTGATGTTCTGGTAAACCATTTAACATGTAATTTGCCCCATTGACTAAATTTTTTATTCTTGATTTTGAAATAGGATTATTTAATCCACCAAATTCAACTGTGCCAACAACTCTTAAACCTTGTTCCATTGGCGTCATACCAAATCCACGATTCAAGAAAACAACTGGTCGTGATATTAAATGATCGCAACCTTTAAAATGAACATGATACCCTCTTTCTGTATCTAAAGGTATTTTCTCATTTAATTTATCTGTAAGTTGTTTTGAAAAAGCTCCACAGGCAATTATGATTTTCTCAAAAATAAATCTTTGTGAGTCTGATATTAAAACTGGATTTTCATTGTCAAAATTAATATCTCTAATATTTAGTTTCAAAAGTTTTCCACCTTTTTCTATAAAATGATCTAGTAGTTTTAAAAGTATCTTTTTTGGATTTCTAGTATGTCTTGCATTAGAATAATAAACTCCTCCATGATAAAAAGGTTTAATGTTAGGCTCAAGATCATGAATTTCTTCTGGAGTTAAGACTTTTTGTTTAACACCAAGCTCTTTCCTAATATTTATTTCAATTTCTCTACTAGATAAATTCTGCTTGTTCCAAACATACATAATGCCTTTTTTGTCAACCAAACCGCTAATATCTACTTCCTCGAACAATTCATCATATGCTGGAATAGCTATGTCTAATATTTGATGCATATATTTAGCTGTATGCATCATTTTTTTTTTTGAACAATTAATAATAAATTTTAAAAACCAAGGAATCATTTTTGGAACATAATTCCATTTTAATGCAAGTGGACCTGTAGATCTTAATAGCATTGCAGGAACATCTGTTAAAATATCTGGTCTGTTTAAAGATAAAGATGCGTAAGGTGAAAAATGTCCTGCATTTCCATAAGAGGCTGAAATTCTAGCTGGATCATCCTTGTCAAAAATAGTTACTTGATGACCTTTCTTCTGTAAAAATAATGCATTGCAAACACCTTGGATGCCAGCGCCTACAATACCAATTTTAAATTTTTTTTTCATTTATAATTTATTAATAGTTAATCCATCTAAGAGAATGTTTCCATCAGCAAGATTAGCACGTACAATTAATAATTGTATTAAATTATATTTTTTAGGTTTTTTTTATCTAAGAATGCTAAAGGGATCTCTAAAGCAATCAATTTCATCTAATGTGGTGAAAAATATTTTGTTTAAATTTGAAGAATGTATTGTTTGACATTCTCTAAGATTTTCGCTTTCTGAAAAAAATGTATTTGCAATTGTTTCAGGCGACTCTCCAGTAACTTTTTTAAAACCATATGACGCTGCTATTGAATTACCTGCGCTTGCAACTTTTCCTGTTTTCGCCATTGTATAGCTTGGACCTAAAACGGAGCTATACTCTGCGCATCCATTCAAAATAGATAAAACAAATATTAAAAAAATAATCTTTTTCATCTCTCCCTAAAACGAAATTTAGATCATTATATTAAAAAAAAAAAATAAAAAAAACTTCCTTATCACCATATTGGGTTTTTTTTATAAATTATATGGTTTATTAATCAGTTTTATTTTCTTCTCTTTTTTTCTTTATTTTTTTAACTAATTCTGTGTTTTTAAGATCTAAAGCAAGACAAGTAATATCATCTCTTAATTTTTCTGCTCCCCAATTTAATTCTGTTGCAATAGACTCTACTATATTTTTTGGAGTAATATTATTTAGTCCATTTACAATCTTTTGAACACCTTCTGCGCCAAGCTCTTGGCCATTTTTTAAATAACCTTCTGTTACACCATCAGTATAAACAACAAATGTTTTGTCTTTTAAATTAATAGTTTTTGATTTTACCATAGACTCTGTAAAATATTTAATAATACCTATTGGTGGCATTTCTGATTTTATAAACTCAAATTTTTTATCTCTATCAAAAACCATAATGCTTTCGTGTCCTGCATTTACAAAATTGACCTCTTCAGTTTCTATATTAAATTTTCCAAAGACCGCCGTAACAAACATTCCTTTAAATTTTGCTTCGACTAGCTCATTGTTTACTCCAAAAACAACTTTTTCTAATGGATATGATAAATTTGAAAGTGTTCTAAATATTGATGATGCTTTAGCCATATACATTCCGGCCTTAATACCTTTTCCGGAAACATCAGCTAATGTAAAAAAATATTCATTTTTATTAACATTAACAACATCAAAATAGTCTCCGGATACATCGCGAGCTGGGACATTTTTTGCATAAATAAAATTTTCAAACTTTGATATGTCAGGAAACAAACTTTTTTGTACCTCTCCTGCTAACTCTCTTTCTCTCAATAACTTAGCTTCTTTTTGTAAGTTTGATAATGCTATTCGATTTTCCTCTATAAATCTAAAATAAAGCCCAGTTAGAAAAGTAATTGTTAGGATGAATATAGGATAGCTAATATCTATAAGTTCAGATCTAAATAAAAATGTACCAAAGCCAATTACAATTATTGTAATTAAACTACCAAAAAATATTGATAAACTATATTTTGGTTTTATTCTTTGAGAAACAAAAAAAGTAATGCAAGCTATTAAAATTGAAAATAATAGCTCAAAAATATAAGTGTTCGGATTTCTAATAAGATAAGATTGATCCAAAATATTTTCTATTACATTTGCATGTACTTCTACTCCAGGAATTGTAATTCCCAATGGAGTTTTTACTAAATCAAATAATCCTTGAGCTGAAGCACCGATTAAAACATATTTATTTTTAAATCTCGCTTCATCGAATTTACCATCAAAAACTGAACTTGCAGATATGTATTGGCTTTTTAATGAATTTTTATATCTTATCCAAATAATTCCATTTGGGTCCGATGAAACTTTGTAAGGTCTAGAACTTATTCTGTTAATACCAACTTCATTCATTTCTACATAAAGATTTTTTTGGTTTGTTCCTACTCGAATCATTTCAAGTCCCATTGTTGGGTACAATTTATTTTTAAAACGAACAATTAACGGTAGCGATCTAATAATACCATCAGTTTGATCTAAAAAAGAAATAGAGCCTAATCCTTTTACACTTTTTTCTAATTGTTCAAGTGATCCTATTGAGTAAGGATAAGAATAAGTAAATTGTTTTGGGTCTCCGCCTTTTGAAAGAAATTTTGCTTTTGCAGATCTATCATAATTACTATGAGAAGGAACATTGCTACCAAGAACTGCGGTAACTGATTTTGATTTTTCTAACTGTTCTCTAAAAATTTCATCATGTCCTTTAATATTTTGCAATTCGCTAACATCTGTTGGAATTAAATTATAAGATTTTATTATTTCTTCGGGAGATTGTTTGTCTTTTTCAGTAAAAAAAACATCAAAACCTATAGCCTTTGGTTTAGTTGTGTTAACTTTTTCAATAATTTTTGCAAAAACAGACCTACTCCAAGGAAATTGGCCAAATTTACCTAAGCTTTTTTCATCAATATCTATAATTATTACATTGGTTTCGTTTTTTTTTAATGGAAAAACTTTCTGGTATAAATCAAAACTGAGATAAGAAATTGATTTAACAAAGCTTGGGTTGGCAATTTTTAAAGCTATTAATAAAATTAAAAGAATTAAAAATATT
>CACFWQ010000005.1 GCA_902570055.1 uncultured Pelagibacteraceae bacterium
TAAAAATAGAAAAAAAATACAAAAAAAAAATTTTTTAAACGTTAAGCACAAGTTAAATTATAAAATTAAAAAAATTGATGATTTAAAAAATTTTTTCCTTAACTCAGAATTTAAATACAATAGAGGAGTAAAACTAAAAATTTTGCATATTTCAACTTTTGATGAACGTAATGACTATAGACTTTTCAATATTTCTATATCTAATAAACTATCAAAAGGTTTTATTAGAAATGGTCATGATGTTATTGATTTTAGTTACAGAAATTATTTAAATAAAAGTCTTATCGTAGATAAAAATGAAACAATAAATAGTAAAGTTTTAACAATTGCTGAAAACTATAGACCGAATTTAATTATCCTTGGCCATAATAACTTTTTATACACAAAAAATATTGAATTTATTAAATCAAAATATAACAGTAAAATTTCTTTATGGTACGAAGATGCTTTGGGATATAAAGGGGAAGGGCCTAACTGGAAACAAAACTTATCACTAATTGAAAAAAATAACCACTTAATTGATACTTATTTTGTAACAACTCATCCAGACGAGTTAAAAACGACAATAAGAAAAAATAAATTAAATTATTTACCTATACCAGTTGATGAAAATATTGAAGATCTAAAAATTTATGAACAAAAAAATAGATATAAAGACTTATTTTTTGCTTTGAGCCACGGTGTTAATTTTGGAAAATTAAAAAGAGGAAAAAAAGATGAAAGAGAAGCTTTCATAACAAAATTAATTCAAAAATATTCAAATATAAATTATAATATATTAGGTATTGCTAATGAGAATCCAAAATGGAATTATAACTACTATAATGAATTAAATAAATGTAAAATGGCTTTGAATTTAAGTAGAGGCAAACCTTTGAAATTCACCTCTAGTAATAGAATAGCATCTTTAATTGGTAACGGTATATATACATTTATAGATCAGGGTACTCAGTTTAATAAAATTTTTAATGAAGATGAGGCTGGATCATATAAAAATGTAGACGATCTCGGTGCAAAAGTTGAAAATTTACTTTCTAAAGAAAATAAGATTAATGAATATGCAAAAAATGGCAAGATTAAATACTTTAAGCTTTTTAATAATAAAATAATTTCAAACAATATTATCAATAAAACCTTTTGATAATGATTAAATTTTTAGACTTAAAAAAACAAGACAGAAAAATTCATAATTTTATTTTAAGTGATATTAAAAAGATTATTAATAATAATAATTTCATATTAGGAAAATATGTTTATAGCTTTGAAGAGAAATTTGCAAAATTTTGTAACGCAAAATATGCTATAAGTTGCGCAAATGGTACTGACGCTTTAACTTTGGCACTTAAATCTTTGGATTTACCAAAAAATTCTGAAGTAATAATCCCAGCTATGACTTATTGTTCAACTGCATTTTCTGTCATAAATGCAAACTTAAAACCAATCCTGGCAGATATAGGTTATTTACAGCCATCTATTTCATTAAAAGAAATTAAAAAAAAAATTACTAAAAAAACTAAAGTCATTATGCCTGTTCATTTATACGGATCAGTTGTAAATATTAATACAATTAGAAAAATTATAAAAAATAAAAAAATTTTAATAATTGATGATTGCGCACAAGCTCATGGATCAAAATTAAATTCAAAAAAAATTGGATCTATAGCTGATATTTCTTGTTTTAGTTTTTATCCTGGAAAAAATTTAGGAGCATATGGAGATGCGGGGATAATTACTACCAATAGCAAGTTCTATAAAGATAAAATAAAAAGTTTAAGAAATTTAGGATCGATAAAAAAATTTATTCATAACAATATTGGTATAAATAGTAGAATGGATTCAATACAAGCAGCTGTTTTGACTAGAAAATTACCATTTTTAAATAGCAATAATAAAAAAAGAGTAAAAATTGCAAATATTTATAAAAATAAAATAAATAATTCAAAAATTATTAAACTAAAATATTCAGAAAATTGCGTATTTCATCAATATGTTATTTTGTGTAAAAAAAGAAAAAATCTAATAAGATTACTTAAAAAAAATAAAATCGAATTCAGCTTTCATTATCCATATCCAATTCACAAGATAGAAGCATTAAAAGAAAATTTTAAAAAAAAAAAATTTTTAAATGCTGAAAGACTAGCAAAGGAAGGGCTAAGCTTACCTATTGATCCGAATTTAAGTAATTCAAATTTAAATAAAATAATCAAAACATTAAATACTTTTTAAAAATTTTAATATTTTGTATGAAAAATTAAATCCAGTGATAGGGGTACTTTTTTTTTTTAAATTAAGAAAATATTTAATTTCATTGTCTAAAGCAGAGTTCATATTTATTTTAGGGGAATAATTTTTCCCAAGGTAAATAAAAGCTTTAGAAGTAAAAAATTTTTTTTTAAATTCTTCAATTTTAGGATATTTTGCATATTTATTATAAATTTTTACAGGTTCTCTAAGATTTATTTCATCAAACAAAAGCATTTTTTTTGAGCCAACTATTGTTAATCTTCTAATTTTAGTTGGATTAATCCAGCTGTTATTAATATCAAAAAAAATATTATCTAACTTCATATGCAAATTAGATATATCGGGTATATTTTTTTTTAATATTGAATATTTAACATGGGATATTTTTTTTGGTAATTTTTTGAATAAATTTAGAATTATACTTAAATCATGTGAAGTAAGATCAAATGCTACATTTACATCATTTCGTATTGGTCCCAAATTTTGCCTTTGAAAATTAATATATAAAATTTTACCTAATTTTTTATTGTTTAGAATTTTTTTTATATATTTAATATAATCGTTAAAGCAATAAACATAACCAAACATTAATTTATTATTATTTTTTTTAGCTATTAAATTTAGTTTTTTTAAATCTGAAAGTCTTGTAACACCAGGTTTTTCTATAAAAATATTTTTATTATTTATTAATGCTTTTTTAGCAATTTTAAAATTTTTAGAAGGCGGTGTTGCGAAAAAAAAATTTTTAATAAATTTATTTTTAATTAGATTATTATATTTATTTTCAATTTTTAGAGTATTAAATTTACTTTTTAATGTTTTTGAATTTTTTAAATTTGAATCATGTATAAAAATATTTTTGAATTTTAAATTTATAAGTGTTTTGGCAATTACTGTTCCCCAATATCCGCATCCTATGAGCGCTATTTTTTGATTTTTGTCATTAAATGTATACATATATATAACTTTTTTTAATATAATTAATTTCTATATTCTATAAATATAATATTTATGAACTTTTCAATAATTATTCCAACATATAGCAATTTTGAATATTTAAAATTTTGCATAAATTCTATTATAAAAAACTCTAAGTTTAGTCATGAAATAATTGTACATATAAATGGTCATGATGAAACTACAGAAAATTACCTCAAGTCTAATAATTTTATTTACACTCAAAGTGATCAAAATATAGGTTTATGCAGTGGTGTTAATAAGGCTGTTAAAAAATCTACTACTGAATATGTAGTTTATGCGCATGATGATATGTACTTTCTTCCTGATTGGGATACTCATCTTATTAAAGAAATAGAATTAATGTCTGATAATTTATTTTTTTTATCCAGTATTCAATTAAGCCATTATCAGGCAGGCAAGGATGTAATTAATCATATATATTATAATGGTGGTAAAACTATTGATGAATTTAATGAACATAAGATTTTAGATGAATTTAAAAAATTAGAATTTTATGATTTGCAAGGTAGTCATTGGGCTCCTCATGTTATGCATAAATCAATTTGGAATAGGGTAGGAGGATTTAGTGAAGAATATGACCCTGGTTTTGGATCAGATCCTGATTTAAATATGAAATTATGGAAAATAGGTGTTAGAATATTTAAAGGAGTAAATAAATCTAGAGTTTATCATTTTGGCTCATTAACAACTAGAAAAAATCTTAACATACAAAGAAATAATGGAAGAAAAACTTTTCTATTAAAATGGAAAATTTCAATTGACTATTTTGTAAAGTATTATTTAAGAAGGGGTGAAAAATATAATAATAAATTAACAAGTCCTAAATTTTCTCTATTTTCTTTGATAGAATTAGTTATTTGTAAATTTAAATATTTTTATTTAAGGATTTTTTAATAATTTTATTACAATGAATACATTAGTAGTTCGTATAGCTGAAGGTTTAGGAAATCAAATGTTTATGTACGCTCATTCATTTGCCTTATCGAAAAAAATAAATTATAAATTATTAATCGACAATAAAAGTTCTTTTTTTAAAAAAAAAGATATTAAAACATATCTATTACATAACTTTAATATTTCTGCTGAAATAGCTGATGAAAGCCTATTGTTTAATAATAATATTAAAAATTTAAAAAGAAAAATACTTATTAACATTGATAAATTTAAATCAAAAAAAAAGTTTTTAATTGAAGACAAAGATTTAAATAAATTTACTAAATTCTACCAATATAATACAGACACTTTTCTTAATAATGTACATGTTGAAGGTCATTTTGAATGTGAAAAGTATTTTGTTCACTATAAAAATGATTTAAAAAAAGAATTTTCTATTAAAAAAAGTCAGAACTTAAAAAATAATTTATTTTTTAATAATATTTTACAAAATAATGAAAATATTGTTTCTATATGTATAAGGCAAAATAGATTTTCAGAAAGATTGGGTAATTACAATAATCCTGGATCCTTAGCCGCATCAGAAAAATTTACTAAAGACACTATTGATTATGTATATAGGGCAATTAAGGATATAAGTAATAAAATAAATAAACCTAAATTTTATGTTTGGAGTGACAGTTTCAAAGGATTAAAAGAATATTTTCCTGAGAATAAATTTATTTTCGTTGATAATAAAGATAATAAAACTATTAATGATTTTTTTTTATTGACTAAATGTAAAAATTTTATAGTTGGTCCTACTTCGTTCCATTGGTGGGGTGCTTGGCTTTCTGATTATCAAAAAAAAATTTGTTATTTTCCAAAAAATATTAACCCCTCTAAAAATAAAAACTTTTGGCCTGAAAGTTGGACTGCAATTTAGATCTTAATTTTATTTAATGCGTTATTTTTAAATAAATTTGCCTCATGTATATATCTTCTTACCATTTGAGTTGTTTTGTGGCCTGTCATAGCCATTATATTTCTTTCTTCTGCTCCGGATTCTGCTGCCGATGTTGCAAAACCGGATCTGAGACTATGTCCGCCGTATCTATTAGCATCTAAGCCTGAAAGTAATGCATATTTTTTAATTATAAGAGCTACACTTTTATCCGAAATTTTAAAAATTTTGCCTGATATAGTTTCAGAATAATCGATCCAATTTTTTAAATTTCTTACTGGGCAAAATAATTTATTTTCAAAGTAGGGGATAGCCTTAATCATACCTTCTGCGGATTGATCTGTTTTTGATTTTTTAATGAAAATTTTTATTCCCTCATTAACAAATTCTATATCTTCGTAATCTAGATTTACTAGTTCTGACCTTCTAAAGCCCCCAGAAAAGCCAATTAGTAATAATGCTTTATCTCTAATTTTCTTTTTTTCAGATTGATTAATTTTATCTATTGCATTAATAATTAACTTTAAATCACTGATTAATATAGGTTTTTTTGTCTTTTGTTTACTTCCTTTCGCTCTCTTAATTCCATGTAAATTTTCCATTATTACCGGGTGTTTTGTATCTAGATAATGTCCTTTTAACTTATGGATAACGCTTATTGATGCTATTCTTCGCTTTAAAGTGCTAAATTTTGAAGTGCTTGACAAGTGTGTAAGATATAATGCTAGTATTTTAGGTTCTGTGGGCATTGAATTTAAACTATTTTTTGCACAAAATTCTGAAAAGTCTTTATAGTCAGAGCGATAAGCTCTCAGTGTATTGTCAGCCTTTGAATTCTTTAGATTTTTTAAAGTTTCTATTTCAAGGTTTTTTATGTTAGTTGCTAATTCATTCATAATATTTTCCGATAACTATTAATTATCGGAAATAATATAATAACTGATTTTTAATGTCAATAGTATTAATTTCAATATGGTGCTAAAGATGTATATGGCTAAATATATCCTTATTGGGCTTGGAATTACTTTATTCACGTTTTTTACTATGCATTTATGGTCTAAAATGTCAGATAAAGCTAAAAACAAGACAATAGCAGCTATATTTGGGCTTATTGCTATTACTTTTGTAGTAGTTTTGATCTTATTATTTTTATAATTATGGAAGGTACTAAATTTCAGTTAAAAGTCTGGAAATACCTTAAAACTATACGTAAAGGAAAGGTAAAAACATATAAAGAGGTTGCAATTGCCATTAAAAGCCCTAAATCAGCCCGTGCTGTAGCTAATGCATGTGCAAAAAACCCATATGCACCAAAAGTACCCTGCCATAGGGTTATTAGGTCTGATGGATCTCCTGGTGGATTTTCAGCACAAGGTGGCACTAATACTAAGAAAAAGTTATTAAAAAAGGAGGGTTTTTCTTTCTAAAAGTTAGTAATACCAATGATTTTCTGATTATGACCCCTATTTGCTTATCAATTTTAATCTTCACCCTTTAGTTGTACTCTATACATGAATATCGTAAAATGAACCCCTTCTATGGGCGTTTAAACACTATATTCTATTTATGCAATGCTCTGAAATATAATTATATTAATGCTTAATTTGATGTTCTAAATTATTTTTTTTTATCTTTTTTTTCAGATTTAATAGTCTACATATCATTAAATAATAAATAATGTACTCATATAATATCTTATCAATCAAATTTGCTTGATTTTAACAGATTATTTACTTTTAATTTTAACACTTTAATCTTGATATGTTTATTTTACCTAGTAATATTATATATAATATTTTAGTTTAAGTATAAGTAATTATTCCATAATTTCAAACATATATAGTACATATTTAATGTTATTTATAATTATATAGGTAAATATTACTTACCTATTTTAATTAGACTTTATTTTAATTTCTCTTCTAAAAATATAAATACCAGAGCTTATTATTATAAATAAACCAAGAAAATGTAAAGGACCAGGAAAATGATTAAAGAAATAATATCCTATAATTATATTAGTAATTATTTCAAAATAGCCAAAGGGAGCTAACTTTGAAGCATCAGCATATCTTAAAGACAATATTAAAAGTAAATGTCCTACTGAAGCAAAAAAACCAATTGCAAACATCATATACCATTGAGTAATAGTAGGTTGGACCCAAACTGCAGGCATAATTAATGTTCCTATGATTGCCCCCACTACTCCGGTTAATAAAAGTGTTAAAAGTGGATGATCTGATTTATGTAGTTTTCTAGTTATAATTAAATAAAAACCATATAAAACTCCAGTTCCAAGTGCAGCAAGGCTTGCTAAATTTATTTCCATAAAGCCTGGTCTAATAACAATCAATGATCCAATAAAACCTATAATAACAGCGGACCATCTTCTAAAACCAACTTTTTCTCCTAATAAAAATGGTGACAAAGTTGTTACTATTAATGGTGCTATAAAAGCTAAGGTGAGAGCTTTAGCTAGTGATATTACCGATATAGAATAAAAAAATAAAATATTTGCAGAAAATAATAAAAGTCCCCTGATTAATTGAAGTTTAGGTTTTTCAGTCCACTTAAAATTTTTTCTAAAAAAAATTAACATAACAGGCAAAACAATCACGACAGTGAAAAAATACCTGGACCAAGTAATTTGCAATACAGGCAAGGTGGAACTTAAATATTTAGCAAATCCGTCCATTATAGGTAACATTACCCATGCAGATAAATTTAGGATAATTGCTTTCACAGACTTAATTAAAGTACTTAAGTGACAAAAATACAACTATTATCAATGTAAAAAACGACAAAAATGTAGACAGAGCAACAGTGCCCGCAGTTGTATCATAAATATGTTTTGGCGAATATATTCTGCTAATTAAATATGTTAAAATAGCTGAAGGCATAGACGCTTGTATAAACATAACTCCTGCTTCTACACCATCAAGATTAAAATAATTAATAAATCCTAAGCCGACTAATGGTCCAATAATAACTCTTACAATGGAGTAAATTAAGGTTTCTTTTAAATTAAAAACTTTTAATTTAGATAAAGCAACACCTAGTGACATTAAAACTAAAAAAATAGTAGAATAACCAATTAAGAAAGTAGAATTTTCTATAAATGTTGGAACTGGAATTTTAAAATAAACAAAAAATAATGAAACAATCAAAACATAAACAGGAACACATTCAATAAGAGGTTTTACAGAAAATTTTCTACTAGATAATAAAATATTAACAGTAAAGTGCAGAACCAGAATTATTGAAGTAATAGCTGTAGCAATAGCTAAACCAGAATTTCCATAAGCAAATAGACATATGGGTATTCCCATATTGCCAGTATTAGGCAATATAAAAGGAGGTAGTAATCTAAAAATGTCTTTATTTAATAATTTAAGTACAATGATTCCAATTACTGAAAATATTGCAACATAGAGAAGTATATAATAAGCAAATCTTAAAAATATTTCAAAATCAATGCCAGATACGGTTAAAGAGTAAAAAATAATACATGGTAGGCCTACATTTCCAGAAAAAGTTGTAATAAAATTTGTATCAAATTTAGGGTCTTTTTTTCCATACCAAAAACCAATACCTATGGTTAAAAAAACAGGAAATAATACGTCAAAAAGCTTTAATACTAAATCCATAAATTATTTTGTTTCAATGGTAGCAGAACCTTCAGATAACTTTAACTTTGCTTCAAATTCTCTTAACCGTTTATAGACACTTGCCAATTCAATAATAATAGGCCAAGATTTTAGAATATATTGCATTGAACCTTCAACTTTACTAAAAGCTCTAATTATTTGTTGCATTACACCAAGTGTAACTACTCCAGCAACTATTGCTGGAGCTAAAAAAACATATGCTGATAAAACATTTGCCTGTAAATATGCAATACGACCTATATCAAAATATAAATATCTTATATAACTAAGAAAATGAATTTTACGGACATCATTAAATAACTCTTCTAGAGTTTTTGGTCGTACAGTTTCATCATCTTCGGCTATAACAAGTATTTTTCTATAAGCAGCCTCCTGTTTTTGTAAATCGTATTCAACTCCAACAAGTCTAAGAATAAGACCTAAAACTATAAGAAATAAAGTACCTCCAATTGTCCAGATTAAAGCACCAACTACTAGACCGTAATCCCAATCACCAAAAAAGAATATTGGTATACCGATACTTAAACCAATTAAAATTGGTGTAAATTCAACAAGCAACATAATGGCCTCAATTAGACTAGTTCCTAATGACTCCATAATACGTGAAAATTTGATTGTATCTTCCTGAACTCGTTGAGCAGCACCTTCAATTTTACGAGCTTTGTCGTAAACACTATGGTACCACTCTACCATTGCTGTTCTCCATCTAAATAAAAAATGTGATGTAAAATATTTTATTACAACATAAACAGCTACATATATGCCAGCAAGTGTTATAAAAGATAATAGACTAGCCCAATATTCTTCAATTGTAATTGAATTTGGAGCACTTAATGCTTTTTGTATCATATCATAAAACTGCCCGAACCATTCATTTATCTTAACATCAATTTTTACTTGCACCCACAAAGATGAAAGAATAAGAAATGATCCTATCCAAGCCCATAAAAACCATCTTTTTTCTATAAAAAATTTAAACATTATTTAGTAAAATTATCAGCATAAGATTTTTTAACAATTTTTCTCTCTTTTGAATCAATTAATTCAAATTGAATATTATTTTTTTTTGCATATTCAATAGCTAGTTCTTTTGTGGAAAATTCTAATTTTAGTTCTGACAAAGTATCTATTGAACTCTCCCACCCCATTAATGGACTAATACCAGTATTTTTTGTTTCAAATTCAATAATCCATTTATCAAATTTGCTAAGACCTGATTGCATAGCTGTTTTGGTTGGTTTGTAAATTTTTGCCTTTTTCATATAAATGGTCGGGGCGGCAGGATTTGAACCTGCGACCCTCTGGTCCCAAACCAGATGCGCTACCAGGCTGCGCTACGCCCCGATTATGGCTACTATTACAGTACATAAAGATAATTTAAAAGCATAAACAACAACAAAAATCACAGATTTTCCATTAAATTTGCGATATAAGAAAATATGATCATTGAATGTGAAAAGTGTAATAAAAAATTTGAAGTTCAGGATAATCTGATACCAGATGAAGGAAGGCTATTGAAATGTGGAACATGTTCTCATCAATGGCACTTCACACCTAATTCTAGTCTAGAAATAAACGAAAATATTGATGTATCAGAAGAAACTAAACCAGTTAAAGAAAAGCCTAAAAATGTAATAAAAAAAATTAAACCTCAAAAATTAAATGATATTAAAGAAATAAATGTGGATGATGAATATAATAATGAAGTTCAAGAAACTAAAAAAAATATTGGTGTTTTGAGTTTTCTTTTAATTATAATCATAAGTTTTATAGCATTAGTTATTTTTGTCGACACCTTTAAAAATCAATTGTCTCCACTTATACCAAATATTAATTTATATATTGAGAGCTTGCGTGAAATTTTAAAAGATATATTTTTATTTTTTTTAGATTTATTAAAATAAAATAGATGATTAACTATATAACTTCGTCTTTTAAATGGTTTTTTAAATTAGAATCTGCCAGTGGATTAATGTTATTAGTTTGCGCTGTAATAGCATTAACAATTAGCAACTCATCGTTATCAAATTTATATTTTAATTCACTTGATTATTATTTATTTATTGGAATTAAAGATTTTGGTCTTAAGTTAAGTATATTGCATTGGATAAATGATGCTTTAATGGCAGTATTTTTCTTTTTTGTAACTTTGGAAATAAAAAGAGAATTTATACAAGGTGAGCTATCCACACCCAAACAAGCAATTTTGCCAATAATAGCTGCTATAGGTGGAATGCTTGTTCCTGCTTTATTTTATATATTTATAAATTTCGGTGATTATGAAACATTAAGAGGTTGGGCCATACCATCAGCTACAGATATAGCTTTTTCTTTGGGTGTTTTATCTTTATTGGGATCAAGAGTTCCAATTTCTCTCAAGGTTTTTTTAACAGCACTAGCTATCATTGATGATTTGGGTGCAATTATTATTATTGCTTTTTTTTATACAGGAGATTTAAATATAAAATATCTAATTTTACTTTTAATAACTTTTACTTTTTTATTAATTTTAAACAAATTTAATATAAAGAAGTTTTTACCTTATTTAATAACTGGTTTATTGCTGTGGTTCTTTACTCACGAATCTGGAGTCCATGCTACTATTGCTGGCGTACTTTTAGCTACCATAATACCTCATAGAAAAAAAAATAAAGATTTTTCTTTATTAATGAAAATTGAGCATTCTATTAGTCCTTACGTTGCTTTTGGTATAATGCCACTTTTTGCTTTTGCTAATGCGGGTGTTTCTTTAAACGATGTAACTTTTAATTCTTTATTATTGCCAGTTCCACTTGGTATTTTATTGGGCTTATTCATTGGTAAACAAGTTGGTGTTCTATTATTTTCTTTTATTTCAATTAAATTAAAAATTGCTCAAATGCCAAGCAACGCCAATTGGTTAAATTTTTATGGAGTTGGAATATTAACAGGTATTGGGTTTACTATGAGTTTATTTGTAGGTAATTTAGCATTTATAGAAAATACTCAATATATGGATGGTGTTAAAATAGGCGTTTTGTCAGGTTCTCTTTTGTCAACATTATTTGGATACGCTATATTATTAATAAGCAATAAAAAAAATTAAAATTTTTAAATATAAAATGACATTCCATCATAAGCTGGAATTATATTTTTAGGTAAAACTTTTAATAAATAATTATAATCTAAATCAGCATGTAAATTGGTTAATATTGACGTTTTTGGTTTAATTTTAGTTATTAGATCTAAGACACCATCTAAATTATAATGTGAAGGGTGTTTTTCAATTCTAAGACAATCAATAACAAAAAATTTTAAATTCATAAAATTTTTTAGATCTTTGTTATAAATATAACTAACATCACTAGCATAAGCACATTTATTATTGATTATATAGCTTAAACATTGAATGTTTCCATGCTTAACAGGTATTGCTTTTATTTTTAAAAAAGTTTTTTTTTCGTTAAAAATATTAATTTTTTTAATTTTTTTTAAATTTAATATTGCTGGATATGCAAAATTTCCTTTGAAACAATATGGGAAAGCTTTTTTTAGATAATTTTTAGTAATATTATTCGCATAAACAGGAATTTTATGTTTATTCTTAATATAGAAAACTCTTAAATCGTTTATTCCATGCGTCTGGTCAGCATGATGATGAGAGTATAATACACGATCAATTTGGTTTATATTGTTGTTAATTAGCTGAGAACGGATGTCTGGTGACGTATCAATTAAAGTATTGCTATGCTTTGAAGATATTAAAAATGAACATCTTGTTCTATAATTTTTTTTTTCTTTTGGATTACACTTGCCCCAATATCCGTCTGATCTCGGCACACCAAATGAACTTCCACAACCCAATATGGTAAACTTTACTCTCATTAGTCTAAAAAAGACGTATCAAAGTTGGATTTTGTAAAATATTTTTGCTTTTTTTAAATATTTGTAGACATTTATTTGAATTTTTTTCATTAATTTTATGTGTAATAATTACTATAGTAGCTTTTTTATTTTTCTTATCTGGTATCTGAATAAGTCTCTCTATTGAAATATTAAAACGCGCTAAATTTTTTGTTATTTCGGACAAAACTCCTGGTTTGTCATTAACTTCAAATCTTAAATATAAAGAATTTATATACTTTGATGAATCGTATATAGTAATTTTTTTTCTTTTACGAGATGGAATACCAAAAGGATATTTAATATTACCTCTTAAAATTGACAAAAGATCTGACATTAAAGCAGAAGAAGTTGGACCTGGGCCTGCTCCTTCACCTTGTAAAATACTTTGTCCTACGGGATAACCTTTTAATATAACTGCATTCATAACACCGTTTATATTTCCAATATATGTATCTTTTTTTACTAAACATGGATGAACTCTCTCAAATAATTTATTATTAATGATTTCAGTTATTCCTAATAATTTAATTCTAAGGTCTAATTTATCTGCCATATTAATATCTTTAATTTCAATATTTTCAATTCCTTCCATTAGACCGGAATTTTTTGAAATCTTGTTATTAAATGCAAGAGCAGATAATATTTTTACCTTTGATAAAGCATCATATCCATTTAAATCATATTTTGGATTTAACGGTTCTGCATAACCTAAATTTTGAGCTCTTTTTAAAACATTGGAAAATGTACTTTTGGAATTTTCCATTTCAGTAAGAATATAATTGCAAGTACCATTCAAAATTCCTACCACTTTTATAATTTTATTTGTGGCCAAGCCTTCTTTTAGTGTTCTTAAAATTGGTATTCCACCTCCTACTGCGGCCTCAAATTCTAAATTAACTTTATTTTTTTCTGCCAACATGGCTAAATAGTCACCATGTTTTGCAATAAGTGATTTATTAGGTGTCACAACATGTATCTTATTTTTTAAAGACAATTCAACAATTTTTTTTGATATACCATTATTTAGACCTACTACTTCAAACAAGACATCAATTTTTTCATTTTTTATAATATCTAAAGGATTTTTATAAAAAATTTTTTTATTTATTTTAAATTTTCTTTTTTTATTAATATTTTTGGCAGAAATTGCAGAAATTTTAATTTTTTTGCCCGTTTTAACTTCAATTTCATTTTTTTTTTTACTTAGTTCATTCAATAAATATCCTCCAATTTGACCAAGTCCAACAACAGCAATACTAATATTTTTCTTCATAACTTTACTCTTTTATATTTGGATATCCTTTTTGATCATTATATATTTCTAATAGTTTTTTAAATTCTATAAAAGAATAATTTTTATTAAAATCTATAGTTTCAACAATATTTGATTCTTTTAAATCTTGTCTAACACATGACGTAAGCAAAACAATTATAAAAATTAACTTATTCATTTAAGACCTCTTGATTCCGGAAACTTATAAATAATATTCATATTTTGCACTGCTTGTCCTGAGCCACCTTTTATTAAATTATCTATAGCAGAAAGTATTATTACCTTATTTTTGTATTTTGTTTTGCATACGGATATAAGGCAATTATTTGTGTTAATAACGTCATTTGTGCTTATGGGTGTATTAAAGTTAGCAAATTTAATAAATATTTTATTTTTATAATTTTTTTTTAAAAAATAATAAATTGATTTGGCAGTTTGTGTTTTTGAAAGATCTATATAAATAGTGCTTAAAATTCCCCTAAACATAGGTGTTAAATGAGGCGTAAAATGAAATGTAATTTTTTCTTTACATGTTTTTTTTAGTTCTTGTTCGATTTCAGAGTTATGTCTATGCCAACCTACTCCATAAGCACTTAGAGACTCATAAAGATTTCTTTTTGCATGAGTAAAATGTATTTTTCTTCCCGCTCCAGAATAACCTGATTTAGAATCTATAATGATATTTTTGTAATAAATTTTTTTATTTTTTACTAAAGGTAATAGAGGTAAAAGTATTGATGTTGGATAACAACCTGGACAAGCAATAATTTTATAATTATTTAAATTTGTTTTATTTAGCTCGGGTAAACCATATATACTATCTGGAATATTTTTTTTAGCTTGGTGATTAATTTTATACCATTTTTTATATTCTTTTGGATTCTTAATTCTAAAATCAGCAGCAAGATCTATTAATTTATTTTTTTTAAGGAGATGTTTAGATAGAATTTGAGCTTCTCCATTTGGAAGAGCAGTAAAGATTAAATTTACATTTTTTAAATATTTTTTTTTAAATTTAACAATCTTTGGCAATTTTTTATTTTTTAAATTTTTATCAAAAAAAGAAATATTTTTTCCTACAGAAGAGTTTCCACATAAATATTTAATATTTATGTTTTTATGTTTTGACAAAATTTTTACAAGCTGAATACCTATATATCCAGTAGATCCAGCAACCAATACATCAATCTTTTGCATTTTTTATATATAACAGTAAAAGTATTAAAAGGATATTATCTTTTAGAAAACTGAAAACTTCTTCTAGCTTTTCTGTGTCCATATTTTTTCCGTTCCACAGCTCTAGAATCCCTTGTAGTTAATTTTTCTTTTTTAAGCTTAGTTTTAAGATCAGGTTCAAATAATAAAAGTGCTTTTGATATTCCAAGAACCATCGCGCCAACCTGGCCTGTCATTCCACCGCCGCTTAAACTGCATTTAACATCATAAGATGTATTTTGATCAGTTATTTCAAAAGGTCTCAATAATTGCATTTTATGATTTTCTCTTGTGAAATAGTTTTCATAATTCTTTCCGTTGACATAAATTTTACCTGTTCCTTTTTTAAGCCAAACCTTAGCTACAGAGGTTTTTCTTCTTCCAGTGGCATATTTGCTGTCTTTAAAATCTAACTTAATTTTTTTATCTTTATTTGGCGATATTTGATTTTCTTCCATTTTAATTTCTTAATAAATTTTTGTTATTTAGTTTTGATAGTTCTATTGTAGTTAAATTTTGTGCTTCATGTGGATGATTTTCTCCAGAGTAAACTTTTAATTTTGTTAATTGTTTTTTTGATAAAGGCCCAACAGGAAGCATTCTTTTTACAGCAAGTTTTAATACCTCTCCTGGTTTTTTTTCATGTAGCCTTTCAGGGTTAGTTTCCTTTATTCCACCTGGATAACCTGTGTGCCTATAATATTTTTTATTTGAAAATTTTTTACCAGTAAATTTAACCTTCTCCACATTTTTAACTACAACAAAATCACCATTATCCATATGTGGTGTGTATGTTGGTTTATTTTTTCCTCTAATAATTTTAGCTATAACTGTTGCTAATCTACCAACTACAGCGTTACTACCATCAATAATATACCAATGATTTTTAATTTCACTTTTTTTAATAAAATCTGTCATAAGAATGGGCATAAATACTTAGATTTATATATAAAGTCAATTTTAAATTCTTCTACCCTTAACTCTTGAAATGATCTCTTTTATCTTGTTTAATCAATAAAAAAACATAATGAGAGGTGAAAAATGTCTAAATCTACAAAAAATCCAGAAACTATAGCCTTACATGGTGGAGATTACAGAAGTGATCCAGCTACAACAGCTGTAGCTGTTCCTGTTTATAGGACAACATCATATCAATTTAACAACGCAGAACATGCAGCAAATCTATTTGCTCTAAAAGAATTTGGAAACATATATACAAGAATTATGAATCCAACTAATGATGTTTTGGAAAAAAGAGTTGCAGCAATTGAAGGTGGTCTAGCTTGTGTTACTGTTGGATCAGGTCAAGCTGCTTCAACATTTGCAATAGTTAATTTATGTCAATCAGGTGACAATTTTATTAGCTCAACTGATTTATATGGTGGAACAGTTAATTTATTTACACATACGCTAAAAAAATTAGGTATAGAATGTAGATATGCAGATCCTTCTGATCCAAAAAACTTTGAGAAACTTATTGATAATAAAACTAGAGCTTTTTATGCAGAAACTTTACCAAATCCTTATTTAAGAGTTTTTCCAATTAAAGAAGTGTCGGATATAGGAAGAAAACATAATATTCCTTTAATAATGGATAACACCGCAGCACCAATTATTTGTAAACCAATAGAACACGGTGCGGCTGTAGTTGTTCATTCTTTAACAAAATTTATTGGGGGACATGGTACTGTTATCGGAGGTTGTTTAGTTGATGGTGGAAATTTTGATTGGACCGCTGATCCAAAACGACAACCATTATTTAATGAACCTGACGCAAGTTATGGAGGTGCTGTTTGGGGAGAAGTTGTGCCTCAGTTGACTGGTGCAAATGTAGCTTTTGCTGTTAGGGCTAGAGTATGTCTCTTAAGAGATTTAGGTGCACCTTTGGCTCCTGATAATGCATGGGGTATAATACAAGGTCTAGAAACTGCTCCTTTAAGAATGAAACAACATTGTGCAAATGCTACAAAAGTTGTTGACTTTTTAACTAAACATAAAAATGTTGAAAGAGTAATATATCCCACACTTCATAAAGGTGAATTAGGTGATAGAGCAAAAAGATACTTTAAAGGTGGTAACGGTGCTTTAGTAGGTGTTGAGGTAAAAGGCGGAGTTGAAGCTGGTAAAAAATTTATTGAAGCGCTAAAAATGTTTTACCACGTAGCAAACATTGGAGATGCTAGAAGTTTAGCAATTCATCCGGCAACAACAACTCATAGCCAATTAACAGAAGAAGAGTTATTAGCGGCTGGTGTTACGCCAGGTTATGTTAGACTATCTATTGGAATAGAACATCCCGATGATATAATTTCTGATTTAGATCAAGCTTTAAGTGCATCAGGAAAACCTAGTCTGAAGGCTGTAAGTTAGTAATGGAGTTTAAATAAATCATATAAACACTAGTACTAACTAATAAAATTGAACTTATTTGGTGCATAGATGCAAAGATCATTTGTGCACCAGATAATAAAGTTAAAATTCCTAAAAAAATTTGTAAAAGTAAAAAAAAACCAATTAAAATAATTATTTTAAAAAAATATAATAATTTATCTTTTTTAATAATAAATAAAATCAATAAGTAAAAGATAAGTATAAAATATGCTATGTTTCTATGCATAAATTGAACTAATGATGGATCGTTAAAAGCAGATATGCTAAATAAATTTTTTAATGAATTGTCATCAGGAAAATAAGAATACCCCATTAATGGCCAAGAATTATATATTTTTCCAGCATCCATACCTGAAACAAATGCGCCTATCGCTATTTGGATAAATATTAATAATAAAAAAATAATAGGTAGAGTTTTTTTAATTCCTTTTTTAGGTATAAAAATTTTCTTATAATTTAAATAATTCCAAAAAATCAAAGACAAAATAATAAATGCTAAAACTAAATGAATAGACAATCTGTAATGACTTACGTCAATTCTGTCTACTAATCCACTCTTTACCATATACCATCCAATGAAACCCTGAAAACAAATTAAAATAAAAATAAAAAAAAAACTTTTACTCTTATTAAATCCTATTTTAAAAAATAAAAATATCAATGGTACTAAGAAAAAAATTCCAACTAATCTTCCTAAAAATCTATGAATAAATTCCCACCAAAAAATTACTTTAAATTCTTCTAAAGACATTGAATAGTTTTGTAATTTATATTCAGGTATATTTTTATATAGTTCAAAATAATTATTCCACTGAGAATTATTCATTGGAGGAAATATTCCTGAAAACAGCTCCCACTCAGTTATAGATAAACCCGAATCTGTAAGTCTAGTTAAGCCTCCAACAATAATTATTATTGAAACTAAACAAAACATAATGGCTAACCAACATCTAATGTATTCATTTAATGTTTTATTCTCTATGTACATATTCAAATAAATATATTAATTATGACTAAATCCAATTAAATAAATGTCGCAAAAAAATAAAATAAAGCTAAATTTATTAAGAAAAAAATTAGATAAACTTGATTATCAACTATTAAAAATATTTAAAAAAAGAACTGTTTTAGTAAAAGAAGTTTTATTATTAAAAACTCTTAAAAAGGAAATAGTTGATAAAAAAAGAATTAATATAATATTAAGTAAAATAAGAAAAGAATCTATAAAAAGAAATATAGACCCTAAAATAACAAAAAGAATTTGGATAAATATAATTAGATCATATATTGATTTTGAAAAAAGAAATTTTAATAAAAAATAATTATTTACTATGTGGAGGAAGCTTTTTTTCTACAAATATTTCGTGTTTTCTTGATGAAGGATTATATTTTTTTTTTTTCAATTTAACTTTTGCTTTTTCACCACCCGAAGGTTTTTTAACATAATAAAAAAATGGACTATCAGGTTTAGATTCGGGAACCAAACGAACTTTTACATGTGTTTTTTTTGCCATTTATTTTAATCCCTTAATTTCTTTTACTAGTTTAGAAATTTTATTGATCTTATTTTTCAAAACTAATTTTTTATTAATGTTTATAGATTTATTTGCTGAATCGTCAAGATTTAATGATGAAGATTTGTTAAGAGCTTTTTTAACACCATTAATGGTCATTCCTTGGCTTTTTAGTAAAAATTTAATTTTTTTTAAAATTTCGATTGATTTATTATCATAATATCTTCGTCTTCCAGCAAATATTTTGGGTTTGATGTTTTTGAAGTTTTTTTCCCAAAATCTTATCGTATGTGTATTAAGAGAACCATTTTTTTTATTTACTAAATTTAAAATTTTCGCAACTTCTCCTATGGATTTATAGGCGTCATCAGATTTATTCATTTTTATTTATATATACTTTAAATTCTTTAGAGGGTTTAAATAAAATCACATTTCTTTCAGAAATAATTTTTTTTTCTTTTGTTTTTGGATTTCTTCCAACTCTACTCTTTTTTGTTCTCAATGAAAAAGTACCAAAATTACTTATTTTAATTTTTTTTTTCTTTTTTAATCCTTCAGTTATATTGTTTAGTATATCTTCAATTAAAATTTCTGAAATTTTTTTTGAAAATCCTATTTGCATGTATATAGAATTTACAATTTCTTTTTTTGTTAAATTAATTCGCATTATTTAATCTATACTTTGCTTAATTTTTTCAATCAATTTACCAGAAACTATTTTTCGACACATTTCTAATGAATTAGAAAAACCCAAAAAGTCTGTAGAACCATGACTTTTAACAACCGGTGTATCTAGTCCTATAAGTATAGCTCCATTATATATTCTTGGATCAAACCTTTTTTTAAATTTGTTAATATTTTTTATGTTTATAAAAGATGAAATTTTACCAATTAAATTTCCTGTCATGGCTTTTTTTAGCTCACCAGTTATAAAATTTGCTGTTCCCTCTGCAGTTTTTAATGCAACATTACCAGTAAAACCATCGGTTACTATAACATTAACATCTCCATTCATGATTTCATTTCCTTCAATGTAACCTTTAAATTCAAAAGTTTTATTATTTTGATTGTTTAGTTTTTTATATGTATTTTTTATAATTTCGTTTCCTTTTAATTCTTCTGAACCTATATTTAATAAAGCAACTTTTGGATCATCTTCTGGAAAAAGAGCTTTAAACAAAGCAGATCCCATTAAAGTAAAATCTACTAAATTTTTTTCGCTACATTCAATATTAGCACCTAAATCTAAAACTATATTAATACCATTTTTATTTGGCCATAAACCTGATAAAGCTGGTTTATCAATATTTTCTAACATGTTAAGATTTAATTTTGCAATAACAAACAAAGCACCTGTATTCCCAGCTGAAATTACTATGTCTGATTCTTTTTTTTTTACACTTTCAATAGCTAGCCACATACTAGTATTTTTTCCTTTTTTTGCAGCACTTAAAGGACTATCTGTTCCTTTTACTTCTTCATTAGTGTGAATAAGTTCAAAAAGATCTGTTGATAAACTTTTAGGAATAATATTTTTTATTAAATCTAAATTTCCAAATATTTTATAAAAAATATCTTTATTATTTTTAGAATGTTGATTTATTCCATCAATTATTTTTTTTGGAGAGTTATCTCCACCCATTGCATCAACTGCAATCGTTATTAATTTTGACATTACTATATTATAGAATATTTATTCCTTGGGGTCTAAGACTTGTCTACCTTTATACATGCCAGTTTTAAGATCTAAATGGTGAGATAATCTATATTCTCCAGATTTTTTATCTTCAACAATATTTTTTTCTGAAAACTTAATATGGGATCTTCTTTTTCCAGATCTAGATGGTGATGTTTTGCGTTTAGGTACGGCCATAATTAAAAATTAGGTTTAATTACACCTTTTAGTAAAGAATTAAAAGTATTATTTTTGAGATAATTGTAATAATTTTCAAAATAATTAAGCGTACTATCATTGTTATTTGCTAAATCTAAATATTTATGAAAAAATTTTCGTTGTAGAGATTTGTCTAGATTCTCCCATTTATCAATGTCTTTTATTATAGCATAAAACAAATTAACGTATTTTTTCATTTTTGTGTTTATTGTAACATCTCCATATCCTTCCTCCCTAAAAGTTGTCTCTAATTGATTGAAGAAATAATCAAAAATTTCTTGTAGAGTATTTGCTTTACATTGCTCTTTGTATACCTTTAATAAAAAAGCAAAATGTAATAAAAAAAAAAATAGTCTGTCTGAAAAAGTATCATGATTTATTAAGTCAACATATAATTTTTTATTTCTGGTTAAATTGATTAAATTATTGTAAATATTAATATATTTATTATCCATAATGAGATTTTTAATTATAATATTTTTTTTAATTTTATCTAGTTGTTCATTACATAAAGTACAAAATCACCATGGTGTGCATTTTTTAGAAAAAAAAAATAAACAATTAATTATAAAAAAATCAAATAAAAATGACATAATTAAGTTGTTAGGTCAACCTTCAACACAAAGTACTTTTGATAATGATGTTTGGATTTATATAGAAAGGGAAATAACTAGAGGTAGATTATTAAATTTTGGAAAAAATATTTTAATAAAAAATGATGTATTAATACTTGAAATTGATAATAGAGGTATACTTTTAAGCAAAAAATTCAGTAATGTAGACAAAATGAACAAAATTGAATTTTCAAAAGATACAACAACTGTATTTCGTAAAAAAACAGATTTTATTTATGATTTTTTGTCTAGCTTAAGACAAAAAATTAATGATCCTTTAGGAAAAAGAAAAAAATAATTTACCCCGCAATTACTGCTAATAATAATAAAGCAACAATATTTGTTATTTTAATCATTGGATTGACTGCTGGGCCTGCTGTGTCTTTATATGGATCTCCTACTGTATCTCCGGTAACAGCTGCTTTATGAGCTTCAGAACCTTTTCCGCCAAATTTTCCATCTTCAATATATTTTTTTGCATTATCCCATGCTCCGCCACCAGCTGTCATTGAAATTGCTACAAAGAGACCTGTGATGATTACCCCTAATAACATTGCTCCTACAGCTGATAAAGCAGCAACTTGACCTCCTATTGGTAAAATAATTAAATAGAGCACAATTGGTGATAATACTGGCAATAAAGATGGTACTATCATTTCCTTAATTGCAGCTTTAGTTAACAAATCAACAAGCTTTCCATAATCAGGTTTTGCTTTTCTTTTCATTATACCTGGAATTTTTTTAAATTGTCTTCTTACCTCTATAACAACAGCTCCTCCTGCTCTACCAACTGCTTGCATTCCCATAGAGCCAAATAAGTATGGAAGCATTCCTCCAACAAGTAAACCTATAACAACAAAAGGATTTGAAAGGTCAAAAGTTACAATTACATTTTCTAGATTTGATCCTGGCACTTGTGAAAAAAATTTAATATCTTCGGTATAAGCTGCAAATAAAACCAAAGCTCCTAAGCCCGCAGAACCTATGGCATAGCCTTTTGTTACAGCTTTAGTAGTGTTTCCTACTGCGTCTAAAGCATCTGTAGTTTTTCTCACATTTTTTGGAAGATTTGACATTTCTGCTATACCACCGGCATTATCAGTCACAGGTCCATAAGCATCCAAAGCAACAACCATACCAGCTAAAGCTAACATTGTAGTAACAGCAATAGCTATTCCATAAAGGCCAGCTATTGAATTTGTAAAAAGAATTCCTGATACAATTATTAATGCTGGTATTGCTGTAGCTTCCATAGAAACAGCAAGACCTTGTATGACATTAGTACCGTGTCCTGTTGTTGAAGATGAAGCTACACTTTGTACCGGTCTATAATTTGTTCCTGTATAATATTCCGTTACCCAAATTATTAAACCTGTAATAACTAAACCAATAATTCCACAACTATAAAGATCCATGCCATTAAAATTTTTATCATTTACTGTATAAACTGTATCAAGACCAATTACCCAGTCAGTCACTGGATATAAAATTGCTAAAGAAGAAATAGCTGTAACAATAAATCCTTTGTACAATGCAGCCATAATATTTTTTGACTTACCAAGAGTTACAAAAAAAGTTCCAAAAATTGATGTAATAATACATGCTCCACCAATTGTTAAAGGGTAAATCATCATATTTGTATCGCCATGAAAGAAAATTGAGGAAAGAACCATTGTGGCTACTATTGTAACGGCATAAGTTTCAAATAAATCTGCTGCCATTCCAGCACAGTCACCAACGTTATCACCAACATTATCTGCAATAACTGCTGGATTTCTTGGATCATCTTCGGGAATACCCGCTTCTACTTTGCCTACTAAATCAGCACCGACATCAGCACCTTTTGTAAAAATACCTCCACCCAATCTTGCAAAAATAGAGATTAAAGAAGCTCCAAATCCTAATGCTATTAAAGCATTAATTAATTCTCTTTCTTCTATATTGTATTTTAATAAAAAATAATAATAAACAGAAATAGATAAAAGAGCCAAGCCAGCTACTAACATCCCAGTAACAGCACCTGATTTAAATGCAATTGATAAACCTTGCGCAAGACCTTTTCTAGAAGCCTCTGCTGTTCTTACATTGGCTTGAACTGAAACAAGCATACCAACATATCCTGCAATACCTGATAAGGTTGCACCAATTAAATAACCCAGACCTACTAAAATACTAAATGCATAACTAATAATTATTAAAACAACAATACCTACAATTGCTATAGTTTTATATTGCCTGTTTAAATAAGCTTTTGCACCAACTTGAATAGCAGATGCAATTTCTTTCATTTTTGAATTTCCTGCACTTGAACTTAAGATGTGTTTACCAGTAAAATATCCATAAGCTATAGCTAATATACCCGTCAAAATTGTGTAAAGTAAAATTGTTACTACTGATAAATTCATAAATTCCTTTTTATTATTTATTGTTAAATATTATTATTTAAAAACCGGACATTACAAAAAAAAAGGCAAAAGGCAATATATAACTTAGTCAAATACGTGTATGTAACCACTGTTATTTATTTTAATTTGGTGCCCTTTTCTATCTATAATTGAGGATTTGTGCTTAGTATTTAATATTTTGCCTATTCGTGTAATTTTAATTTTTTTCATATGTGAAATTTTTTTAATTAAATTTCTGTTTTTAGTATTAGAAGTAAACAATATTTGATAATCATCACCATTTGATATCACTTTTTTTTTTAGTAAATTTTTTAATTTTAGAATTAAATTTAAATTTTTAGAAATTGGTATTTTGTCAAAAAATAATTGGTATGAAATATTTTGTTTATTGATTAACTTTTCTAAATCACTAATTAATCCATCAGATATATCTATTGATGATGTGGCAAAATTACTAAAATTATCTGTTAAAGATAATTTAATATCTGGTTTGTAGTAATGATTAATAAAGTAATTAGACAATTTTTTATTTAATTTAATTTTGTTGTTCAAAATTAATAAACCAATAAAACTATCTCCTAAATTTCCGGTTACATAAATATCATCATTAAATTTTGATTTATTTCTAGTTACAATTTTATTAGAAAAACCAATTGAAGTAATAGTAAAACTTAATTTATTTGAATAAATAGTGTCACCGCCACCTAATTTAATATTATATTTTTTTTGTTCTTGATAAAGAGATTTGCTAATTTTTGTTAAATTATTTTTTGTAAAAACTTTACTATTTCCTGAACCCGACAAAAAATAATATTTTGGTTTAACTCCTTTACAAATAAGATCAGAAATAGATGATCTAATTATTTTTTTTATTACTAGATCTGGATTTTTAAAATTAACAAAATGATTTCCTTCAACATATGTATCAATCGAAATAACTAATTTATTAGGTTTGTTAAAAAAAACATCATCATTTAAACTTAAAGAACTTTTAGAAGAAATAGCAAGTTTTGAAAAATATTTTTTTATTAATTCAAATTCATTCATTATGATTTCTAAGTTTTTTTGAAATTTTGTCTAATAAAGCATTAAGATATCTTGTTTGTGAGTCTTCTAAAAAAGCATTTGATGCAGTTAAATATTCTTTAATAATGATTTTGGATGATGTCTTTGGTTTATATAACAACTCAAAAACTGCGCATTTAACTATAACTTGGAATAATTTATCAAGATGTGACAAAACTAAATCACCTTTGAGATGAATCTCCAATTCTTCAGTAATTAAATCATCTCTTTCTATTGTTCCATTAACAACATCTTTAATAAATTTTTTAAATCTATGTTTTCCTATAGTTAAATCTTCATCTTTATTATAAAATTTACTGTATATTTTTTGAATAGCAATAACTCTAGGATTATCTTTTACTTTAGATTGAACTTTCATTAAAAATTTTTAAGTACTGATAATACTGCTTTGGCAGCTTCTTGACCTTTTTTTTTAGATCTTACAAATGCCTGTTTTTTATTGAAACTTGTTATTATGCCATTGCCAATAGGTTTTTTATAATGAATCGAAAGTTTCATTATAGCTTCAGTAGTAGTTTGTGAAATAAAATCAAAATGAGGTGTTTCTCCCTTGATGACACAGCCTAAAGCAATAAAGCCATCATACTTTTTAATATTTTTTGATATAACTACAGGAATTTCAAAAATTCCGGGAACGGGGATAAATTTATATTTAACACTTTTATCTAAAATTTTAGATGCATAAAACTCTAAATTTTTTGAAAAATCTTTATAATATCTCGCTGTTACAATTAATATTTTTAATTTCATTTTATAATTTCTTGTTTTACAATTTTTATTCCATAACCATCCAGGCCAACAACTTTCTTTTTAGATCTTGTAACCAATATCATATTTTTTATATTTAATGTTTTTATTATTTGTGCTCCAATGCCATAATTTTTAATAAGTTTATCTTGACCTTTTTTATAGAATTTATTGCTTTTATAATCTCTTAATGTCTGTGAAACAGATTTAAGGTTAGTATCTCTTATAAAAATTAAAACACATTCTTTATAATATTTAAAGTGGTTTATAGTTTGATTAAACGAATTAGGTAGTTTTTGACCCATTAAATAGTTTTGGACAATATTTGATGAAATGACTCTAACTCTTGGGTTTATATTTTTTTTCAAGTCACCTTTAATCAATGCAAAATTCTCAGAACCATCTAAAAGATTTTCAAATATTTTTATTTGATATTTTTGTTTTTTAATTAAAATTTTATCTGATTTTTTTAATCTAACTAATTTTTCTACTTTTAATCTGTAGGCTATCAAATCATCAATTCGACCAATTTTTAGTTTATGTTTCTTTGCAAATTTAAATAGTTCAGATCCTTTAGCCATTACACCTTGATCATTCATAATTTCACATATAACTGATGAAGGATTTTTATTTGCCAATCTTGATATGTCTACTGATGCCTCAGTATGGCCGGCTCTTACTAAAACTCCCCCATCTTTAGAAATAATAGGAAATATATGACCTGGTGAAATAATGTCATTTTTTTTTACATTAGTTTTGATTGCAGTTTTAATTGTAACAGATCTATCTTTTGCAGAAATTCCAGTGGTTACACCCTTTCTTGCTTCAATAGAAACAGTAAATGCGGTTTGATTACGTGACCTATTAATAGGAGACATTAATGACAAATTAAGTTTTTTTGCTTGTTTGTTAGTTAAAGATAAGCAGATTAAACCTCTGCCGTACTTTGCCATAAAATTTATTTTTTTTTGAGAAACATTAGATGCTGGAATAACTAAATCTCCTTCATTTTCCCTATTTTCATCATCAACAAGAATGTACATGCCTCCTTTTTTTGCAACTTTGATAATGGATTCGATTGAACTAAAATTTTTGCTTTTCATTAAAATAATTTCTTACATATTTAGAGAGTATATCAATTTCTATATTAACTAGATCATTTTTTTTAACTTTAAATAAATTTGTTAATTTGAAAGTATGAGGAATTATCCAAACTTGAAAACCTTTTTTTGTTTTTTTCGATATGGTTAAAGATATGCCGTTTATAGAAATTGATGCTTTTTCTATGATGTGTTTTTTTATTTTTGAGTTAATTGAAAAATCAAATAAATAAGATTTATCAATTTTTTTTATAGAAAAAATTTTTGCAGTACAATCTACATGGCCTTGAGTAATATGACCTGAAATTTGTTTACCAAATTTTAAAGGAAGTTCTAAATTAATTTGATCGCCCACTTTGGACTTTTTAAATTTAGATTTTTGTATAGTCTCATTTGATAAATAAAATTCCATTAATTTTTTATTAATGCTTATTAGAGTTAAACAAATACCATCGCAAGAAATAGAAATACCTAAATCTTTTTTTGATAATTTTAATTTTGAGTAAATAAAAATATTTATACCTTTTTTTCTTTTGGATATTTTTTTTATTTTTCCTTTATTGAAAATAATTCCATTAAACATTTTATTTAGAATATATCTTAATTATATCGGTTCCAGTAAATGAATTTATTGTAGATTTATTTCTATATTTAAAAGACAGTTGATACAACTGACTAGATACATTTAATTTGCCTAAACTACCCAGTTTTCTAGGACTTCTAAATAAATAAAATTCATCAAAAAGTTTATGCTTTAAAAAGCTATTTGTTATATTTTTACCACCTTCTACTAATAAATTTCTACATCCTAAAGTGAAAATTTTTTTTAAAATTAATTTTAAATCAAAAAAATTATCATTACTTAAATGAATTTTAATTAATTTAATTCCTTTTTTTTTTAAAAGATTAACTTTTTTTTTTGATGCTTGATTATAGAAAATAACTGTATTTTTTTTATTGGAGGTTAAATATATATAAGAACTTTTTTTAATAGATAAATTTTTGTCTAAAATTATTCTTTTTGGTAAATGTTTGAATAATCCTTGTATTCTACAATTTAATTTTGGATTATCTATGTTCAATGTTTTACTAGAAATCAAGATTGCATCATTACGATACCTTAATAATTGAGTAATTTTATCAGAATGACTATTTGTTATTCTTAATTTTTTTTTTGTATGTATAAAATTATCATTTGATACAGCAAGTTTACCTGTAACAAAAGGTATTTTGTTAAATCTATTCAATATGTATGGCTTATAAAATCTATTTCCTTTTTTTTTTAATAGACCATTTTTAACAATTATATTCTTTGATTTTAAAATTTTAGAAGATTTAGATTTTGTTCTTTCATCGATATCAGTAACACTAAATATAACTTTTTTTATTTTTGATTTAATAATTAAATTCGTGCATGGGGGTGTTTTTCCATAATGAGAGCAAGGTTCTAAACTTACATACAATGTTGAGCCCTTTAAATTTTTTTTACTAGATTTAATTGCATTATATTCAGCATGTGGTCTACCATTTAATCCAGTATGACCTAAAGATATAAGTTCATTATTTTTGACTATAGTGCATCCAACTGATGGGTTATGTCCTGTTAATCCCAAGTTGCCTCTTGCTTGATTAAAAGCAAGATTCATAAAGTAACGATCTTTATTGCTAAATTTATCTTTTTTTGTAGACATCTAGCCTGTCCACAAATTGTACAAAATCTTTTTCTTCTCTAAAATTTCTATAAACGGAAGCAAATCTTACATATGCCACTGGATCTAAATCTTTTAAACCTTCCATAACCATTGTTCCGATTGTGTTAGTGGATATTTCTGCTTGCCCTTGTTCTTCAAGCGATCTAGAGATTTTACTAATAAATTTCTCAACTGTTTCAGTGTCAATAGGTCTTTTTTTTAAAGCTATATAAATTGATTTAGATAATTTATCTCTATCAAAAGATGATTTTCTTCCATTCTTTTTTACCACCATTAATTCTCTAAATTGGACTCTTTCAAAAGTAGTAAATCTATTGCCACACACACATAATCTTCTTCTTCTAATGGCTGTACCATCTTCAGTAGGTCTTGAATCGACAACTGAAGTTTCTCCTTTTTTACATCTAGAACAAATCATATTATCTTAAATTTTTATATATTGGAAATTTTGAACAAAGTTCAACAACTTCATTCCTAACTTCATCTTCAACTTTTGAATTATCATTTGGATTAGAAGATACACCTTTAACAGTCTTTGTTATCAATTCACCTACTTTTTGAAATTCTTTTAATCCAAAACCTCTTGTTGTTGCAGCTTGTGATCCAAGTCTAATTCCTGATGTAATCATTGGACTCTCGCTATCAAATGGAATTCCATTTTTGTTACATGTAATATTTGCCCTACTTAAACTTTGCGCAGTTATATTACCTTTAACATTAAATGGTCTAAGATCAACAAGCATTAAATGAGTGTCTGTGCCACCAGAATATATTTTAAAACCATTATTTTTTAAAGTCTCTGACAAGACTTTTGCATTTGATAAAACTGATTTTATATATTCTTTAAATTCTGGTTTTAAAGCTTCTTGAAAGCCTGCGGCTTTAGCTGCAATAATGTGCATTAATGGTCCTCCTTGATAACCTGGAAATACAGCAGAGTTTATTTTTTTACTTAGTGATTCATCATTGGTTAAAATAATTCCCCCTCTTGCACTTCTGAAAACTTTATGAGTTGTAGAAGTAACCACGTGAGCGTGTTCACATGGATTAGGATAACCTTTTCCAGCAACTAAACCGGAAAAATGGGCCATATCAACCATAAGATATGCTCCTACTTTGTCAGCTATTTTTCTAAACCTCTTAAAATCTATTATTCTCGAATATGCACTTCCTCCTGCAATTATAAGCTTTGGTTTATTTTCCAGTGCAAGTTTTTCAACACTATCGTAGTCAATAAGTTCAGAATCTTTATCAACATCATAACCTACTGGATTAAACCATTTGCCCGACATTGCAATTTTTAATCCATGAGTTATGTGACCACCAGAATTTAAACTCATCCCCATAAAAGTATCACCTGGTTTAAGCAAAGCCAAAAAAACTGCTCCATTAGCTTGTGCTCCAGAATGTGGCTGTGCATTTGCATACTTACAATCAAATATTTTTTTTAATCTTTCTATGGCTAAGGTTTCAGCTATATCTACATGTTCACATCCATCATAATATCTTTTACCTGGATAACCTTCAGCATATTTATTTGTTAGTACTGATCCTTGAGCTTCTAATACTGCTTGTGAAACAATATTTTCGGATGCTATAAGTTCTATGTGCTCTTGTTGTCTATTTAGCTCATCTTTAATAGCTTTAAATAATTCTGGATCAGTTTTTGATAAGCTATTTTCAAAAAATCCTTCATATTGAGCATTTAAGTATTTGCTTTCACTAGACATAATTACATTTTTTTAACTCTTCTTAAGTGTCTACCACCCTCAAATTTTGTACTTAAGAAAACTCTAATAAGATTGAGTGCTTTTTTTTTATCTATCAATCTTGCGCCTAATGTAATGATATTTGCGTTATTATGCAATCGTGATAATTTGGTATTTTTTATACTATAACATAATGCTGCTCTTACACTTTTATTCTTATTAGCTGTAATTGACATACCCATGCCTGATCCACAAACTAATACACCAAAACTTCCTTTGTTAGATGCTACTTTTTTTGATAACTTGTGAGCATAATCTGGATAGTCTACGGAACTATCATTTCTAGGTCCAAGGTCTATAATTATTTGCTTTTTAGAAAGTTTCTTAGTTATGCTTTTTTTTAAATTAAATCCAGCGTGATCTGATGCAATAAATATTTTTTTCAAATTAATTAAATTTATAATCTAAAACACATGCAACCAAATGTACTCTATTTTCTTCTCCTCCATTAAAGGCATTGTGATATTTTAAATTATTTGTAACCCATACAGAGCCATCAGCAGGCATATGATGTGCTATTTTATCAATTACCATTATGGCTCCTGGATTTGTATAAATTGGAATATGCAGTCTTGGCTCTGGGTCTCTGTGCCAACTAAGAGTAGATCTAGGTTCTTTTAAAAGCAATCTCACCCTTCCAAGTTTATATTTTTTTTTAAGAATATTATATACTTTTTCAAAATAAGTATTTTTGTAATCTTTAACAAATTCAGTATATTTGCTCTCATCAATACCGACGTCTCTTGGTACTTCTTTTCCTGTAGAATCTGGTTTTGTCCAATAAACTCCCCTAGTTTTATTTCCTTTAATAGAATCTGGATCACCAGGTATTTGGTTTAAAGATATACTTGCAAAATGAGGAATTCCAAGGCTTGAATCAAACCCCTTTTCCTTTAAAATTTGGTCGCAAGCTGCTCTAAGCTTACTAATATCAAATTTTAATTCTTGCTTATGAAAATCATTTAAGTGTAGCGACATAAAAGATTTATTAATAACCTATAGACTATTATATTATATATAACTATTGTCGCATATAAAAATTTAGTTGAGAATGATTATCACTGGAAAATACCCAAATTTAAGGCTCAGGAGAAATAGACGATATAATTGGTCGCGTAAATTAATTCAAGAATCAAACTTAAGTAGCAATGACCTTATCTTGCCCATCTTCTTAATTGATGGAAAAAATAAAGTTCAAACAATTAAATCTATGCCTGAAGTTTTCAGATATAGTATTGATAAATTGGACAAAATAATTGATAGATCTATAGATCGCAAAATACCTATGGTTGCACTTTTTCCTTTCACAAATAAAAAATTTAAAGATAATTATGGATCAGAAGCTTTAAATCAAGATAATCTTGTATGTAGAGCTATTAGATATATTAAAAAAAAATACAAAAATGAAATTGGAATTATGTGCGATGTTGCTTTAGATCCCTACACATCGCATGGACATGATGGTATTATAAAATCAAATTATGTTCATAATGACAAAACTATAGAAATTTTAACAAAACAATCTTTACTACAGGCTCAAATGGGATGTGATGTGATAGCCCCTTCAGATATGATGGATGGAAGAATTGGAAAAATTAGAAAATCTTTAGATAAAAATGGTTATGAATTGGTACAAATACTTTCTTATGCTGTCAAATATGCATCAAACTTTTATGGTCCTTTTAGAGATGCAGTTGGATCAAAAACATTATTAAAAAGTGATAAAAAAAATTATCAAATGGATTACAGAAATAGCAATGAAGCTTTAAGAGAAGTTGCATTAGATATTAAAGAAGGAGCAGATATAGTTATGGTTAAGCCTGGAATGCCATACTTAGATATAATTAAATTAGTTAAAGATAATTTTAAAATTCCAGTATTCGCATACCAAGTTTCTGGGGAATATAGTATTATTAATCAAGGAATTAGAAATAAAATCATAAATAAAGACGCTATTTTAGAAAGTCTGATATCTTTTAAAAGAGCTGGTGCAAGTGCTATAATTACATATTTTGCTGATAAAATTGTTAAAGAATTAAAATAATTATAAAAAATTATTTAAATAAATTTATAAATTCTAATCTAGAATTAGGATAAACAATATTGTTTGGTTGTAATATGTTTTTATACATATAATCACCAATAATACTTAAACTTTTTACAAAACTTTCTTTATCTACATTTCCTTTATCACATTTTTCAATTAAAAAATTTGGTACATATTTTTTATTTTTGTTAACTTCTAAATAATATTTTTTATTACTATTTATTACTTCAGATTTTATAAATTTTTTAAAGTCTATGTTATAGCCAACAAGTTCTAAAATTTTTAATTCCCAAAATATATATTTTTTGAACCATTGATTGTCATTTAAATTATCAAAAAAATCCTCTATAGAATTAAAAATTTTAATATTTTCCTGAGATTCAGCGGTAAGTAATTTAATTAAATTCATAGCCATATTTATGCATAACAATTTTTTCTTATCATTGAAAAAAAAAGGTGTTGTTACCTTTAATATTTCAACCTTAAAGTAACCATAGTTTTCTTCTGTTTTATAGTTATAGTTAAGACTTAATTTATTGCCAATTTGTAAATAATTTTTAATTTTTTTTGAAGTAGCTCCAAAAATTAAACCAGTAAATTTTCCATGATTTTGAGTAAAAAACTCTGCTATGACAGAATTTTCATTAAATCTATTTTTTGATAAAAGATAACCAATATCATCCCAATACATTAAATACCTATTTTTTTTAAAAAAAGATTTGCTGCTTTTTGCTGAGCATCTTTTTTTGAATTACCGGAAGCATTAATAAATTTTGTATTATGTAGTTTTACAGCAACTTTAAATAATGGTCGATGCTTTGGACCAGTGCTACTTATTAGTTTATAAAGAGGTAAAGATTTATACTTTTGTAATGAATATTCTTGTAGTTTAGTTTTGGAGTCAATTTCAGGTACAACGCTTTTCTTTAAATTATTTTTCCATAATTTGTTAATGAATTTTTCAACAGCATGAAAGCCATGCTCTAAATAAATTGCGCCAATTAATGCTTCACAAGTATCAGATATTATTTTATCGACGATATTATTTTTTTGTTTTTTGGAAGATGAAGCAATAACAAAATTTTCTAAATTTATTTTTTTTCCAATTTCGTAGCATTTTTTTTTATTTACCAAAGCAGCAAGTTTTTTATCAAGATTTCCTTCTGTGTCATTTGGATATAGCTCAAATAATTTTTTTGATATAACTAAACCCAAAACTCTATCTCCTAAAAATTCAAGTTTTTCATTATTTTTAATAGGATTAAAACTTTTATGAGTTAAAGATTGTAACAAAATATTTTTGTTAGAAAATTTTATTCCTATTTTTTTTTCTAAATTTAATAAATTCTTGTTCATTTATTTAATAAGCTTAAAAAATCTTTTAAGCCTTATAGTTTGAGGCCATTTCCAAAATTTAAATATTCTACCGATTCTATAATCTGAAGAAAAAAAGATTACTTTTGCTTTTCCTACAAGGTTTTCTTTTTTTACATAGCCAACACTATCTAAATATCTGCTATCTTTTGAACAATCTCTATTATCGCCCAGAAAAAAATAATGATCTTTAGGAACAAAAAATTTATCTGAATTTAAAAAACCACCATTTCTAAGATATACGGCATCATATTTTATTCCATTTGGCAACTTTTCTTCAAACGTAATTGTATTTATTAATCTACTGCCACAAAATATTTTATTATTTATTTTTTTTTTAGTTTTTAATACTTGATTATCATTTAAATATAGATCTCCATCTATAAACTGGATTGTGTCACCAGGTAACCCGATTAGCCTTTTTATATAGTCAGTTCTATTATCAGTTGGAGTTTTAAATACAACTACATCTCCTCGATTTGGTGAATTAAAAAAAAATCTACCGCTAAAAAAATTAGGACTAAAAGGAAAAGAATGTCTACTTATTCCATATGAATATTTAGCAACAAATAAACGATCTCCTACTAATAAATTTGGTTCCATTGATGATGATGGTATAAAAAATGGTTGAAAAAAAAATGATCTAATTACTATTGCTATTAATAGTGCGTATAAAATTGTTTTTAAATTATCTACAATAAAATTTTTATTAATTTTCATTTTTTTTCTATAATTACGTACGCTATTGAATAGGCTTTTTCATCTGAGATTGACAGAAGAGTATTGATTTTTTTTGTTTTAAACTTTTTTTTAATCAGTGATTTTAATTTACCATTTATTCTAAATAAAGGTTTTCCTGACTTATTATTAAAAATTGATATATCTTTAAAATCTAATCCATTTCTAAAACCTGTGCCAAGTGCTTTAGTAAATGCCTCTTTCGCAGCAAATCTTTTAGAAAAAAAGGATACTTTATTCTTTATTTTTTTAGAATCTTTAATTTCTTGTTTAGAAAATATTCTATTGATAAAATTTTTGTTTATTATTGATTTTTTAATTCTAGAATTTTTAATTATGTCGACTCCTATACCTAAAGTATGCATTAATTTCTCATATATTTTTTAAATTTTCTTATAACATTTTTAAGACCATTAGAAATGGATTCTCCTATTAAAAAATGACCAATATTAAATTCTTTAATTTCTTTAATTTTTGATAAAATTTTAGTTGTTTGATAGTCCATTCCATGACCAGCATGAACTTCTAAACCAATTCTATTTGCAAATTTTGCGCAGTTTTTTATTGAATTAAATTCTTTAATATAGTTTTTATTTTTTTTTATTTTATTTGATATTTTTCCTGTATGTAATTCAATACATTTAGTTCCTATAATTTTTGATAACTTGATATCTAGTAGGTTAGGATTAATAAATAAACTAGTCCGAATTTTTTTTTTATTTAATTCCTTAATAAATTTAGATAACTTATTTTTATTTTTTTTAACATTCAAACCACCTTCTGTTGTAATTTCTTTACGCTTTTCTGGAACAATGCAAACAAATCTTGGCTTATGTCGTAGTGCAATTTTTAACATTTTATTAGTAGCTCCTATTTCTAAATTTAAAGGAATTTTGTTAATTTTATTAATTTTTAAAAAATCTAAATCTTTTATATGCCTTCTGTCTTCACGCAAATGTATTGTAATTGAGTTTGCGCCACATTTTATTGCTAATTTAGCTATATTTAATGGGTCAGGATGTTTTTCAGCTCTTGCATTTCTTAATGTTGCAACATGATCTATATTTACACCTAGTCTTTTCATTTTAAATGCCTACTACCTGGCTTTGATATAGGAATAGATTTTAAGGATTTTGGTAATTTGTCTTTTTTATAAGCAGGAATATTAATTTTAATATGTGAGATAATTTTTTTTTTTATTTTAATACTTTTTTTATTAGAACGGTCTATAATACATGCAAAACCAAGTAGTTTTGCTTTTGCCTTTTTAACTAATCTAACACATTCTAGGCTTGATTTTCCTGTTGTAATAACATCTTCTATTATTAAAACTTTTGATTTTTTATTTATATTAAAACCTCTTCTAAGGTTAAATTTATTATTTACTCTTTCACAAAAGATTGCCTCTGTATTTAATAATCTTCCAATTTCATAACCAATAATTATACCACCAATCGCAGGTGATAAAATTAGATCAATTTTTTTATATTTTTTTTTTATTTTTTTGCTTAGGGCTCTGCATATAAATTTTGATAAATATGGTTGGCTTAATAGCTTGGCACATTGAATATATTTAGGTGAATGAAGACCAGATGATAAAACAAAATGTCCCTCTAATAACGCATCAGTTTTTTTTAAAATATTTAAAGATTTTTTGTGTGAAAGCATTACTTTTTTTATTTTCGTGTCTAATAATTTTAAAATTAAAATCCCTTTGTTTTAACTCACTTATCAAATTTGTAAAGTTTTTCAGATCCTTAATGATCAAATTAAATTTAAAATTTATATGATCTTTTGCGGTTTCGGTCATTTGGACGCTTGATATATTAAGATTATTTGTTCCTATTAATGTTGTTACTTCTCCCAATTTACCAGGTTGATCTGGTAATGATATCCATAATATTGATGTATATTCTTTAGTTTTTTGCTCATTTGGATTGCCTCTTGAATACCAATATCTTCTAATTGAAGCTCTTGCCTTACCAGTTTTTGTTAAAGGTAACCAATGTAATGAAGGAGAAACTTTTTTTGAAGTAATTATTTTTACTATATCTCCATTTTTTAAAACACTTTGTAGTTGACTATCTCTACCATTTATTTTGCATCCAATAGCTGTATCACCAATTTTAGTGTGAACAGCGTACGCAAAATCAATAGGAGTAGCATCTTTTGGCAATTTAATAATTGAACCCTTTGGCGTAAAACAAAAAACGTTTTCTTGAAACATTTGAAGTTTGGTATATTCAAAATAGTCATCAGGATTTTTATTTTTTTCAATAATTTCAACTAAATCTTTTAACCAGTCATATTCTTTCCAAGTAAGAGAATTAAACCTTTCAGAAGATTTATATTTCCAGTGAGAAGCTATGCCTCTTTCTGCAAATTCATGCATTGACATTGTTCGAATTTGAATTTCAATTGGTCTTTTATTGGGTCCAATTATAGCTGTATGCAAAGATTGATAGTTATTAATTTTTGGTGACGATATATAATCTTTAAATCTTCCCGGTATACAATTCCATTTAGAATGAAATGTACCTAATGCTTTATAACAATCTTCAACATTATCTAAAATAATTCTAAAACCAATAATGTCTGTTATTTGTTCAAGTGAAACTCTTTTTTTTTGAACTTTTCTCCAAATAGAAAATGGTGTTTTTTCACGCCCAAAAATTTGTGCATTTAATTTATTTTGGTTTAATAGATCAGTAAATTCATATGATAAAGTTTTAAAACTAGTTGTTCTGTTAACTTTAATTTCATCTAATCTTTTTTTTATCAATTCTCTTGCCTCGTTATTTAAAACTTCAAACGAAAGATCTTCTAGTTCATCTCTAATTCTATTCATTCCCATTCTATCTGCTAATGGAGAATAAATTTCCATAGTTTCTTTTGCTATTCTTGTCTGTTTATTTTTATCCTTCACAAATTGAATTGTTCTCATGTTGTGAAGCCTATCAGCGATCTTAACTAGAAGAACTCTTATATCTTTAGATGTAGCAAGAATTAATTTTCTAAAATTTTCAGCCTTAGAATTTTCTACAGCTTTATTTTCAAACTCAGAAATTTTAGTCACACCATCAACTAAGTCAGCTACTTCCTGTCCAAATTCTTCTTTTATAGTATTGTATGTCGCAAGTGTATCTTCAATAGTATCGTGCAAGAGACCTGTTGTAATAGTAGCGCTATCTAATTTTAAATCTGTAAGTATATTTGCTACAGCCACAGGGTGATTTATATAAGGAACGCCCTCTTCCCTTTTTTGGCTTTTGTGTGCTTTTAATGCAAAATCATAAGCTTTAGTTAAAGCTTCCGGATTTAAAAACTTGTTGTATAATTTTACCTTATTTACTAATTCTTCAGATTTAAGCATTTAATATTATAACATTAAATCAAATTAGTTTAACACCTCTTAAGTCATCAATGTTGAGAGAATTTATCAAATTTTTGATGTTTTTTTTTTTAACCGGATGAATCCATGATTTAGCTATTTCATAAAGTGGCAATAAAACAAAGCTTCTTTTATGCATTTTTGGATGTGGTAAAAAAAGTTTTGTTTCTTTTAAAACTTTTCCTTCATAATCAATTATATCAATATCACAAATTCGTGGTTCATTTTTTAATTTTCTGATTCTTCCTAATTCTTTTTCAATTTCAAGGCATTTTTTCATAAGTTTTTTTGGAGATAAATTGGTTTTAACTTTTAATACAACATTAATAAATTTTGGTTTTTTTTTATTAGGCCAGGATAATGTTTCATAGTTCTTTGAACTATTTATAATTTTAATGTTTGCATTAATTAATTTAAATTTTGCAAATTGAATATTTT
>CACFWQ010000006.1 GCA_902570055.1 uncultured Pelagibacteraceae bacterium
TAGTTCAATTACCTTTGCCCAAACATATTGATAAACAAAAAGTAATAGAAGCAATTTTACCAAGCAAAGATGTCGATGGATTTCATCCTATAAATGTTGGAAATTTATCATCGGGTTATGATAGCTCAATTCCATGTACACCACTAGGATGTTATTTATTAATTAAAAAAATTGAACCTAATTTAAATGGAAAAAAAGCAGTTATTGTTGGAAGATCAAATTTAAATGGAAAACCAATGGCACAACTTCTTTTAAAAGAAAATTGTACGGTTACGATCACACATTCTAAGACAAAAAATTTAAAAGAGGAGTGCTTAAAAGGTGATATTTTAGTTGCTGCAGTTGGTATTCCTGAACTTGTCAAAGGTGATTGGGTTAAAAAAGATGCAATAGTTATTGATGTTGGAATTAATAAAACTGATAAAGGAATTGTTGGAGATGTAGCTTTTGATGAGGTTTCAAAAGTTGCAAAAGCTTTAACGCCAGTTCCAGGAGGTGTTGGACCAATGACAATTGCCTGTTTATTAAAAAACACTATAGAGTGTTTTAAAAGATCTCAAAAATAATTATAATAGATTTTTTTAAGCGCTTGATTTATTTATGTAGTTTTTTTTTGTGAAAATTAATAAATCTTTCAACGTTTAATTTATTAAATGTTTTGTTTTCTTCAAATGAAACTTTTTTCATTGAATAAGCATTGCTTTTAGTTTTTCTTGAAACTATTGTAATGTTACCTTTGTACAATTTAAGTTTAATAGATCCATTTACTTTATTTCTTTTTAAATCAACAATTTTTTGAAGTTTAAGTCTTGCTTTAGAATACCAATAACCATTGTAAATAAGTTTTGCATATTTTGGCATTATTTCATCTTTTTTATGCATAGTTTCTTTATCCAAGGTTACAGTTTCAATTGCTCTATGTGCGGCTATTAATAATGTTCCACCGGGAGTTTCATAAACACCTCTAGATTTTATTCCAATAAATCTGTTCTCAACCAAATCAACTCTGCCGATACCATTTTTGCCTGCAAATATATTTAATTTTTGTAAAAGATTTCCCGGAGACATTTTTTTACCGTTGACAGATACTGGATCTCCATTTTTAAATCCGATTGTTAAATACAATCCTTTATTAGAAGCTTTTTCAGGTGAAATCGTTCTTTGATAAATATATTCAGGTGCTCGATTTTTTGGATTTTCCAAAATATTACCTTCTGTCGAAGTATGGAATAAGTTATCGTCAACAGAAAATGGTGGAGTACCTCTTTTATTTTTTGGAATAGCAATTTTATTTTTTTTTGCATATTTTATTAGATCTGTTCTCGAGTTTAACTTCCAAATTCTCCATGGAGCAATTACTTTAATTTTAGAGGCAAAATAATGGTATCCAAGCTCAAATCTTACTTGGTCATTACCTTTACCAGTTGAACCATGAGATACTGCATATGCTTTATATTTTTTTGCAATAGCAATTTGTCTTTTTGCAATAAGAGGTCTTGCGATAGATGTACCTAATAAATAAGTACCTTCATATAGAGCATGACCTCTAAGCATTGGATAGATATATTCTTTTACAAATATGTCTTTTAAATTTTCAATAATAACTTTTTTGACTCCTAATACTTTTGAATTTTTAATAATTTTTTTTTTGTTAATTTTTTGTCCTATATCTGCAGTATAAGCAATTACTTCTGCATTATAATTTTCTTGTAACCATTTTAATATTATAGAAGTGTCCAACCCACCTGAATAGGCAAGTACTATTTTTTTTTTTGGTTTCATTCAAAAATTAGCTACAATTTTTTTTTGCAGTACTATAAGCTTTTGTAAAACCCAATAAAGAATAATGATCAATTGTTTGAGAACCCTTTTGATTAAAACCAGTAATCATCATTCTTGATCCTTTTTTCATGGTTTTAATCATTTTTTTTTCCATCTTGCTATCTGCTATCCAGGCAAATTTTTCTTGAGCAATATCAAATTTATATTTGTGTTTTCCTGATTTAGCAGTAATTGAGTTTTGATTATTAAATTCATATCCAGCAGTTATACTGACTTCATCTAAAATTTTTTTATTTGGTCTAAATGCTACAAATAATCTAGCTTCTCTAGGATTCTTTTTTGGTGATTGTAAAACAGGTTTTGATTGAGCAAAGCAAACTAAATCAGAATCATTTTTTATAACTATAGTTTCCCAATCTTTAAATTTTCCAATTTTTTTTACTTCTTCTGCAGTAGCCTGATAATTAAGCATTATAAAAAATGTAAAAAATAAAAAATATCTAATTATGGACATGGATTTGGATATAGTTTTTGGATTTTGTTAATTTCTGTAATATTTTCATCACTTAAATTTACATTTACACTTTCTATATTTATTTTCAACTGCTCCATTGTTGTAGCGCCAATAATTACACTTGTCATAAATGGTTGAATCTCACAGAACTTAATTGACATTTGAGCAAAATTTAAGTCAAATTTTTTTGATATATTAAAGTATTTTTCTATAATTGAAGACACATCAGGCTTACTATATCTAGTGTAATAATCGCCAAATAATTTTTGTCTTGAGTTTTCTGGTAAATTATTATTTCTATATTTGCCTGTTAAAAATCCTCCTGCAAGCGGTGAGTAGGCTAGCAATCCACTTTCCTCTCTAATTGAAATTTCAGATAAACCAACTTCATAAGTTCTGCACAATAAACTATATGGATTTTGAACTGACATCATTCTTGGAAGTTTTTTAATTTTTGAAATTTCTAAAAATTTTGATAATCCCCAAGGTGTTTCATTTGATAATCCTATATAACGAATTTTGCCTTGTTTTATAAATTTATCTAAAGCCGTTAGTATCTTTTCAAAATCATTCCATTCATTGAAATCATTTTTATGTGCATACCCTAATTTTCCGAAAAAATTGGTCTTTCTCTCTGGCCAATGCAATTGATATAAATCAATATAGTCTGTTTTTAATCTTTCTAAGCTATTTTCAACTGCTTCTGAAATTTTTTTTTCTGTGTATTGAGGTCCACCTCCACGCACATAGGATAATCCAGGTCCAGAAATTTTGGTTGCCAATATAATTTTATCTCTATTTTTTTTTTCTTTAAACCAATTTCCTATAACTTTTTCTGTTTCACCATAGGTTTCTTTTCTACAAGGTGAAGGATATATTTCAGCTACATCAAAAAAATTTACACCACTGTCCACAGCGTAATTCATTTGCTCAAAGCCCTCTTTTTGAGAATTTTGTTCACCCCAAGTCATAGTTCCCAAGCAAATAGTACTAACATCAAGATCTGTAGTTCCCAATTTTTTATAATTCATGAAATATTAAATATTTTTTAAAGCTTTTTATGATATCTTGAATTAATAGTAAAAGGCTATTATATTAAAATTTATGGAATTTAATAAAGAAAATATTTTAAATAAAGTAAAAGCTGCCACACAAACGACCGTAGTAATGGACGAAGGTCTAAGAGCTTACATGCTGAAAGTTTATAATTATATGGCAACAGGAGTTTTACTAACAGGAATTATAGCACTTATTTCTTTTAAAATGTCTGTACTAACAGATTCTAGCGGCTCAATAACTGGCTTTACATCTTTCGGTAACGCTTTGTTTTTTTCAGGACTAAAATGGATAGTAATGTTAGCTCCACTGGGAATAGTTTTTTATATGAGTTTTGGAATTAATAAAATGAGTTCTTCAAAAGCTCAGACAGTATTTTGGATTTTTGCTGCCTTGATGGGTCTCTCGTTATCTTGGATATTGCTGGTTTATACAGGCGTAAGTGTAGCAAGAGTTTTTTTTATAACTTCAGCTACTTTTGGTGCCATGAGTCTTTATGGATATACAACTAAAAGAGATCTAACAAAATTAGGGTCATTTTTAATGATGGGCTTAATTGGTATAATTATTGCATCTTTAGTTAATATTTTTTTAAAATCTTCAATGATGTATTTTGTAATTTCAATTTTAGGAGTTTTAATTTTTGTTGGCCTAACAGCTTATGATACTCAAAAAATTAAAAATATGTATCAAGCTAGTGACTCCGGTGAATTGATGGGAAAAAAGGCTATTATGGGCGCCTTAACACTTTACTTAGACTTTATAAATTTATTTATAATGTTGTTAAGACTATTTGGACAGAGAAGATAATTATTAATTTTTTAAAGTTTTTTCCAATTTGTATTATTAATTAGAATTTTTAAATTGTAAGAATTTTTAAGAATTTTTCCCTTGGTGTCAGTAATTAGATATTTTAAGTTTTTATTTGATGGTTTAAAGTTTTTACAAATATTATACATTGCACTTTCAGCTGCATTTTTAAAAACACTAAAACCAACTTGTCTATTTGAAATATTTAAACCGTAATCTTTCCAAGATCCTTCTGATACCATTTTAGCATATAAATCCAGAATAATTTTTAATTCATTTTTTTTGAAAAAAGATTCACTCTCTTTTCTTTTATTAATATTATCTACAACTAATTTTAAATTATTATTCATTTATTTTATGCTTACTTAATACTGGAATTTGAAATGCTGTAAAAATAAATGTAATTGGTAAAATTCCCCAAACTTTAAAATTTACCCAAAATTCCTCAGATTGTGTTCTCCAAACTAATTCATTTAAAAGAGCTAAAGCAAAGAAAAAAATTATCCATCTTTTATTTAATATATCCCATCCTTCATTAGTAAGTATAATAGACTTTCCTAATATTTTTTTAAGTATGGGCTCTTTTGTAAAAAATTTACCAAATAATAAAGCTAGACCAAAAATTATATTTATTATTGTAGGTTTTATGTAAATGAATATTGGATTATCAAAATAAATTGTTAAACCACCAAACAAAGTAATTAAGACTCCACCAATAAGTGGTATCATTGGTATTTTTTTCTCAAGAAACCAAACAATTGCTAAAGAAATAATTGTCGCAATAATAAATGGAGGTATTGCTGTCTTTAAATTTTTATCACTATTGTAATAAAAAATTAAAAAAACTAACAACGGGCCAAAATCAGTAATAAATTTTATAAATGATTTATTCACAAAAAAGATACTAACAGATACTTAAAACATTTATATTTTTTTATTGATTTTTTTTTTAAATATACATAGTCTAGTTTTTCATGATGAGTCCGAAAAAAGCAAAATTTTCAATTGGAGATGTAGTTAAACACAAACATTTTGATTTTAGAGGAGTAATTTATGATGTTGATTTTGAATTTAATAATTCAGAAGAATGGTATCAATCTATACCTAAAAATGTGAGACCTAAGAAGGATCAACCATTTTATCATTTATTAGCCGAAAATGATGATATTACTTATGAAGCTTATGTATCAGAACAAAATTTGTTAATTGACAGTTCTGATGAGCCTATTAAACATCCTTTAATTAATGAAATATTTTCAGGCAAGGTAGGATCGAGTTATTTTAAGCCATCAAATTAATTAAGTCTTTTTTTAAACACAATTAGTTCAAATCTTGGACATACGCGATTGATATATTTTTATTGTATTTGATCAAGGGTGCAAACATTTCCCTAAATTATCTCCCTCGTCACCCTTGATCGGATAAATAGTCAAAAATAATTAGAAATCTTAAAATTGCTATATATATTGTTTTTATGTTTAATATTTTTAAAATAAATAAAATATTTGAAATAACATCTAAAGCACCTAAATATATTTTTATTATATTTATAATTGTATTATCAATAGGCTTAGCAGAGGCTCTTTTTTTATCACCTGAAGATTATATTCAAAGTCATTCCGTAAGAATAATGTATGTACATGTTCCTTCAGCGTGGATTGCTCTTGGTATTTTTTCCTTAATAGCTTGTCTTTCGATAATAAGTTTTATTTTTAAAAATAAAAATTTTTCATTAATTGCAAAAAGTTTGGCTCCACCAGGTTTTGTATTAAATATTATTGCTCTAGTAACAGGTTCTATTTGGGGAAAACCAACCTGGGGAACATGGTGGGCATGGGATGCAAGAATAACTTCAATGCTAATTTTGGTTTTATTTTATTCTATGTATATTTTAGCTTGGAGAATTTTTGATAAAAAAGAACAAGCTAATAAGATTACATCTATTATTGCAATTGTGGGCGTGATTAATGTTCCTATAATAAAATTTTCTGTTGATTGGTGGTCTACATTACATCAAGAATCGTCAGTAAAAGTCTTCTCAGAAACCTCTATACATTCATCAATGCTAGTGCCTTTGTTGATTATGACCGCGGCATTTTCACTATTTGCATTGTTAATTTTTTTAATGAAATATAATACAGAATTGATAAAAATTAAGAACAAAGGATTAGATAGATTATGATAAACGAAATGATTTTGATGAAAGGTTACGGAGTGTACGTTTGGTCCGCTTTTTCATTTACATTAATCAGTTTTGCGATTTTGTATACATTAATTAAAATCAATTTAGTAAAAGAACAAAACAAATTTGTAGCTAAATTTGGTTTATTAAATAGAAGAAAAATTAAATTAGCAAAAACACAATCGACAAATAGAGAAATATTGCTAAATAGTACTAGTTCTAAAATTTAACTTCATGCAAACATGTATGGTAAAAAAGTTAAATTAAGAGTTTTATTTATATTTTTATTGTTAATTTCAGTAATATTGTCAATTTTTTTAATATTAAAATCTTTAGAAGAAAATGTTGTTTATTTTTTATCTCCAACTGAAATAAAAAATTTGTCTGAAGTAAAAAATAACAAAATTAGAATTGGAGGCATGGTAAAAAATAAATCAATCATGATAAACTCTGATAAAATTACATTTGTAATAACAGATTTTAAAAATGAAATTAATGTTATTTATTTTGGATCAGTTCCAAATTTATTTAGTGAAGGAAAAGGTGTTGTAGCAGAAGGATTTCTAAAAGATAGAAATTTTTTAATTGCTGAAAAAATTTTGGCAAAACATGATGAAAATTATATGCCTCCAGAAGTAACAGAAGCTTTGGAGGCTAAATAAATTGTTCTTTAGTCAATTAGGATATTATTCCCTAATTTTTGGTCTGATATTTTCTTTTTTGTTAATTTTTGTATCTTATAAAGATTTAAAAATTATTAACCATTCAATCAATTCGAAAATTATAAGTTTTGTTTTTTTTCAATTGTTTTTTGTTTTTTTGAGTTTTATTTGTTTAATAATCTCTTTTATAAATTCAGATTTTAGCAATGTGACTGTTTATAATAATTCTCATACCACAAAACCATTATTTTACAAAATTTCAGGCTCTTGGGGTAATCACGAAGGAAGTTTGTTATTATGTCTTTTGGTTTTAACTTTATTTATTTTTATATTTTTAATAACTTCAAAAAAAGAACCAAAAAAATTTAGAATTATTACTTTATTATTTCAACAGATTATTATAATTGGTTTTTTTTTGTTTCTTTTAATTACATCAAATCCTTTTAGTTATTTGTTTCCCATTCCTAAAGAAGGGCTTGGGCTGAATCCAATTCTTCAAGACCCAATATTGGCTATTCATCCTCCAATTTTATATTTAGGATATATTGGTTCATCAATTATTTTTTCATCATCATTAGCAGCCATTACTCAAAATTATGTAAATAACAAATGGGCAAAAAATTTAAAAAGTTGGACTGTTATTTCATGGTTTTTTTTAACCATTGGAATTATGTTAGGTTCAATTTGGGCTTACTATGAATTAGGGTGGGGAGGATTTTGGTTTTGGGATCCTGTAGAAAATATTTCTTTAATGCCATGGTTATGTTTAATAGCCTTAATTCACTCGGTAATTGTTTTGGAAAAAAGATCACAACTAGCTTCATGGACTTTAATATTATGTATTTCAAGTTTTACATTAAGTATGAGTGGAACTTTTTTAGTTAGGTCAGGAATATTAAATTCAGTACATACTTTTGCAAATGATCCAAAAAGAGGAATTTTTATTTTAATTTTTTTGTTTATATTAATTTTAATTTCAATATTTATTTTTTTTATTTTTTATAAACCAATAACAAAAGATCAAAAAAACTTTTTATATAGTAGAGAAACTTCAATTTTAATTAATAATTGGTTTATGATGTATTTTCTTTCAGTTATCTTGATTGGAACTGTTTATCCAATTTTTTTAGAAGTTATAGCTGACGAAAAAATTTCTGTAGGACCACCTTTTTATAATAAGCTGTTAATTCCTTTTCTAATTCCTTTTTTAATTTTAATGGCAATTGGTCCAAATATAAAATGGATTCAGGATGATATTAAGTTATTTAATCTCAGATTAATTTTTTTATTTCTTATATCTGTTTTAATTTCATATTTTGTTTTAATTATAATTGGTTTAAATGGTTTGTTTACAACATTTTTAATAGGAGTAGCTCTGTATTTGCTTGTTACAACTATAAGTGATTTTTTTATAAAAAAAAAAATAAATCTATCCCAAAAAATATCTCATTTTGGTTTTAGTTTATTAATTTTAAGTATTATTTTAAATGGAATTTTTTCTAGCGAAATTTCCACTAATATTAAAGTTGGAGAAAAATATAAATTTAAGCATGGAATTATTTATTTTGAAGAAGTAAAAAATTTTAAAAAACAAAATTATATATCTGTTGTTACAACCTTTAGAATTAAAGAAGATAATAAAAAGGAGATATTTTTAAAACCAGAATTAAGAATATTTAATCAGCCAGAAAATATTACTAGTGAAGCAGATATTAAAATAAATTTTTTTAGCGATAAATTTTTAGTTGTGAATTTAGTTAAAGGAAATGAATATTATAATATTAAATATCAGACAAAACCGTTTATGATTTGGATTTGGCTCTCTACTATTATATTAGCTAGTGGAGGATTAATAAATTTTTTTCAAAGAAAATTAAATGAAAAATAAAACTTTATTTATAACTGTAATAATTTTTGTTTTATTTTGTTTTTTAATTTTTTTAAAAGGTTTAAATAATCCTAATACTTATGTGCCCACAAAATCAGGTAAACAGATTTCATCATTTAATGCAAAAAAACTATTTAATAATGAAAATATTAATATTGATTCATTATTTATTGAAGACAAAATTTATTTATTAAATATTTGGTCATCTTGGTGTGGTCCATGTAGAATTGAACATAATGATCTTATCAAATTAAGTAAAAATTCTTCAATTAAAATTATTGGAATAAATTATAGAGACAATTTATCTAATGCAAAAAAATTTATAAAGCAACTAGGAAACCCATATTCGGAAATTCTTGTTGATCAAGATGGAACGATTGCGATCGATCTTGGAATTATTGGTGTTCCTGAAACTTATGTTCTTGATAAGAATAAAAAAATTTTAAGAATTCATATAGGACCGCTTAACTCTCAAATATTAAAAGAAATAGAAAATTTAACAAAATGAATTATCTAAAAATAAAAATATTAATAGTATTAGTTTTCTTATTGTTTCATTCAAATGCACAAAGTGAAAATATTGATTTAGTAAATAAAATATCTAAAAATATAAGATGTCTTATTTGTCAGGGGCAATCTGTTTATGATTCCCAGTCAGATTTTGCAATTAGTATGAAAATAGCTATTAAAAAAAAAATACAAGAAGGTTATACAGAGAACCAAATCTATGATTATCTTATAGGTCAATATGGAGAATGGATTTCATATAATCCAGGATTTAACAAAAACACGATTTTCCTTTGGTTATTACCAATTCTTACCTTCATTGTTGGAGGATGGTTAATTTTTAAAAAAACAAAATTTTTTAAGTTATGACTTTAATGATTGAAAAATTGAGTATATTCTTAAAATATATGAAATTTATCCGCTATTATTTCAAGGCATTATTGCTTATTGCTGTATTAGTTTTACATCAAGGTTTAAAGGCTGAAGAGTTTGTAAACCTAGAGAAAGAACATGAATTGAATTTTTTTTCAGGAATGTTTGATTTTAGTGATGATGGAAAAAAATCAACAATATTTGGTCTACAGCATCAAAATGAAAATTTATTCAGAGATACTTTCTTAGGAACTTTTTCTCCAGTAACTGGAGCAATGATTACAGCGGATAGTGCAACTTATCTTTATACTGGAGTTCAAGCTCAATATAAAATAGGTAAAATGGATTTTACACCAAGTTTTGCTCCAGGTTTATACAATAAGGGAAGTGGCAAAGATCTTGGACATATTGTTGAATTTAAAAGTGAAGTTCAGTTATCTTTAGATTTATTAAATAATAGTCAATTAGGCTTATCATATAATCATATATCGAATGCTAGCTTAGGAGATAAAAATCCTGGAGCAAATAGTTATATGTTTAATTTTCTTCAGAAGTTTTAGTTCAAAAAAAAAATGAACTTAAAAGATTGTCATAATTTTAATGACTTTCGAAGATTAGCAAAAAAAAAATTACCCTCTCCAATTTTTCATTATATTGATGGGGGCTCTGATGACGAAGTTACTTTAAATAGAAATACAGAGGCATTCAATGATTGTGATTTAATTCCAAATGTATTAGCAGATGCAGTAAATATAGATTTATCTACAACTGTTTTAGGAGAAAAAATAGATTTTCCTTTGTTTCCTTCCCCAACAGCAATGCATCGTCTTTATCATCATGAAGGTGAAAAAGCTTCAGCGAAGGCAGTAGAAAAAATGGGTACAATTTTTGGCACATCAACAATGTCCACTGTAAGCATTGAAGAAATTGGAAAATTAACAAAAGGTCCCAAATTATTTCAACTATATATTCATAAAGATAGAGGTCTTACGGATAATTTAATTGAAAGGTGTAAAAAAGCTGGCTTCAATAGCATGTGTTTGACAGTTGATACTGTTGTTGCGGGAAATAGAGAGAGAGATAGAAGAACAGGATTTTCAACACCGCCAAAATTAACTTTGGGTAGTTTATTAAGTTTTGCATTACACCCTAGCTGGACTATAAATCATTTGATCCATGAAAAATTTAAATTAGCAAATATTATTCACATGACAGACAAAGGATCTAGTATTGATAAATCAATTATAGATTATATTAATGAGCAATTTGATCCTTCTATGAATTGGAAAGATGCTGAATATTGCGTAAAAAAATGGAATGGACCTTTTGCGTTAAAAGGGGTTATGTCGGTTGAGGATGCTAAGAAAGCTATTGATATTGGATGTAGCGCAGTAATAATTTCAAACCATGGAGGAAGACAGTTAGATGGCTCAAGAGCACCTTTTGATCAACTTTCTGAAATTGTAAATGCGGTTGGAGATAAAATAGAAGTAATTTTAGATGGAGGTGTTAGAAGAGGAACCCACGTACTAAAAGCACTATGTTTAGGTGCTAAAGCATGTAGTTTTGGTAAGGGATACTTGTTTGCTTTAGCTGCAGGAGGACAAAAAGGTGTTGAAGTTATATTACAAAAAATGAAAGAAGAAATTTATCGCGACATGACATTAATGGGATGTAAATCTGTAAAAGAACTTAATAAATCAAAAATTGTTTTTAGATAAAAATAATAATTATGAAAATTGCAAAAAATGTAAATAAACTAGGAACAGAGCTTGTATATGATATTTTTGCTAAAACTAAGAAGTTACAAGCTGAAGGAAAAACAATTTTTGATTTAAGTTTAGGTCAATCTGTTGAAAATCCTCCTGAACATGTCATTGAAGCTACGATAAAAGCTTTAAAAGATGGCAATAATGGTTATACAGTTCCAAATGGAATAATAGAATGCAGGGAAGCTGTAAGTAGAAAAATAAAAAGTTTATATAATGCTAATATTTCTCCCGAAAGAATTTTTATTATGCCTGGAGGCAAGCCAACAATGCACTATGCCATTTCTTTTTATGGAGAGCCAGGAGCGGAGATTATATATCCAGATCCAGGTTTTCCAATTTACGAGTCAATGATAAGTTATACAGGAGCAAAAGCAGTTCCATATAATTTAAATGATGAAAATAATTTTAATATTAATGTTGATAAAATTTTATCTTTAATTAACGATAAAACTCGTTTATTGATTATTAACAATCCCCATAATCCAACAGGCAGTTTTGCAGAAAAAAAAGTTGTAGATAAATTAGCAAACGGTTTGAAAAATTTTTCGAATGTAGCAATTCTTAGCGATGAAATTTATGGAAGGTTACTTTTTGAAAAAAAACAATTTCCAACCTTTTTAAACTATCCAGAACTTTATGATCGACTTATTGTATTAGATGGTTGGAGTAAAACATATGCAATGACAGGATGGAGATTAGGTTGGGGAGTATGGCCAGAAAAATTATTAAAACATTTATTTAAATTTTGTGTAAATAATCATTCATGTGTAAATGCTGCTATACAGCATGGAGCAATTGCAGCTCTTGATGGACCTGATGAGTCAATTGATAATATGGTTGAAAAATTTATTTTCAGAAAAAACTTAATGTTTAATGGTTTAAAAAAGATAAATGGAATTAAATGTACTGAGCCAAAAGCTGGATTTTTTATGTTTCCTAATGTTAAAGAAACAGGAATGAATGGAGATGAATTTGCGGAGAAATGTTTAAATGAAGCAGGAGTTGCTTTAATACAAGGGACAGCTTTTGGAAATTCTGCTATATATAATGTAAGAATGAATTTTACTGTTTCAGAAGAAAATATTTCTAATGCTTTAGAAAAAATTAAAAAAATTTTAAATTAATAATGTCTGACCTTATTTTACCTAAAATAGATAAAAATACCGTTCAAAAAAAAGATTTTATAGTTTCAAAGTTAAGAAAAATTACTAGTGCTGATAATGTTTTAAGTCATGTTCAAGAGTTAAGGCCTTATGAGACAGATGCATTAGCCGCATACAAACAAACTCCTTTAACGGTAGTTCTTCCAGAAAATACTGAAGAAGTTAGTAAAATATTGAAATTTTGCAATGAAGAAAATATTAAAGTAATTCCAAGAGGTGCTGGAACAGGTCTTTCAGGTGGAGCTCTACCTTTGCAAGATGCAATTATGTTAGGTCTAGGAAAATTTAATAAAATAATAGAGATTGATTTTAATAATAAATGCGTAGTGACCCAACCAGGAGTTACTAATTTAAGCATCACTCATGCTGTGCAACACAAAGGATTTTATTATGCTCCAGATCCATCAAGTCAATTAGCTTGCTCAATCGGCGGAAATGTTGCGGAAAATTCTGGAGGAGTGCATTCATTAAAATATGGAACAACAACAAATAATATTTTAGGAATTGAAATGGTAATGATGGATGGAACTATTTGTAGAATTGGAGGTAAAACTTTGGATCAAGAAGGTTATGATTTAATGGGATTATTTTGCGGCTCAGAAGGCTTATTAGGTGTGATAACTGAAGTTACTGTTAAAATTTTAAAAACACCACAAACAGTAAGAGCAGCATTGATAGGTTTTTCCACTATTGAAGATGGAGGCAAATGTGTTTCAGATATTATATCAAACGGCATTGTACCGGCAGGAATGGAAATAATGGACAAATCTTTAATTATAGCTACAGATAATTTTGCTAAAGCTGGTTATCCAAGAGATGCAGAAGTATTAATGATTGTTGAACTTGATGGCACAAAATCTGATGTTGATAATTTATTAAAACAAGTAGCCGATATTGCCAAAAAAAATAATTCAACTAGTCTTAAGTTAAGTAATACAGAAAAAGAAAGACAGTCTTTTTGGTCTGGTAGAAAGGCAGCTTTTCCAGCATGTGGAGAAATGGCGCCAGATTATTATTGTATGGATGGCTCTATACCTAGAGGAAAGTTAGCTGTTGCTTTAAAAGAAATTAAAAAACTATCAAAAAAATATGATTTAAAAGTTGTAAATGCCTTCCATGCTGGTGATGGAAATTTGCATCCAATTATAGTTTTTGATGGTGGAAATAAAGATCAATTTCAAAGAACAGAACAACTAGGTGCTGAAATATTAAAACTTTGTGTAAAATTAGGTGGAGTTTTAACTGGAGAACATGGCGTAGGTATTGAAAAAAGAGAATTAATGTGTGAAATGTTTAATGATAAAGATATTCAACAGCAGCTAAATATAAAAAAATCATTGGATCAAAAAAACTTGTTGAATCCAGGAAAAGTTTATCCAATACTTAGAAAATGTGCGGAGGAAGGAAGAGTTCATGTCCATCGAGGTGAAGAAAAATTTCCAGACCTTCCTAGATTCTAATGTGTTTAGGCCTGGTAATGAAAAAAATGTTTCAGAAATCGTTAGGGATAATTACAAAAAAAATTTACCACTTGAAATTATAGGTTCTAACTCTAAAAAATTTATAGGTTATAATCTACAAACAGCAAAAACTTTGGATATTTCTAATTTATCAGGCATAGTAGAATATCTTCCTGAAGAGCTATACATAAAAGTTAAAGCAGGCACTCTTTTAAGTTTAATTGAAGAAACTTTAGACAAAAAAAATCAACAACTAGCTTTTGAACCAATTGATTTTGGTTTTATTCAAGGTGGTAAATCAGATAAAGGAACAATAGGAGGTTACGTTTCTTGTAATTTTGCAGGATCAAGAAGATTTAAGTCAGGAAGTGTAAGAGATCATATATTAGGCTTTAGAGGTATAAATGGAAAAGGAGATATAATTAAATCTGGCGGTGTAGTTGTAAAAAATGTTACTGGATATGATTTATCTAAAGTTATTACTGGATCTTTTGGAACTTTGGTTGCTTTAACAGAAATAACTTTAAAAGTATCGCCCAAAAAAAATTCACAATCTACTGTTGCTATTCATACCGAGGACATAAAACAGGTATCAAATTTTTTTGACAAAATTTTAAGCTCAAGCAATGAAATTTCAGGATCTATTTATATTCCTGATGAACCAAAAAATAAAAAATTTCAAATAAACAAAAATAAAATATTTCAATTTAATGATTTAAAATATCAAGGATCATTTTTAGCCTTTAGACTAGAGGGAGATAAAAAATCAATTGAAGAAAGAAAAAAAGATTTATTTAAGGAGCTACAATTGAATAAACAAAAAACTTCGATTTTAGATGTATATCAATCTGTTTTATTCTGGCAAAAAGTCAATAATTTAGAATTATTTAATAATACAAAAAACAACTTGTTAAGAATAGTTGTACCATTTTCAAATAATGAGAAATTGATGAAATATATCAAAAATAAATACAAATATTATGTAGATTGGTCTGGATCATTATTTTGGATTGAAGTAGCAGATAAAGATGAAATGAAAATTAAAGAAATTAAAAAGTTTGTTTTAGAAATGAATGGCTACTTAACAGTTATTAAAAGATCTGAAAATTTTAGTTTTAATGAAAGCTTGTTTACAATAAATAAAAATAGGCTTCTTATTTCAAAAAAAATAAAAGAAAGTTTTGATCCAAAAAGAATTTTTAATCCAGGTAAAATGTATAGAGAAATATAATGCAAACTAATTTTTCAGAATCACAGCTAAAAAATAAAGACAATCATTCAGCAGAAAAAATATTTAAAAAATGTGTACACTGCGGGATGTGTAATGCTACTTGCCCAACTTTTAAAATATTAGGAGATGAATTAGATGGTCCAAGAGGAAGAATTTACTTAATACAAGACATGTTAGAAAATGAAAAAAAACCAACAGCGAATGTTGTAAAACATATAGACAGATGTCTATCATGTTATAGTTGCATGACCACATGTCCTGCGGGCGTAAATTATATGCATTTAATCGATCATGGAAGAAAATACATTGAACAAAATTATGAAAGACCTTTTTTTGATAAATTTTTGAGAAGTTTTTTATCAAAAGTTTTGTCAAACACAGAATATTTTAAAATAGTTAGTATATTTTCTAAAATAACTAAACCTTTTAGTTTTATTTTACCAAATAAAATAAAAGATATGATAAATTTAATGCCAGATTCTTTTCCCAAAAAAACTTTAAAATATAAAGAAATTTATAAGGCAAAAACTAAAAAAAAAATTGCAAGAGTTGCTTTATTAACTGGATGTGTTCAAAAAGAAATATCACCACAAATAAATGAAGCAACTATAAGAATATTAAACAGGCATGGAGTAGAAGTTATAACTCCAAAAAAAATTAAGTGTTGCGGATCTTTAAGTCATCATCTTGGAAAAAATGATGATGCATATAAAAATTTTAAAAATAACATAATTACTTGGTATGATGAATATTTAGATGGCAATTTAGATGCTATTTTATCTAACACCTCAGGCTGTGGAACAACTTTAAAAGATTATGGATTTATTTTTAGAAATGATAAAGAATTAAAAAAAAAAGCAAAAAAAATTTCTGAATTATCTAAAGATGTTTCTGAATATCTATCTGAAAATTTAAATTTGAAAATAAAAAAGAAGAAAAAAAAATATAGAATTGCCTATCATTCACCCTGTTCTATGCAACATGGCCAAAAAGTTCATTCTCAACCAATAGAATTACTTTCCAAAACAAAAAATGATATACTAGAAATTCCCGATGGCCATATTTGTTGTGGATCAGCTGGCACTTATAATATTTTGCAAAATAAAATAGCTAAGCAACTATTAAGAGACAAGGTTAGAAATATTGAGTCTTTGAAACCTAATATTATTTCAACAGGAAATATTGGCTGTATCACTCAAATATCAATCGGAACTAATATTCCAATTTTACATACTATAGAATTGTTAGACTGGTATACTGGCGGACCAAAACCAAACATAATAAAACAAAAATAATTAATTCAATTTTAAGTTGTAAAATTGTTTATCTTAATTGATTAGAATTCATTTTTTAGAGTATTTTAATTAAAGACTCTTAATATCTAATGTGATTTAATTAAGTCTTGTTAATTAACAAAACAAAAGAGGGGAAGACATATGTCAAATAAAACTAAAACGTTGAAAGGCAAGACGCCTGCTAGACGTAAGTTTATAAAAGCTGCTGCTGCAACTGGTGTTGCTGCTGTTGCTGCATCGTCTTTAGCTGCTCCAGCTGTTGCTGCTGAGAGAGTAGAAGCTGCAATGGTGGCTACTTGGCCAAGAGATTTTCCTGGTCTAGGTACAGGCGCACAAAGATTTGCAAAAAGACTAAGCGATATGAGTGATGGACGTATACAAGTCACTTATTATGCTTCTGGAGAAAGAGTAAAAGCATTTGACTCATTTGATGAAGTTGCATCAGGCAACTCACAAATGTATCATGCTGCAGACTACTACTGGGTTAAAAAACACCCAGCTTTTGGATACTTTACAGCATGTCCATTTGGTTTTACTTACTCTGAAATAAATGCTTGGATTCATCATGGTGGTGGACAAGCGCTTTGGGACGAACTAACTGATGATTTTGGAACTCAAAGTTTTATAGCTGGTAACACAGGTGTTCAAATGGGTGGTTGGTTTAATAAAAAAATTAGATCAGCTAACGACCTAAAAGGTTTAAAAATGCGTATTCCAGGATTGGGAGGACAAGTTATTGGAAAACTTGGAGGTTCTCCAATTTCACTTCCTGGTGGACAAATTTATGAAAACCTTGTTTCAGGAGCAATCGATGCAACTGAATGGGTAGGTCCTTGGAATGATGAAGCTATGAAGTTCCATGAAGCTGCTAAATACTATTACTATCCTGGTATGCACGAACCCGGTTCGATGTTAGCATGTGGTGTAAATAAGTCATGGTTTACAAGCTTAACAAAATCAGATCAAACGACAATTAAAACTGCGTGTGCTTGGGCAGATGAAATTACGATGGCTGAGTATAATGCTAAAAATGGTGCTGCATTAGCTCGTCTAGTGAACGATCATGGTGTTAAACTTGAAAGATTTAATGATAAAGTTTATGACGCATTTGCTAAAGGTGCTGCAGAAGTTTACGATGAAGTTCAGCAACATAGTGATCTTGCTGCTAGAACGCATAAAGCTTTTGTTAAAGCTCGTAAAGAAATTGGTGCTTGGACTAACTTATCTGATTCACCATATATTCAACAAAGAAACAGAGCTTTAGGACTTTAATAAAAAGTTAGAATAAAATTCGATATAAGGGCCCTTTTTTAAGGGCCCTTTATTTTAGCGGGTTTTGTTAAAAGATTCTTTTGTTTTATGATTACAAAAAATAGCTTACCAATATTGATTAGAATATTTAGTTATTCGATATTAGCTATTACTTTTGTTTTTTTAATCAATAATGTTTTAACAGTTTGGTTTGATTGGCCTGGTATTAAACAACTATATTCAAATTACGGCTTATTTGGATTTAAAAAATTAAATAAACCTTTAGAAGTACCAGTACTAACTTTTGCTTTTATACAATTATTTTTTTACCTTGTTTCATTATTAATAGTAATTTTTTATGTATTTAAATCTATTAACCAAACTTTAGAATCTGATGCTGAAATTCTTACTAAATTTACAGCTTATATTATTCGATCTTCTTTCTGGGCTGTTTTAATAGTTGGAGCCGCAGATTTCCTAGTTTCATTTATGATTGTTGAAAAATTAGTTGAGCCAATTTTTAATGAAAAAATAAAATATAATTTGGTTAATCCAAATTTTAGAATTACATTTATTCATTTTCCTTTAATATTAGTTTCATTTGTAGTTGGATATTTTACGAGAACAGTAGGTTTTATTTGGCTAGCCGTTTTAGTAGTTGGTAGTGAATTTGCGATTGTTCTATCCAGATTTATATTTGAATATGAACAGGCTTTTCAAGGAGATTTAGTTCGTTTTTGGTATTCCGCTCTTTATCTTTTTGCTAGTGCATATGCTTTAATGCATGAAGGCCATGTACGAGTAGATGTTTTATACACTGGTTTTAGTGAACGAAAAAAAGCTTGGACGAACTCCATCGGATCATTGGTATTGGGAATTCCACTTTGTCTTATTGTTATATTTTTGGGCATGGTTAATAAAGCAAGTATTATTAATGGTCCAGTGATTTCATTTGAAATTACGCAACAAGGCTCTAACGGACTATATTTGCTTTATTTAATGGCAATATATTTAGCTGTATTTGCAGTGAGTATGTTAATTCAATTTACTAGTTATTTTATGAGTAGCAGTCATAAACTTTTGAAAAATTAAATTATGGAACATCTATTTTTATCTCTACTTATATTAATAATGATAGCAGCATTAGCCTCAGGTTTTCCAGTTGCTTTTGCATTACCGGGTTCAGCTATCATTGCAATAGGCCTCGCAGCTTTTTTTGGATATCTCTTTGAAGGAAATGCTAGTGCTTATTTTGCAACTGATGGTCCCATAGAATGGTTAACGGCAGGTATTACAAATTTTAGGAGCAATTATTGGGATGTAGAAACCGACACTTTAATTGCAATACCTTTGTTTATTTTTATGGGAATAATGTTGCAAAAATCTAAAATTGCGGAAGATCTTTTGGTAACCATGGGACAGTTATTTGGTCCTATTCCTGGTGGATTAGGTATTTCAGTAATTTTTGTTGGGGCATTACTTGCAGCAACAACAGGTATAGTTGGAGCAACAGTAATTGCAATGGGTCTAATCTCATTGCCCACTATGTTGAACAATAAGTATGACAGAAGTCTTGCAAGCGGAATTGTTTGTTCATCAGGAACCCTTGGTCAAATAATACCACCATCAATTGTTTTAATTATTATAGCCGATCAATTAGCTAGTGCATCCGATGTTGCTAATACAATTAGACAAGCAGATTATAAATTAGTCACTGGAGAATTTAATATGCCCGGCGAGTTAAGAGTGGGATCTACAAGTGCTGGAGATATGTTTCTTGGAGCATTGTTACCTGGATTAGTATTAGTTGGTTTATATATGCTGTATGTATTTGTATATGCAAGATTAAATCCTAAAGCAGCTCCACCAGTTCCATTTAAAGGTCAATTGGATTTTAGATTTTGGTTGAAAGTAACTATGGTAATAATTCCTCCACTTGCATTAATTTTTGCAGTTCTTGGATCTATATTAATGGGTATAGCAACTGTAAATCAAGCTGGCTCTATTGGAGCCATAGGGGCAACTTTGATGGCAGGATATCGTCTTCATCAAGGTAAAAAAGATGCTTTTTATCCTTTGATAATAACTATTATATCATTAATTCCTATTTTTATAATTTCAAATAATTTTAATTTGAACATTAAAGCTTTAGAAACCAGAAACTTAACTGCAATTTTAATTACCGGTTTTTTTACCATTATCTTTTTAATTGGAGTTTCTTGGAGTTTTTGGAGAGCTTACAAGGTTGATAATGTTTTAAAAGAAGTTGTTACAGAAACTTGTGTGACTACATCTATGGTATTTATAATTCTTCTAGGAGCAGCAATGTTAACCTCAGGTTTCAGAGCTTTTGGAGGAGAAGAATTAGTAAGAGATTTTTTACAAGATTTACCTGGAGGATTTTGGACTCAGTTTATCGTTGTTATGGCAGTAATATTTTTATTAGGCTTTTTCCTTGATTTTATAGAAATTGCTGTTGTTGTTGTTCCAATTATTGCACCAATATTGCTAGCAGAAACTGGGGCTAACGTTAGTGCAATTTGGTTAGGTGTAATGATTGGTGTAAATTTGCAAACATCTTTCTTAACGCCCCCATTTGGTTTTGCATTGTTTTATTTAAAAGGTGTTGCACCAAAGTTTGTTACAACTTTGAATATTTGGAAAGGCGTTGTTCCTTTCATAATATTACAGCTTATAGGACTTGGAATCGTAGGTTTTTATCCAAGTTTAGTAAATTATTTACCAGCAAGAACATACTTAACATCTCATGTAGCTCCACCTCCAATGAATCCTAAGCTTCAACATTGTTTACAAATATATAAATTTGATATTTATAATAATGAAGAGCAAAAAATAAGAGATGCAATTACAGGCTTTCAACAATTGGTTCCCTCAAACCTTCCCAATGATAAAATGGATATTTTTGAGGAACATTTTGATAATGCATTAGGAACTTTTGCGTTAGTTAAAAAACTTAAAAAAACCGAAAAAGAATATAATGAATTTGTTCAAGATTATAGAGATCTTCATTTTAGTGTAAGAAAAAAAGAGAAAAAAATTAGAAAAATAAAAAATAGAATAGAAAAATTAGAATCTGAAATTAGAAATTTAGATAAAGATGCAGTGGCCGAAAAAAATAAAATTATGCTGAAAATCGAAGATTATAAATTAGAAATTGATGAAATAGCCAAACAAATACCTGAAAATTGGAAATCTAAAAATAAAGAATTTGAAATTATTAATAAAGCAAAAAATACACAGACAAAAAGATATAGAAAAAATGTTGATGAAGCATATGATAACTTAGAACAAATTGCCATGTTCATCAAAGATCATGATAAGTTAAATGAACTTTCTTCAGATATTAATAATTTAAAGAAAAATATTTTTAATGAAGATTATGAAAATTCAATTTCAATTATAGATAGTCTATTTGAAAAACTTGGTGAAATTTCGGGTACAGAAGAATTTGCAAATAGATTAGATGATTTATATTCCTTAATTGATAGTGAAGAAAAAGATGTTAACAATATTTCAGATACGAGCTCAGAAATTTTTATGTTATTTGAAAAAGAAATAAAATGGAGAAAAGAAGCTGCAGTAAACTTGATGCCAGAACTTGAGAAATATAATTTAGTTATAAAAGATAATATAGGTTTAAGACTTCAGTCTGGTTTAACTAAATATCAAGCTAAATATGTTGCTAAGTGTAACTCTGTACATCGTGATATATCTTTAAATTTTTAATTTAATTTAATGGAAAAAAATATTTTACCGATCAAAAAAGCGGTCTTTATATTTTTTGTATTTGCTTGTGGATATTTCATATCTGCGCTTTTAAGAGCTATAACTGCAACTTTATCTCCCATACTAACTTCTGAATTTAATTTAAATGCAGGCGATCTAGGATTATTAGCAGGTGGTTATTTTTTAGGATTTGCATCTATGCAAATACCACTTGGGTATTTACTTGATAAACATGGTCCAAAAAAGGTTGTTTCTTCGTTTTTATTAATTGCGATAATTGGTACAGCAGCTTTTGCTTTTGCTCAGAGTTTTGCCGGTTTGCTTGTATCAAGAATTTTAATTGGAGTTGGTGTTAGTGCATGTTTAATGGGACCCTTAACTGGTTACAGAATTTGGTTTGCAGATGAATATCAGCAGAGAGCAAATGCCTGGATGTTAATGGTACTTTCAATGGGTTTTGTTTTTTCAACATTGCCTGTTCAAATTTTATTGCCAATAATTGGTTGGAGATGGATTTTTGGCATAATAGCTTTTTTAATATTTATTATTATAATTTTAACAATGCTTTTTATTCCTTCATGGAAAAATGAAGTTAATAGCAATCATGAAAAAAATGCTGGATCTTTGACAGATGTTTGGAAAAATAAATTTTTTAGAAGCACAATTCCTCTTGGTTTATTTAATTATGGCGGAATGGTTGCAATCCAAACTTTATGGGCTGGACCTTGGATGGTAAGAGTTGCTGGTTACTCTCCATTAGAAAGCGCAACAGGACTTTTTTGGATAAATACAACAATGCTAGTAGCTTTTTTTGTTTTTGGTTACATTTTACCTAAAATTACAAAACTTGGTCTTGAGTCAATGAAATTAATGAAGTTTGGATTGCCAATTAGTTATTTATCCTTACTTGCTATTATTATTTCAGGTGAAAATGCAGGAACAATACACTTTACAATTTATATACTTACTTCAATCGTATTAACCCTTACTCAGCCTGCTGTGGCATTGTCTTTTCCAACTAGTTTAGCAGGAAAATCACTTACATCATTTAACTTACTTATTTTTGTAGGTACATTCCTAATGCAATGGGGAATTGGCTTAGTTATTGATTTATGCCAATTTCTTGGAAAAGAAGAGACTCAAAGTTTTCAAATATCTTTTTTTGTTTATTTATTAATTTGCATTTTTTCTTATTTATACTTTATTTTAAATAATAGAAATTTAAGTAATGAATAAAAAAATGTCTTTATTAAATATTTTATTATTAATTTTATCAGTATATTTATTAATTACATTTGTTTTATATTTTTTTCAAAGAAACTTACTATACTATCCTTCAGTAGATAACTATTCTGTAGAAAAATTGAATTTTTCAATAGAAAAAGTTAAAATTAAAACTAAAGATAATATTGAACTTTCATCATGGTATTACGCTAAAGATTCTGAAAATTACAAAACAATTTTATTTTTACATGGAAATGCTGGCACTTTAGAAAATAGAATATACAAAATTAATCATTTCAAAAATATGAATGTTAATTTTCTTATTATTGCTTGGAGAGGTTTTAGCGGAAATAAAGGTAAACCGACAGAAAAAGGCCTTTACGACGATGCAGAAGCTTCTGTTAAATGGTTAAAGGACAAAGGAATAAAAGAAGAAAATATTATTATTTATGGGGAATCTCTTGGTACTGGGATTGCAACTGAGATTGCTCAAAATAAAAATTTTGCTGGTGTAATTTTAGAAACTCCTTTTACTTCAATGGTCGATGTTGGTAAAAGCAAGTATCCTTATTTTCCAGTAAATTTTTTACTTAAAGATAAATACAAAAGTGATAAAAAGATCAAAAACATAAAATCTCCAATTTTAATTATGCATGGAGAAGTTGATAGTATAGTTCCATTTTGGATGGGAAAAAAAATGTATGAATTGGCCAATGAACCCAAGTATTCTTACTTTTCAAAACATGATGATCATATGATGGAATATAATGAAAATCTTGTAGAGGCGCTTAGAAAATTTATTTATAGTTTAAATTAGGACTTTAAATAGTCAAAAATATAAAAATATTTTATGAAGCTTATACGATACATATTAATCATTTTTATTTCTGCATTTGTAAATTTAAATGCTTTAGTGGCACCCACCCATGTTACAGAGTTTGATGCAGAAAAATTTAATTAATCAGTTTCAATAAATGCGTTAGCAAATTTTTCTGCATCAAATTCTTGTAGATCATCTTCTTTTTCTCCAAGACCAAGAGCAATAATTGGCAGCTTATATTTTTTTGCAACTGCTATTAATATTCCTCCTTTAGCTGTACTATCAAGTTTTGTCATAATTAAACCTGTTATTGGAATTATTTTGTTAAATTCTTCAACTTGATTTAATATATTTTGGCCAGTAGTTGCATCTAAAATTAGTATTACTTCGTGTGGAGCTTCAATATCAATTTTTTTAGCAACATTAGCTATTTTTTTGTATTCATCCATTAAATTTTTTTTATTTTGTAATCTTCCAGCGGTATCTATTAAGACATGGTTAAAACTTTTTTTTGCGTAATCTATAGCTTTATATGCGACAGAAGCAGGATCTGCTCCTTGGTTTGATTTAATTATTTCTACATCAATTTTTTTGGCCCAATTTTCCAATTGTTCAATTGCCGCTGCTCTAAAAGTATCACATGCCGAAAGTAATACTTTGTTTTTATTTGCTTTTAAAATTTTACCAATTTTACCAATAGTTGTAGTTTTACCAACACCATTTACACCAGAGATAAGTATTATTTTGAGTGAATCACTTTTATTAAAAAAAATTTTATTTTCTAAAGGTTTCATTAAATTAATTATATAATTTTTTAGTATTAAATTTATTTCATTTATAATATTTTTTTTAGGATCGATTTTTTCTGAAGAAATTATTTTTTTAATCTCAGAAGCTGCAGAAACTCCTACATCAGATTTTATTAAATATTCTTCAATTAAATCTAAATTATTGTCATCAATTTCTTTTTTTACAATAATATCTCTTAGACCAGAGGTAAAAGTTATTGCACTTTTTTTAAAACCTACTTTAAATTTTTCAAATATTCCCATTAAAGTTTTATATCTATTTTTTTTACTCCTGAAACAGGTCCTTTCATATGAACACTATTTTTAGTATCAATAAAAATTGATATTTTTCCAAGTTCAAACTCAATATCTGTTTCTGTTTTTGTTAAACCATTTATATTTCCAGCTACTGCCGCAGCACAGGCAGCTGTTCCACAAGCTTTAGTAAGTCCCGCACCTCTTTCCCATACTTTAACTTTAATTAAGTTTTCGTTAATTACTTTTGCAAGTGTGACGTTACATTTTTCAGGAAAAAGCTTGTTATTTTCAATTATTGGTCCAATTTCGTTAATATTAAAATTATCTATGTTTTTTACAAAAAAAATAACATGTGGGTTTCCTACATTGATTGCTGTGCCACCTATATATTCATTATTATTTTTGTCGACAATTTTAATGCCTAAATTTTTTGTATTTTTGTTTTCATTTATTGGAATCTCATTCCAGCTAATTTTAGGTATACCAATTTCTGTTTCTACTACATTATTTTCAAAAATTTTTGATTTTAATACTGAAGAACCAGCTCCAACAGTAATTACTTTTTTGCCATTTTCTTTTGATAAAAGATGAGCAACACATCTTGTACCATTGCCACATGCTCCAGAATTACTTCCATCTGAATTATAAAATTCTAAAAAAGCATCTAATTCTTTTTTTTTTTTAATAAAAATAAGCTGGTCACAGCCAATAAAATTTCTGTCACAAATTTTAATAATTTGTTCTTTTGACAATTTCATGTTTTGAATTCGTTGATCAATGATTACAAAGTCATTACCTAGACCATCCATTTTATATGCTTTAATATCCATAATATTAGATGTTTAACTTATTTATTGACTTTTTGAACCTCTATTATACTTTGTCGGCATTTCCGCAAAAACAGTAATTTGCGGTGTCTTTGGAAACAAAGATGTCGACACTAGTCAGCGAGGGTTCGCCCACTAGTGCGATTACTGCTGTGTGTAATTATGTTTGAAAATTTGACTAATAAATTTGAAGAAATTTTTTCTTCTCTAAAAAAAGCACCATCACTTGATGAAAAACAAGTTGATGAAGGATTGAGAAATATCAGACAAGCGTTACTTGAGGCCGATGTTTCCCTTTCTGTTGTAAAGGAATTTGTAAACAATGTTAAACCCAAAGCATTAGGAAAAGAAATTATTAGATCGACTTCACCTGGACAAATGGTAGTCAAGATTGTTCATGATGAATTAGTTCAATTTTTGGGAGCAAGTAATTCTGATATAAATTTAAACGCAGTTCCCCCAGTTCCAATTATGCTAGTTGGTTTACAAGGTTCAGGAAAAACTACTACTACTGCTAAGTTAGCAAAATTTTTAGAAAAAAATAAAAAAAAAAAAATTATGATGGTTAGTTTAGATGTTTATAGACCAGCCGCACAAGAACAATTAAAAACTCTTGGTGAACAAAACAATATTTTAACTCTACCAATAATTGAGGGACAATTACCTACCGATATATGTAGAAGAGCACTTAGTGCTGCTGCTTTAAATGGAGCTGATGTACTTTTATTTGATACTGCGGGCAGAACACAAATAGATCTTCAAATGATGAGTGAGATCAAAGAAATTGAAAAAACTATTAAGCCTAGCGAAGTTATATTGGTAGCAGATTCGCTAACAGGACAGGTAGCCGCAGAAGTTGCAAAAGAATTTAAAAATACAGTAAATGTTTCGGGGATAATTCTTACCAGAGCAGATGGCGATGGCAGAGGAGGAGCTGCTTTAAGTATGAAATTTGTTTCTCAAGTTCCAATAAAATTTTTGGGAGTAGGAGAAAAAATAGAAAATTTTGAAGTTTTTTATCCCGATAGAATTGCAAATAGAATTCTTGGAATGGGAGACATTGTGTCTCTAGTAGAAAAAGCTGCAGAAGATTTAGGAGAAGAAAATATTAAAAAAACAGAAGAAAATTTAAAAAAAGGAAATTTTTCTATGGAAGATTACTTAACTCAATTAAAGCAAATGAAAAAAATGGGAGGCATAGAAGGTATAATGTCTTTTATGCCAGGTGTTTCAAAAATTAAATCTCAAATGGATAACGCTGGAATTGATGAAAAAATTATAACACAAAATGAAGCAATAATTTTGTCAATGACTAAAAAGGAACGCGAAAACCCAAAAATAATTAATGGTTCAAGAAGAAAAAGAATTGCTAATGGTTCTGGAACTGATGTGGCCACTATCAATAAATTGTTAAAACAATTTAAAATGATGTCTGAGATGATGAAAAAGATGTCAAAAGGAGATCTGAAAGGTATGAATGATAAAGGAATACCACCAGAGCTTTTTAATCAACTTAAATAAAAAAAAGGAGAAGAAATGTTAAAATTAAGACTATCAATGGGAGGAACAAAAAAAAGACCCGTTTATAAAATTGTTGTAGCGGATAGTAGATTTTCTAGAGATGGAAGATTTATAGAAAAATTGGGTTTTTTTAATCCTCTATTGCCAAAAGAAAAAGAAGAAAGAATAGGACTTGAGACTGATAGAATTAAATATTGGATTAGTCAAGGAGCGCAACCAACTACTAGAGTAGCAAGAATTTTAGGAGAAAAACAAATTATTCCTATGCCTTCAAATAGCAATAATCCTCAAAAAGCTATCCCAAAGAAAGATAGAAAAAAAGAAGAAAAGAAAGCAGAAGCACCTAAGGAAGAAAAGAAAGCAGAAGCATCTAAGGAAGAAAAGAAAGCAGAAGCATCTAAGGAAGAAAAGAAATAAGAATAACAAATGTGGCAAGCTAGAATATTTACTTTATATCCAGAGATATTTCCTGGACCTCTAAATAAAGGTCTTTACGGAAAAGCTTTATCTAAAAAAATTTGGAATTTA